>JASGEH010000099.1:0-2606 GCA_047606565.1 Comamonas sp.
GCTTTGTTCGGCCGCGCGCAGGCGCTGGTTGAGGTAGCCCAGTTGCCAGTACAGACTGGCGGTGGTGCCGATGATGTTGAGTCGCACCGTCTCGCGGTCGGCCTCCGTGGCCTGCAGCGCCCATTGCGCGATGTCGCGCTGCCGCGCCAGCCGGCCCCACAGGTCGATGCTGTAGCTGACGCTGGCCGAGGCGCTGCTGGCGCGGCTGTTGCTGGTGCGGCCGGTGTCGAGGCGGCGCGTGGCGTCGGCCGACAGGCCGGCCTGGGCGCCGTAGACCAGCGGATCGCCGTTGTTGAGGTCGGCTTCGAGCTGCGCCTGGCGCACGTTGAGCGCGGCGCTCGCCAGGTCGTTGTTGCGCGCCAGGGCCTCGTCGATCAACTGGTTGAGGGCGGGGTCGCCGAAGCGTTCCCACCAGCGTGCGCTCGCCGCCCATGGGGGGCTGGCTGGCGCGTCCGGCGCGGCCGAGCCGGTGGCCGGGGCCGCAGCCGGCTGTGCCCAGTTCGCGGGCAGGTCGAGCGTGGGGCGCGCGTCGTGATGCGCGGGGCTGGCGCAGCCGGCCAGCACGAGTGCGGCCAGCAGCGGCATGGCGCGGGTGGCGGCGCGGTGCGCCGGGCGGGAAGCTTGGGGCATGTCGTCTTGCTGCATGGGAAAGGGGGCCGCGTTCAATCGCGCGCCAGGGCGTCGACCGGGTCGAGCTGCGCGGCGCTGCGCGCCGGCAGGAAGCCGAAGACCACGCCGATCAGCGTCGAGCAGAGGAAGGCGGCGACCATGGCGCTGCTCGAATAGGCCAGGGTGAAGTCGCTGCTGGTGCGCGAGAACACCTGCCCGAAGGCCAGCGCGCCCAGGATGCCGAGGATGCCGCCGAGCACGCACACCAGCACCGCCTCGATCAGGAACTGCTGCTGGATGTCGCTTTGCCGAGCCCCCACGGCCATGCGCACGCCGATTTCGCGGGTGCGTTCGGTGACCGACACCAGCATGATGTTCATCACCCCGATGCCACCGACGATCAGCGAGATGACGGCGATGGAGGAGATCAGCAGCGTCATGGTCTGGGTGGTGCTCTCGATGGTCTGGCGGATGCTGTCGGTGTTGAGCACGAAGAAATCGACGCGGCCGTGGCGCGAGGCCAGCAACTGCGTGATGCCCTGCTCGGCCGCCGCCATCGGGGCGTCGTCGGCCACGCGCACGGTGATGCTGCGCAGGTGGCTCTGCTTGACCATGCGGCCCATGGCCGTGGTGTAGGGGATCCAGATGTTGAGGCTGTCGGTGTTGCCGAAGCCCACGATGTCCTGCTTGGCGGTGACGCCGATCACGCGCATCGGCACCTTGCCCAGCAGGATCACCTCGCCGATCGGGTTGGGGTTGTTGGCGAACAGCGCGGCGCGCGTGTTCTCGTCGATCACGGCGGCCTGGGTACGCAGTTGCACGGCGTGGCGGTCGAACCAGGTGCCCTGGGCCAGCTTGAGGCCCTTGACCAGGTTGAAGCTCTCGCCCACGCCGGCCACGGTGGCGCTGGCCTCGATGTTGCGGTAGCGCAGCGTGACCGAGGTGGAGACCTGCGGCGACAGCGCCTCGACATAGCTCTGCCGCGCCAGCGCCTCGGCATCCGACGGCACCAGCGTGCGCACCGCGCCCGAGCGGCGGTCGCCAAAGCCGGTGCCGGGCATGATCTCGATGGTGTTGGTGCCGATGGCGCTGATGTTCTGCAGCACCTTCTGCTGCGAGCCGGTGCCCAGCGCCACCACCGAGACCACCGAGGCGATGCCGATGATGATGCCGAGCATGGTCAGGAAGGTGCGCAGCCGGTGCGCGTTCATGGCCAGCAGGGCCATGTGGAAGGCTTCGGTGAAGCGGTCCCAGAGCGCGCGGCGCCGGTCCATCCACGACAGGCGCTGCGCGCGCGCTTGCGGCCGCGCGGCCGACGCCACGCGCGCGCGGCGCTGGGTGTCGCCGATGATGACGCCGTCGCTGATCTCGATGATGCGCTCGGCGTGCTCGGCCACCTGCATGTCGTGGGTGACGATGATGATGGTGTGGCCCTCGGCATGCAGCTCCTGGAGGATCTTCATGACCTCCTCGCCGCTCTTGCTGTCGAGCGCGCCGGTCGGCTCGTCGGCCAGGATGACGCTGCCGCCGTTCATCAGCGCGCGGGCAATCGACACGCGCTGCTGCTGGCCGCCCGAGAGCTTGCCGGGCGTGTGGTGGGTGCGGTCGCCCAGCCCCAGGCGGTCGAGCAACTGGCGCGAGCGCGCATGGCGCTGCGGCGGCGGCAGGCCGGCGTAGACCGCCGGCACCTCCACGTTGCCCTGCGCCGTCAGGTCCGACAGCAGGTGGTAGCGCTGGAAGATGAAGCCGAAGTGCTCGCGGCGCAGCTCGGCCAGCTCGTCGGGGCCGAGCTGGCCGGTTTCGCGCCCGGCCACGGCGTAGCTGCCGCGCGTGGGCTTGTCCAGGCAGCCCAGGATGTTCATCAGCGTGGACTTGCCCGAGCCGGAGGCGCCCACGATGGCGACCATCTCGCCGGCATGGATGGCCAGGTCGACGTCCTTGAGGACGGCGATGGTCTGCTCGCCCGCCGGGAATTCGCGGCGGACCTGGCGCAGGGA
>JASGEH010000100.1:0-15558 GCA_047606565.1 Comamonas sp.
ATAGCCCATGGGCATCACGAAGCTCGAGATCTTGCGCTTGACGCCGAAGCGGTCCAGCGCGTCGAGGATCTTGGGGTAGGCCGCCTCGGAGCTGGCGGTGGCGAAGGACAGCATGAAGGCCTCCTTGATCCGCGCCAGCAGCTTGAACACCCTCGGCCCCAGGAACACGAAGCCGGCCAGCGTGATCAGGCACCAGAGCACGAACAGCGCGAGGTAGAAATCGCCCATGAAGACCGCGAACTTGAGCAGGATGCCCAGCCCATTGACGCCGACGGTCGCCGACATGGCCGCGAACACCGCGACCGGCGCCAGCTTCATCACGTAGCCGGTGATCTTAAGCATGGCGTGCGACAGCTCTTCGATCATCGCCACCAGCGTGCGGGCCCGCTCCCCCAGGGCCGCCAGCGCGACCCCGAAGAACAGGGAGAAGACCACGATCTGCAGGATCTCGTTGTCCGCCATGGCCTCGGCGAATGACTTGGGCACCAGATGGCTCACGAAGTCCTTGAGCGTGAATTGCGCGGTCGCCAGATGGGTTTGCGCGCCGATGTCGGGCAGCGGCAGCCCGAGGTTGCGGCCCGGCTGCAGTCCGTTGGCCAGCACCAGGCCCAGCACCAGCGACAGCAGCGAAGCCATGAAGAACCAGCCCAGCGCCTTGACGAAGACCCGGCCGACGGAGGCGCTGTCGCCCATGTGGGCGATGCCGATGACCAGGGTCGAGAACACCAGCGGCGCGATCAGCATCTTGATCAGGCGCAGGAAGACGTCCGACAGGATCGAGATGTAGCCCGCGATCTGCGCGGCCACCTGCTTGTCCGGAAAGCTCACGAAGATCATGTAGCCGACCAGGATGCCCAGCACCATGGCACCCAGGATGAGCACGGCCGGCGAACGCCGCCTTGAAGCGGGGACCTGCCGCGCGACGGCAGGGATGACGGAGGCGGGCTTTGCTTGCATGGGGCTGCTCCTTTTATGGATGCTGTTGGACGGGCAGTGCGGGCACCCTCTCGCTCTAGCAACGCCCATGCCGCATCCCCCTCACCCGGCAAGCATGCCGTTGTATATCGCAGTTTTTAGTGGCATATAGCCCGTCTCATGACCATGAGACGGCTGGATCGGCGTCAAATTGGTGCATCGCCTGAGCCCCCGCCGCCCGGGTGCCGGCCGGCGCCCTGTTCCAGAGCCCGGCCCCCGCCCCCGCGCCAGCCATCACGGCGCCGGCGACCAGCCCAGCGCGGGCGCGACCTCGCGCGCCGTGAGTTCGAGGGAACGCAGGATGGCGGCATGCGGCGGATCGACCGAATGCACCTGGAAGACCAGGTCGCTGACCTGCGCCAAGGTGGCGTCGGCGCGCAGCGAGGCGATCACGTCCTGCGGCGAGCCCACATGCACGTCGTAGGCGGCGATCAGATCGTCCAGCGGGGCATCCGGGCCGACGCCCACATCCAGTCCCGGCTGTTGCACGACCTGCGCGAAGCGCGCCACAGCCCGGCGCAGGCCGGCTTCGGCCCAGCGGCGGGCCTCTTCGCGCGTGTCAGCCACGAACAGGGTGCGCGAGGCCAGGATGCGTGGCGCCGTGCCGGCCGGCAAGGCCTGCAGGTAGGCCTCGATGATCGGGGACTGGATCTCGGCCAGCGTGGCCTGCGGCGCCTCGGCCGTGCGCGGCTGGGTGCGCGAGAGCATCAGTCCGTCGCCGGCCCGGCCGGCACGCGCGCCGCCGGTCGCCGAGAAGGTAGCCTGCCAGAAGCGGCCCAACAGCGCATCGCCGTCCGGGTAGAGCCGGTCGCCGCCGGGCAAGGGCTGGCCGGCCAGGGCCTGACGCAGCGTGTCCAGGCCCTGCGTGAACAACGCCGCACGCGCTTCGCTGTCCAGTCCGAAGGCCGTGAACGAGGCCGGCGTGCCGCCCGTTCCCACGCCCAGCTCCAGCCGCCCACCCGAGAGCAGGTCCAGCACGATGGCGTCCTCGGCCACGCGCAGCGGGTTTTCCAGCGACAGCGTGATGATGCCTGTCCCCAGGCGGATACGGCGCGTGCGCGCCGCCACCTGCGCAAGAAAGACGAAGGGCGAAGGCAAGCCGCCTTCGTGTTCGTGGAAGTGATGCTGCGCAACCCAGGCACTGTCGAAGCCCAGCGCCTCGGCGTGCGCGATCTGCTCGGTGCCCCGGCGGTAGCGCTCGGCCGCGGGCACGTCGTCAAGCAGCCGACTGAAAAAGCCCAGGCGCTTGCGTGGAAGGGGGATCGAAAGCGGAGACGTGGGCGTCGCCACGGACGTCATGGGTGGCATGGACAAGTTCAGGGCTCCTTTTGCGAATTCTGCGAATTTTTCGAAAACTGTTTTGCGGCGACTGAACACGTTCTCACGAACGCCGCGAGTGAACTTCTATGACATCGCATCTTGTGTCGAGAAGCTGCTCTATTTCGGCAACGATTGCTGTTGTACTCAAACTCGGTAGCCATCGGATGAAGAGGGTTCCACGAAGGCGGCTGATGCAGTGGCAGGTTCCCGCATGGCTAACTCATTCTCTTCCCAAAACAATCTGCCGCGAAGATCGATTCCGGGTCCGCCAACAGGGCATCGAAATCGGCATAAACGGGTGCATTCAATGCTGAGAGCTGCGCTGCTTTTGTTCCCTGGCCCATCCCCACGAACTCATAGCCGAGATTTTGGGCGGTTTTCAGATCCCAAACCCCGTCACCGATCGAAATGACGCGACGCGGACTTTTAATCTTCGCTTGGGCACATCCTTGCAAAACGGCCTCGCGAACCAGTTCTTCGCGAGTAGAAAACTCGGAAGCGGTCACCAGGATGAGATCGTTCACGTCGAGCCCCAGAATGGATAATTTATGCTCAGCGCCATACCGAAGACTGCCTGTTGCAAAGACAATATTCCAAGCACCTTGCATTCTGGCAATAAATGTCCTCGCGCCAGCAATCTCCTTGATGGAGAAACTCTCTTTAACCCCATCGTATGCAATCTTATAATTCTTCTCTAGTTTCAGAAGATCCGGCTGCCCTGGAAATCTTGCTTTTTCCCATGCCTCTCTCAAGATGCCACTGTCGGAGTGGTGTTTGTATTTTCCCCATTCCGTAGAAAGTTCTGGAAAATCGAAAGACTGGATCGCCTTCTCAAAAGCGATTTGATGAGGGCGGACACTGTCAGTGACAGTACCGTCTATGTCGAGGACGATGATCGAGTCTACGGATGACACAGCGTAAATTCCTTTATTTCACACCACCACCCAGCGGGCTGGCCGAGAAACTGCGAGCAAATGAAATCAAGCAGGCAGCGATCAATGCAGTCGCAAATATGGCCAACGCCTTTCCAGTGAATCGAGGGAAATACTGGAAGGTATTGAGGTGAAGCGCGCGGCGGGTCGGGGAGTCATCGTCGCCGCCTCAGCCGCGGATTGAACGCATCGCCCAGCCCCTCGCCCAGCAGGTTGAAGGCCAGCACCGTCAGCACGATGGCCGCGCCGGGCAGCGCGCAGATGTACCAGGCGTCGACGACCTGCTCGCGGCCGGCGCCGATGAGGGCGCCCCAGCTCATGACGTTGGGGTCGGACAGGCCCAGGAAGGCCAGCGCGGCCTCGGTCTGGATGGCGGTGGCGATGGTCAGCGTGGCGACCACGATCACCGGCCCCAGGGCGTTGGGCAGGATGTGGCGCCAGATGACGTGGCCGCTGCCCAGGCCCATGGCGCGCGCGGCCAGCACGAATTCGCGGTTGCGCAGGCGCATGAACTCGGTGCGCGCCAGCCTCGCGGTGGCCGGCCACGAGACCACGCCGATGGCGATCACCTCGGTGGCGATAGTGGGCTTGAAGATCGCCACCAGCACCACCGCCAGCACGAACTTGGGCACGGTCTGGAAGATTTCCGTCAGCCGCATGAGCGCGTTGTCGATCCCGCCGCCCCAGTAGCCGCCGACGGCGCCGATGAGCACGCCCAGCACCGCCGCCAGCACGGTGCTGACCAGCCCCACCAGCAGCGACACGCGCGCGCCGGAGACCAGGCCGGTGACGATGTCGCGGCCCATCAGGTCGGTGCCCAGCGGCGTGGCCGGGTCCTCGCCGGGCCAGACCAGCGGCGCGCCCACCATCTCCCACGGGTCGCCCGGGTAGAGCAGCGGCCCCAGCAGCGCCACGACCGCGATGGCCGCCAGCAGCAGCCCGCCGAGGGCGACCTGGGGATGGCGCCAGAGCCAGCCCGGCACCGCGCGCAGCCGGTTCGCGCCGCGCGCGCGGCCGGTGGTCACTACCACCACGCCGGGCCGGGCGGCCACGCCGCTGCGGCCCTTGCCAGCGCTCATGGCCGGCCCCCGGCCAGGTCGACGCGCGGGTCCAGCCAGGCCACCACCACGTCGGCGGCGATGTTGAGCAGCGTGACCAGAATGGAACTCAGCAGCAGGATGCCCAGCAACAGGTTGAAATCGCGCGCGGTCACCGCCTCGAAGGCCAGGCGGCCGATGCCGGGCCAGGCGAACACGCTTTCCACCAGCACCGCCCCGCCCAGCAGCGCCGAGACCTGGTAGCCCAACATGGTGACCAGCGGCAGCAGCGCGTTGCGCAGCGCATGGCGCAGCAGCACGCCGGGGCGCGAGACGCCCTTGGCGCGCGCGGTGCGGATGAAGTCCGCGCCCAGCACCTCCAGCATGGCGCCGCGCACCAGCTTGGCGTAGGCGGCCAGGTAGAAGGTCGCCAGCGTCAGCGCCGGCAGCACCAGGTGGCGCGCGGTGTCGGCCAGCCGCGCGCCCCAGCCGCCCTCGAAGCCGATGTCCCCCATGCCGCCCGAGGGCAGCCAGCCCAGCTTGCCGGCGAACAGCACCATGGCCATCAGGCCCAGCCAGAAGGTCGGCATGGCATAGGCGAACAGCACCAGCGCCGAGACCGTCTGGTCGAACCACTTGCCCGGCGCCAGCGCGGTCAGCACGCCCAGCGCGATGCCCAGGGCCAGCGCCACCGCCAGCGCCGCGCCCATCAGCAGCAGCGTGGCCGGCAGCCGGTCCAGCACGAGGTCGAGCACCGGCATGTTCTGCCGGTAGGAGAAACCCAGGTCGAAGCTGGCCAGCCGCAGCAGGTAGTGCCACAGCTGCGCCGCCACCGGCTGGTCCAGCCCGAACTGGGCGCGCAGCGCGGCCATGGATTCGGGCGTGGCCGCGCCGGCCTCGCCGGCCAGCACGTCCACCACGTCGCCCGGGGCCAGTTGCAGCACCACGAAGTTGAGCAGCGCGATGCCCAGCACCACGGGCACGGCCTGCGGCAGGCGCCGCGCGACGAAGGAGGCGATGCCGCGGGCCATCGCGTCAGCGCCCGGTGCGGGGCTCGATCCAGGCGTCGGCCAGCGAGGCGAACAAGCCGTCGCCCTGCGGCAGCGCCTTGTGGTAGCGCGCCGTCTGCACCGTGACCCAGGTCTGCTCGATCAGCTCGATCAGCGGCACGTCCTCCTGCACGATTTGCTGCCACTGCACGATGAGGGCGCGGCGCCGGGCCTCGTCGGGCTCGACGGCGGCGGCCTCCATGACCTTGTCGAGTTCGGGGTTGGAGTAGCCCGAGCCATTGGTCCACGGCACGCCCTTGCGGATGTTGTCGGTCCAGTACAGGCGCTGCACACCCAGCGTCGGGTCGGGCAGGCGGTGCAGGCTGGAGGTCATCAGGTCGTAGTCCTGGTCGGTGAAGATGCGGCGCAGGTAGGTCGCGGTGTCGCCGCTGCGCAGCTCGACTTCGACGCCCACGCGCGCGAGCGACTGCTTGATGAACTCGCCCGAGCGCTGGCCGATGGGGCCGCCGAAGCCGTCGAAGTCCAGCGTGATCTTCAGGCGCTTGCCGTCCGGCCCCTTCTTGAAGCCGGCCTCGTCGAGCAAGGCCTCGGCGCGCTGGGGATCGAAGGGGTACTTGCGCACCTGATCGCTGTAGTAGTTGACCACCGAAGACGGCACCGGCCCGGTCGCGGCCTTGCCGTAGCCCAGGAAGACGATCTTCAGCAGCGCGTTCTTGTCGATCGCATGCGCGAAGGCCTGGCGCACGCGCCGGTCCTGGAAATACGGGCGGCGCACGTTGAACTGCAGCAGGAAGATGGTCGAGAGGTAGCGGCCGTCGTCGAGGTTGAGCGTGTACTTCTGCTCGTCGCGGAAGCGGTTGAGGTTGGTCAGCGGCACGATCGAGCCCAGCGCCACGTCGATCTCGCCGGCCTCGATGGCGACCGTGCGCGCGGCCGCGTCGGGGATGAACTTGAAGACGATGCCGTCCAGATAAGGCTGCGGCTCGCCACCCGGCCCGCGCCCCCAGTAATGCGGATTGCGCTCCAGCCGCACGTGGCTGCCCTTGACCCACTCCTTGAACACGAAGGGCCCGGTGCCCACCGGCGCGTTGTTGAGCGGATTGGTCAGCACGTCCTTGCCCTGGTAGAGATGCCGGGGCAGGATTTGCGCGCCGTAGGTGTTGATGTAGTTGAGGATGTAGGGCGCCGGCGCCGACAGGCGGATCACCACCGTGTGCGCGTCCGGCGTCTCCACCTTCACGACGTTGGCGAAGGCGGCGCGGCCGAAGGGGTGCAGCTTCTTCCACACCTCCTCCAGCGTCCAGGCCACGTCGGCCGAGGTGAAGGGCTGGCCGTCATGCCACTTCACGCCCTGGCGCAACTTGAAGGTCAGCGTCTTGCCGTCGGCCGCCGTGCTCCACGACGTCGCCAGCGCCGGCACCGGCTTCAAGTCCAGGTCATAGCTCACCAGCCCTTCGAGCACCTTGGACGACAGCATGCCGATGTTCATGGTGGTGATGAAGGCCGAGGTCAGCAGCGTCGGCTCGGGCGAAACCGCCACGTTGAGCACCCCGCCGCGCACCGGCTGCCCCGCCCCCTGGCGCACCGCCTGCGCCAGCGCCGACAGCGGCATGGCGCCCGAGAGATAGGCCGCGACGGCGGCAGTGGAAGAAAACAGCGTGCGGCGGTGCAGGTTCAGGGGCATGGTGGCGGACCGGGAGAAGGCCAAAGCCCGCCAATCTAGGAAAACCAGCAACCCACCTCAAGGAATGTTTTTCGCCAACTTTATGCGGAAATCTTATAAATGAGGCAGCCGTTCATCATGGCCCTTGCGCATCATTCAGGCTGGACCAACACCCCACTCTGCAATCGCCTCTTGAACACCCGAGTCGCCACATTGAGCACAATCAAGGGCACTGCCGCAGAAAAGAGGATCTGCCCCCTGAACCCGAAAGACGCGGCCACGGCCAGAGCGGCCAAGACCACCAAGCCCATGGAATAAACCCGGACCTCGCGCGGCGCGGCGGCTCCCGTGGCACCGACAAAGCCCGACCGGGACGCCACCGTGGTCCAAAGGCCGACCCCCAGCAGGCACAAGAAAAGGCCGCTCTCCTTCAAGTCATGCAGCCATTTCAGCAAGGCGTCCTGATTCGAAACGACCGCGACGGCCCCGGCCACCAAATAGCAATTGACGCCCAGAACCAAGCGATTCAAGGGCTGGCCGCGCGAGAAAAACACGGCCAACGCGAATTGCAGCAGGGCGGCTGCGCCACCCCAGACAAAGGCCTGCAACCAGTCGGCCGACTGCGGCTGGCCATGCAGGAAGGCCACCCGCAGGAAAACCGTCAGGGGGAAGAATTGCAGCAACGCCCGGCCAACGCTTAAAACCCTCTTCATGGAAGCCCTGCGTGTTTCTGATCCATGGCAAGAGACTGCGGCATGGCAGATTTCCGAGTCCAGTGTGTCATGAACTTTCTCGACATCAGCCCCGCCAGAACCCATCCGCCGGCCGCGCCAGCCCCAGTGTGTCGCGCAGCGTGCGGCCCGGGTAGGCGGTCCTGAAGATGCCACGCGACTGCAGTTCGGGCACGACTTCGGACAAAAAGGCCTGCGCGCCCGACGGCATGATCGCCGGCAGCACCACGAAACCGTCGCAAGCCCGGCCCTGGTGCCAGGTGGCGATCTGGTCGGCCACCTCGGCGGCGGTGCCGAACGGCGAGAAGAAGGACAGCGACTGCGCATAGCCGACGCCGAATTCGGCCAGCGTCAGCCCCTGCTCGCGCGCCTGCCGCAGCGCCGCCTCGAAGCGCCCCTTGCTGCCGGTGACGCGGCTGGCGATGTCGGGCACCGGCTCGTGCAGCGCGTACTGCGACAGGTCGTGGTTCATGCTGGCCGAGATGAAGCTCAGGGCCGCGCGCGGCAGCACCTTTTCGCGCAGCTCGCGCGCCAGGTCCCGCGCCTCGCGCGGGGTCGCGCCGATCACCGGGACCAGGCCGGGCAGGATCTTGAGGCTGTCCGGATCCCGGCCCAGCGCCGCCAGGCGCTGCTTGAAATCGGCGTAGAAGGCCTGGGCGCGCGCCAAGTCCGGCTGCACCGCGAAGATCACCTCGGCGGCCTGCGCGGCGGTGCGCTGGAAATTGCCCGAGACGCCGGCCTGGATCTGCACCGGGTGGCCTTGCGGCGGACGCGGGACATTGAGCGGCCCGCGCACGCGAAACCATTCGCCGGCGTGGTCCACGTAGCGCAAGCGCCCAGGGTCGGCGTACTGCCCGCTGGCGCGGTCGGCCAGCCGCCAGCCGTCGCCCCAGCTGTCCCAGAGCTTGCGCAGCAGTTGCGCGAATTCCTCGGCCTTGCGGTAGCGCGCGTCATGGTCGAGATGGCGCTCGCGCCCGAAGTTGCGCGCCTCGCTGTCGCTGACCGAGGTCACCAGGTTCCAGCCCACGCGCCCGCCGCTCAGATGGTCGATGGTGGCCAGCGCGCGCGCCGTGGCGTAGGGATCGGCATAGGTGGCCGACACGGTGCCGGCCAGGCCGATGCGCTCGGTCGCCCCGGCCAGCGCGGCCATGATGGACAGCGGCTCGGCGTGCTGCGGCATGGCGCGCGACTGCACCGTGGCCTCGAAGCTGGCGCCGTAGACGTCGTCGATGGCCAGCTTGTCGGCCAGGAACACGAAGTCGATGCACGCCGCCTCGGCCTGCCGCGCCAGGTCGCGGTAGAAGCGCCAGTCCAGCGCCGGCACGTCGCCCGCCAGCGGATGCCGCCAGGCGCCCAGTTGGGCGCCGGTCTCGGTGACGTAGAGCGCCAGATGCAGCGCGGCCGGGGTGCCGCCCGGCACGCTACTCACCCCACAAAGTACAGCCCCGCGAAGCTGCCATACACCCGCTCGGCACTGGGCTGGTCGTCGGCCAGGCGGCGGCTGGTGATGACGGATTCGGGTGGCTTGCCGATGTCGATGACCGCCACGTCGTCCCACACCGCCTGCTGGAACTGGGCGAACAGCGCGCGTCGCCGGGCCTCGTCGGGTTCGACGGCGGCGGCTTCGAGCAAGCGGTCGACTTCGGCGTTGACGTAATGGCCCGCATTGGAGAACGGCAGCCCGATCTGGAAATTCTTCGACCAGTACAGGCGCTGCACGCCCACCGTCGGGTCGAACAGGTTGGATTCCGACTCGACGGTGATGTCGAAGTCGCGCTCGGTGTAGATCTTGTTTACGTAGGTGCCGAAGTCGTACTCGCGCAGCACCGCGTCGATGCCGACTTTCTGCAGCGACTGGCGCACGATGTCGGCGATGCGCCGGTCGGTGTAGGGATTGGAGGCCAGCCTCAGCGCCAGGCGCCGCCCGCCCGCTGCGCGCGGCAGTCCGGCCTGGTCGAGCAGGCGCTCGCTCGCTGCCGGGTCGAAGGGGTGGAAGGCGATCGAGGCCGCGTGGTAGCGGCTGGCCACGCCGATGGCCGTGGCCGAGGGCACGCCCTTGCCGAACCAGGCGCGCTTGTTGATGCCCTCGATGGAAATGGCCTGCGCGATGGCCCGGCGCACTTCGCGCTTTTGCAGCGCGGGCGTCTCATGGTTGAGCACGATCTGGTTGTGCTGGCCCTGGTAGGGCCAGGCCGAGTTGTCGATGCGCAGCGCGGGCAACCGCGCGAAGCGGTCGAGTTCGCCCACCGGCACGGCATTGCCCGCGATGTCGATATCGCCCGCCTCCAGCGCGGCCGCGCGCGCGGCGGCATCGGTGATGAAGCGGCCCACGATCTGGTCGAGGTAGGGGCGCGGCGCATCCCAGTAATCGGGGTTGCGCACCAGCGTGACGTGGCTGCCCTTGACCCATTCCTTGAACAGGAACGGGCCGGTTCCCACCGGCGCGCGGTTGTAGGGATTGCTGGCCAGGTCGCGCCCCTCGTACAGGTGGCGCGGCACGATGGGCGACTCGGCCGAGGCCAGCGCCGTCAGCAGGTAGGGCGCGGGTTTGTCGAGCAGCAGGACGGCGGTGTGCGCATCGGGCGTGCGCACCTCGCGCACCTGTGCGAACGTGGCGCGTCCGCGCGGGTGGTATTGCTTGAGCAGGCCAATGGCATGGGCCACGTCGGCCGAGGTGAAGGGCTGGCCGTCATGCCATTTCACGCCCTGGCGCAGCCGGAAGGTGTAGCGCAGGCCATCGGGCGAAATCTCCCAGGCCGTGGCCAGCAGGGGCTGGGGGTTGAGCTGCGCGTCGTAGCGCAGCAGTCCCTCGACCACCTTGGGCCCGATGTCGACGGGGCCGCCCGCCGTGGTGTTGATGGGCACCAGCGTCTGGGGTTCGACCAGCAAGGCCCAGCGCAGCGTGCCGCCGCGAACGGGCGCGGATGCGGGGGTAGGAGTGATGCTGGCACCCTGGGCGCCAGCGGGGGCGGCCCAGGGCGCGCCGAGCGCGGCGCCCAGCAGCGCGGCCGCGTGGCGGCGCGAGATCGGAAAGTCGAAAGACATGGACAGCTTCCTTCGGGAACCGGGAATGGCGCAATGAAAAGAGGACCGGCCACGGCCAACGTGGTCCGGCAAAGGCGCAGCGGCAGCGACGCGCTACGCCAGAACTTCCGGCTCGGCCGCCACCAGCCCGTCGTAGAGCGACTGGAAGGAGAACAGCGCGCCGCCCGCGCGGCCGACCTGTTCGTGGGTGAGCGCGGCGGTTTCGGGATCGATGGGGATGGGCGTGCCGGCGGCCTCGGCCAGCAGCTGGATATGGCAGGCGTTCTCCAGCGCGATGTACCACCAGGCGGCGGCCTCAATGCTGGGGCCGGCGGTCAGGATGCCGTGGTTCTTGAGGATGACGGCCTTCTTGTCGCCCAGCGCCTGGGCGATGCGAAAGCCCTCGTCGGTCTCCAGCACCACGCCGCGGAAGTCGTCGAACAGCGCGTGGTCCTGGTAGAAGGCGCAGGAATCCTGGCTCAGCGGGTCGAGCGTTCGGCCCAGCGCCGACCAGGCCTTGCCGTAGGTCGAGTGGGTGTGGGCGGCGGCGATGATGTCGGGCCGCGCCTCGTGCAGCGCGGCGTGGATGGCGAAGGCCGCGCGGTTGAGCGGCCCCTGGCCGACCACGATCTCGCCTTGCGCGTTGACCAGCAGCAGGTCGGAGACCTTGATGCGCGAGAAATGCAGGCCGAGGGGGTTGACCCAGAAGTGGTCGTGCAGCTCCGGATCGCGCGCGGTGATGTGGCCGGCCAGGCCCTGGTCGAAGCCGTAGCGCCCGAACAGGCGGAAGGCGACGGCCAGGCGCTGCTTGCGGTAGACGCGCTCGGCCTCGGGCGTGGCGCGCGGCGGGATCGGGTCGAACCAGTCACGGCGCTCGGGCCGGGCGTTGCGCACGCGTTCGATGCTGGGCGGATAGACGACCGGGACGGCCGGTGCCGTGGTTTCGAGGACTGCGGACATGGGCGCTCGCTGTGCAATGAGGGGGAAGGGATTCAGGCGGCGCGGCGCGTGGCGGCCTGCGCCTGGCGTTCGGCGACGAGCTGGCGCGTCAGCGGGATCAGCGCGCGGCCATAGTCGGTGGCGTCTTCCAGCGGATCGAAACCCCGGATCAGGAAGGTGTCGACGCCCGCGTCGTAGTAGTCGAGCAGCGACTCGGCCACCTGCGCGGGCGTGCCGACCAGCGCGGTCGAATTGGAGCGCCCGCCGATCTCGCGCGCGATCGCCGTCCACAGGCGCTTGTCGGTGCGCACGCCGTCGCCAGCGGCCGCCAGCAGGCGCTGCGCGCCCACGCTCTGCTGCGGTCCGCCCGCGTTGTAGCCCTGCGCCTGGCCTGCGGTGTCCTGCCGCCTGAATGCGCGGGTCTGCTCCAGGATGCGGTCGGCGCGCGCCCAGGCCTCGTCCTCGGTGGCCGCCAGGATGGGCCGCAGCGACAGCGAAAAGCGCACCGTGCGGCCATGGCTGGCCGCCTCGGCGCGCACGCGGGCGACGACCTCGCGCACCTGCGCCAGCGACTCGCCCCACAGCGCGTAGATGTCGGCATGCTTGCCGGCCACGCGCAGCGCGGCCTCGGAGGCGCCGCCGAAGAAGACCGGGATGCCGGACTGCTGCGCGGGCTTGACCTCGGACCAGGCGTTTTCCACGCGGTAGTGCTTGCCCGCGTGGTCGAACGGCCGCTCGGCGGTCCAGACGCGGCGCAGCACGTCGAGGTATTCGTCGGTGCGCTCGTAGCGCGCGTCGTGGTCGAGGTAATCACCGTCGCGGCGCTGCTCGGCGTCCGACCCGCCCGAGATGAAGTGCACCGCCAGCCGCCCGCCGGTGAACTGGTCGAGCGTGGCGAGCTGGCGCGCGGCCACCGTCGGCGCGATGAAGCCGGGCCGGTGGGCCAGCATGAAATGGATGCGCTCGGTCACCGAGGCCGCGTAGGCCACGGTGATGACGGGATCGACGCTGGTCGAGCCCAGCGGCACCAGGATGCGGTCGAAGCCGGCCTGCTCGTGGGCCTGGGCGAAAGCCTTCACATAGTCGCGGTCCACCGCCGGGCCTTGGGCCGGGTGGATTTCAGAGACTTTGCGGCTCTGGATCATGCCGATGAATTGAACGCTCATGAGGATTCTCGGGTGGGTCGCGTGGCCGCGTCGCAGGCAAATCCAACCGGCGCGGGTCGAGGGTCTTGCCCGACTATCCCGCGCGAGGCCAGCGCCCTCCACGAATAAATCCAAGAAACTTTATGCAAGAAATGCACGATCTAGGCGAGCGGGAGTCCACCGGCCGGCCTCCATGCACCCCGAGATCAAGCGTGCAGCGCCCTGGATGGATCGTCCGCGCGGAACCTCAGTCCCGCAGCGCCCGCACCGGCGACTGGCGGTAGGCCAGCACGGCGGGCAGGGCCGCCAGCACGGCGGCGAAGCCGAACAGGGCCAGCGCCATGGGCAGGTCCTCGCGGTCGAAGGCCACGGGCATGACGATACCGCTGCGCGCGGCCAGAGCCTGCGCCAGGCCGGCCGAGACGGCCCAGCCCAGCGCCAGCCCGAGCGCGATGCCCAGCGCCAGCAGCGCAAACAGTTCCAGCCAGACGATGCCGAACACCGCCCGCCGGGGCGCGCCGAAGGCCCGCAGGGCGCCGAGCTGGCGCCGCCGCTGGCCGACGTGCATGACGGTGACCAGCACCAGCGCGGCGGCCACCAGCGCCTGTGCGGCGGCGGCGACCGCGCCCAGGATGGCGCGGGCGTCGCCCAGCGTGCCGTAGAGCCGCGTCAGCACCTCGGCCGGGAACACACCCAGCGTGGCGCCGGCGCGGTAGGCCTGGCGCAGCTTGTAGGCGTCGGCGATCGAGGCCGGCTTGACCAGGATGGCGGGCACGCCCGGCGTGCCGGGGCCGAACCGCTCGTCCAGCGGCGCGTCGGGCCGCAGGCCGGCGCCCTCGCCATGCTCGTGCTCGTGCTCGTGCTCGTGCTCGTGCTCGTGCTCGTGCTCGTGCTCGTCGCCATCGTCAGCGCCCTCCCCTGCTGCGTCGGCCGCTGCATCCCGCCCCAGGCCATGCACGTGCCAGACGGACTGGATGGGCACCAGGATGGCGCGGTCCCACGGGGTACCCGTGGCCTGCAGGCGGCCGACGATGCGGTAGCGCGCGCCGCCGTGGGCATGGCCTTCGCCTTCGCCCTGGCCGTGCACCGGCGCCAGTTCGTGCCCCAGCGGCAGATCGACGGCCGATCCGGCCAGCGCCTCGCCCTCGCGTTCGAACAGCCGGCCGGCCAGCAGCCCCGGCGTGGTGCCGCGCACCAGCGTGGTGGTGGTGCCGACGATGGGGTAGCCGGCGTAGCTGTCGCCAAAGCCCACCGGCGCGGCCCACTGCACGCGCGGGTCGCTGGCCAGCCGCGCCAGCACCTCGCCGGGCAGCAGCGGCAGCGGCGCGGCCTGCAGGAAGACCGAGGACAGCACCAGCTGGGTCTCGCTGCCAGCCGCGCCGATGACGAGGTCGAACTTGTCGGCCGCGCGCGCGCTGCCCAGCCGCAGCGCGCGTTCCTGCAGGCTGACGGCCGTGCCCAGCGCGGCGGCGAAGGCGACCAGCAGCACGACCACCAGCGCGCCGGCCCACAGGCGGCGCAAATCGGCCAGGATGAAGCGAATCATGCGCGCGCGCCCTCCCCGGCGCTCCCCATGGCGGCTGCTGCGGCGGCGGTTGCGGCCGTCGTTGCTGCCGTCCTTGCGGCGGTGAAATCTTGGGTGTTTTCGGTGCTGGACTGGTCGGCGACGATGCGGCCATTGGCCAGCGTCAGCCGCCGCGCCAGCCGCGCGGTCAGGCGAGCGTCGTGCGAGACCACGATCAGGGTCGCGCCCTCGGCGGCGGCCAGCTCGACCAGCAGGCCGCCGACGCTGGCGGCATGCTCGGCGTCGAGGCTGGCGGTGGGCTCGTCAGCCACGATCACGCCGGGGCGGCGCAGCAGGGCGCGCGCCACGGCCACGCGCTGCATCTCGCCGCGCGAAAGCGTCTCGATGGCCTGCCCGGGGCGTTGCAGCCCGCAGCGCGCCAGCAGATCGCGTGCCCGGCCGATGCCGTCGGGCGGCAGTGCGCGCGCCAGCCGCGCCGGCAGCAGCACGTTATCGAGCGCCGACAGGCCGGCAAACAGGTGGAAGTCCTGCAGCACCAGGCCGACGTGGGCGCCGCGCCAGCGGTCGGCGGCGCCCTCGCCCAGCGCCGACAGCTCGGTCCCGCCCCAGCGCACGCGGCCCTGCCCAGGCCGCGCCAGCGCGGTGACGACGTGGACGAAGGTGCTCTTGCCCGAGCCGGACGGGCCGGTCAGCGCGACTTGCGCGCCGGCGGCGATGCACAGCGCGGGGATGTCGAGCACCGGCGCGCCCAGGCCGGGGTAGGACACGCGCAGGTCCGTCAGTTCCAGGTCGAGCATGGTGTGGGGGATGGGTGTGTGGGTTTCAAGCGGTCTCGAAACGCGCCTGACGCAGGCGCAGCAGGCTCAGGAAGCCTGTTTCGGGGTCGCGCCAGGAGCCGGTTTCCAGCGTGCCGCGCACCTCGATCTGGGCGCTGGGCTGCACGAAGGTCTGCTTGCGCTCCAGGTAGACGACCACGATGTCGTCGGGCCAGTCGGCATCCGACGAGCAGAACGGGCACAGCGCCATCGGCACCTTGGTGAGCACGAAGAACAGCGCTTCGGCCTTGAGCGGCGGCGCCATGAAGCCCAGCATCGCCACCCGGCGGCCGGCCAGCGCCTTGACCTTGTCCGAATATTCCATGCCGAGCACGCCGAAGCGGCCGTACAGCTCGTCGAAGTACAGCCGGTCCTCGCGCGCGGCGGCCGGCCGGGGCGCCAGCGCCGCCACACCGGCGGCCGCGCCCAGCAGCAGGCCGGC
>JASGEH010000101.1:0-19157 GCA_047606565.1 Comamonas sp.
CGATGACCCCACAAGCACTGCTCGAACAATACGGCCCGCGCGAGTCCATGGAATACGACGTGGTCGTCGTCGGCGCCGGCCCGGGCGGGCTGGCGACCGCCATCCGCCTCAAGCAACTCGCCGCCGAGCGCGGCAGCGACCTCTCGGTGGTCGTGCTGGAAAAAGGCTCCGAGCCCGGCGCCCACATCCTCAGCGGCGCCGTCATGGACCCCCGGGCCATCGCCGAGCTGTTTCCCGACTGGCAGGCGCTGGGCGCCCCTCTCAACCAGCCCGTCAGCGCCGACGAAGTGCTGCTGCTCACCGAAACCGGCGCCACCCGCACCCCGGCCGCCCTGGTGCCCAACAACTTCCACAACGAAGGCAATTACGTCATCAGCCTGGGCAACGTGGTGCGCTGGCTGGCCGAACAGGCCGAGGGCCTGGGCGTGGAGATCTTCCCCGGCTTTGCCGCCGCCGAGGTGCTCTACAACGACGACGGCTCGGTCAAGGGTGTGGCCACCGGCAACCTGGGCGTGGGCAAGGACGGCCAGCCCACCGACGAGTTCCAGCTCGGCATGGAGCTGCTGGGCAAGTACACCGTCTTCGCCGAAGGCGCGCGCGGCCACCTCGGCCGCCAGTTGCTCGACCGTTTCAAGCTGCAGGACGGCAAGGCCCCGCAGAGCTTTGGCATCGGCCTCAAGGAACTGTGGGAGATCCCGGCCGACAAGGCCCAGCCCGGGCTGGTGGTGCACACCGCCGGCTGGCCGATGGACAAGCAGACCTTCGGCGGCGGCTTCCTCTACCACCTGGAGGACAACAAGGTCACGCTGGGCTTCGTCGTCGGTCTCGACTACAAGAACCCCTGGCTCAGTCCCTTCGAGGAATTCCAGCGCTGGAAGAAGCACCCGGCCATCTTGAAACACATCGAGGGCGGCAAGCGCCTGAGCTACGGCGCGCGCGCCATCAACAACGGCGGCATCCCCAGCCTGCCCAAGACCGTGTTCCCGGGCGGCGCGCTGGTCGGCTGCGACGCCGGCTACCTGAACGCCAGCCGCATCAAGGGCAGCCACGCCGCCATCAAGAGCGGCATGCTGGCCGCCGAGGCCCTGTACGAGGCCGTGGCGGCGGGCCGCCAGCACGACGAACTGGCCGCCTACCCCGAAGCCTTCGAGAAGAGCTGGCTGTACGACGAACTCAAGGCGGCCAGCAACTTCAAGCCCTGGTTCAAGAAGGGCCAGACCATCGGCATGCTGATGACGGGCGTGGAGCACTGGCTGCTGCCGCGCCTGGGCGTGAAGACGCCGCCGTGGACGCTGAAGAACCCGGCGGCCGACCACACCTTCCTCAAGCCGGCGGCCGAGTGCGCCAAAATCGACTACCCCAAGCCCGACGGCAAGATCACGTTCGACCGGCTGTCCTCGGTGTTCGTCTCCAACACCAACCACGCGGAGAACCAGCCGGCGCACCTCACGCTCAAGGACGCCAGCGTGCCGGTGGACGTCAATCTGGCGCGCTACGCGGGCCCGGAGTCGCGCTACTGCCCGGCCGGGGTCTATGAGTTCGTTGCCAACGAGGATCAGGACGGCGAGCGCCTGCAGATCAACGCCCAGAATTGCGTGCACTGCAAGACCTGCGACATCAAGGACCCGACCCAGAACATCGTCTGGGTCACGCCCGAGGGCGGCGGCGGGCCGAATTACAGCGGCATGTGAGCCCCCGGCGCCTGGCTCGTTACCGGCACATTTCCTGCTTCCGGTCCCCGCGCGTGGATACTTGCAGCCCGTGTCGGTGTCGCAGTGGGATCAGTCATGAGTGAGCAGCAGAAAAGCCGGTATCCCGAGTGGGATCTTCTGGAGAGTTGGGTGGCGGTGGTGGAATCCGGTTCGATTTCGGAGGCCGCCAGGCGGCTGTCGATTTCCCAGGCCGGGATTTCCCAGCGCATCAAGTCCATCGAGACGCTGCTGGGCACCGCCTTGCTCGACCGGTCCACCCGGCCGGCGCGGCCGACGGCGGCTGGGCAGCGGCTGTTCGAGTACGCCAACACCATCTTGCAAAGCGCCGACCAGATGATCGAGAGCGTGCGTAACGTCACCCGCGCTAAGCGCATGACGGTGCGCCTGGGTTGCGTGGACTCGTTCGCGGCCACGGTCGGTCCGCTCATCATCAAGGCCCTGGCCGGGACGTCGCAGAACATCCGGCTGTGGTCGGGCATCACGCCCACGCTCGACGCGCTGCTGGAGGCGCGCCAGCTCGACCTGGTGGTCAGCACCACGGGTGCCAGCAGCGGCACCGTGCACCGCCAGCGGCTGTTCTCGGAGCCCTACTGTGTGGTACTGCCCAAGGATTTTCCGGCCGAACCCCAGGGGTCGCTGAGTGACTTGGCCAAGCGGCTGCAACTGCTGCGCTACAGCGCCCGTTCTGTCATCGGCCAGCACATCGACGCTTACCTGTGGAGCCATGGTGACCACATCGAGCGCACCTGCGAATTCGACGCCACTGACCCGATGCTCAGCCTGATTGCCGCCGGACTGGGTTTCGCCGTGACCACGCCGCTGTGTATCTGGCAGTCGCGGCATTTCGTCTCCGATATTCGGGTGGTGCCGCTGAGCTGGTTTCGCCGCCAGGGTCGTCCCTATGAAGGGATGACCCGGACTTTCTATCTCGGGTCGCGCGAGGGCGAACTCGGCGAATTGCCGGCCCGCATGCATGCGCTGCTGCGGCAGGCGTGCGAGAAACAGGTGGCCCGCGACATCGCGAAAGCACTGGGCATGGACCCGGCTGAGGTTTTCCTTTTCGAGAGTGAAGGGAATCATGGCTGAGGGGGTGGGTTTTCAACTGGGCCGCGCCGATGAATCGCTTGCATCAGGCATGCCGATGCTGAACATCAGGTTCGATTGAAGATCGGAAGCGGAGCGATCCCTCTCTTACGCTGGCCCGAAGCGACCGTCCGGACTGGCCGGTTCGTTCGCCATTCTTGAACCCCTTCTTTCCAGGAGCCGAAATGACCGGTGGTCCCGTCTTGCCTTTTCCCCAGACCGAAGTCGAGCAGTCCTTCAAGCCCGGCACCGATGCAGCCCGCCAGTTGCAGCAGGCGCTGGCGCAGCGCGACGTGGTGGAGGTGCCCACCGTGATCGGCGGCAAACGCTTCTACTCCGGCGACGTGGTGGAAGTGCGCGCCCCGCACGACCACCAGCGCGTGCTGGCGCGCATCCACCGGCCCAGCGAGCCGCAGATCCGCGAGGCCATTGCCGATGGCCGCCGCGCCGCCCGCGACTGGGCGCGGCTGCCGCTGGCCTCGCGCACGGCGGTGCTGCACAGGGCGGCCGACATCATCGCCACCCGCGATCGCGTCAAGATCAATGCCGCGACCATGCTCGGCCAGAGCAAGACCATCGACGAAGCTGAACCTGATTCCGCCTGCGAACTGATCGACTTCTTCCGCTTCAACGCCTACAACGCGCAGAAAGTCCACGCCGAGCAGCCGCTGTCGGTGGCCGGCGCCGCCAACCGCACCGAGTGGCGCCCGCTCGAAGGCCTGGTCTACGCCGTCTCGCCCTTCAATTTCACGGCCATCGGCGGCAACCTGACCACCGCGCCGGCCGTCATGGGCAACACCGTGCTGTGGAAGCCTTCGGAGAAATCGGCCTGGGCCAACTACCTGTGCTACGAGGCGCTGGAGGAAGCCGGCCTGCCTCCGGGCGTCATCAACTTCGTGCCGGGCGAGGCGGAACTGACCACGCGGCTGATGCTGGAGTCGGCCGACCTCGCGGGCATCCACTTCACCGGCTCCTCGGCCATCTTCCAGTCGCTGTGGAAGCAGGTGGCTGGCCAGGTCGAGCGCTACCGCTCGATCCCGCGCCTAGTGGGTGAGACCGGCGGCAAGGACTTCGTGCTGGCTCATCCCTCGGCCGACGCCACGGTGCTGGCCATCGCCCTGATCCGCGGCGCCTTCGGCTACCAGGGCCAGAAGTGCAGCGCGGCCTCGCGCGCCTACGTGCCCAAGAGTCTGTGGCCCGAGGTCAGCCGGCAGTTGAAGGAGCGTCTGGCTGAGCTCAAGGTGGGCGATGTGGCCGACCCGGCCAATTTCATGGGCGCGGTCATCAGCGAGGCCTCGCACCGCAAGATCGGCGCCGCGCTGGAGGCCGCGCGCGGTGACACCGGCGTGACCGTGGTCTCGGGCGGCCAGATCTGGTCCGATCCGGGCTACTTCGTGGCGCCTACCGTGCTGCAAGTCAGCGACCCGCGCCATCGCCTGATGCAGGAAGAACTATTCGGACCCGTCCTGGCCGTGTTCGTCTACGACGACGCCGACTGGGCCGCCACGCTGGCGCTGGTCGATGGCACCAGCCCCTACGCGCTCACCGGCTCCATCTTCTGCACTGACCGCTACGCGCTGCAGCAGGCCGAGCAGGAACTGGTGAACGCCGCCGGCAACCTGTACGTCAATGACAAGCCCACCGGCGCCATGCTGGGCCAGCAGCCCTTCGGCGGCACCCGGGCCAGTGGCACCAACGACAAGGCCGGCTCCTTCATGAACCTGCTGCGCTGGACCTCGCCGCGCGTGGTCAAGGAAAACTACGTGCCCGTGCGCGAATGGCGCCACGGCGCCTGAGCCACCGCCTGCCGGTCAGCGCCGGCCCTGCGCACCACTGCCCCGTCCGCGTCCTGCGGGCGGGGCTTTGTCATGTAGGGAAAAGGGACTTGCACAGAATTGGGGATTAAGGAAGAAAGTCCCGTGGACTTTGCCAGATTCTGGGGTGAATGGCACAAGATTGGTGCCAATTCCCTGATGGCAAGGCGTGTGGGAGTGGGGTTTCTGCGGATTGTTTTGGATGGGGAATATTCATATTGAAGATCGACAGAGAATATCGGCTGCCACTTCAATCATCGTGATGGATGTAAATCATCCACGTGAAGAATGCTGACTAGAGTGGGGGAGGGGGCACTTATCTTTATGTCCAGGCCCGGACGGCCATGAACGCCGGGCACTTCTTCATCCTCCCGCCTCACCTTGGAGCCGCCCGGACATGAGCAGCATCACGCACCGATACACAGGCATCCTGACCGCGCTTCCCACGCCGCTGGACGCGGATTTCGACGTCGACCTGCCGCCGCTGGCGGCCCATATCCAGCGGCTGGCCCAGGCTGGTACGGCCGGCGTGGTGCCGCTGGGCGGCACTGGCGAATACACCTCGCTGTCGGCCGCACAGCGTCTGCGTGTGGTGGAGTCGTCACTGGAGGCCGCCAACGGCGCCCTGCACGTCATCCCCGGCATTCTTTCGCCTGGACTGGGCGACGCAGTGGCCAATGCCCAGGCCTTTGTGCGGGCTGGCGCCCGGGCCTTGATGGTGGTCACCCCGTATTACTTCCGTCCCACCCAGGAAGGGATCGTCGAATACTTTCAGCGCTTTTCCGATGCGGTGGACGCCGACATCATCCTCTACGAGATTCCCTACCGCACTGGCGTCTCGCTGCACTATGAAACCGTCGAT
This sequence comes from Comamonas sp., assembly GCA_047606565.1. Taxonomy (GTDB): domain Bacteria; phylum Pseudomonadota; class Gammaproteobacteria; order Burkholderiales; family Burkholderiaceae_C; genus Comamonas_F. The sequence continues at coordinate 5,472 of JASGEH010000101.1, forward strand.
CGCCTGGCTGACCTGACCCGCGTGGTCGGTATCAAGGCCTGCAATCCCGACCTGGCCCAGCAGATGCGTGTGGCCGAACTGGCGAAATCCAAGCTCGCCATCCTGTCGGGTGAGGAAGACGTGTTGCCGCTGCACGTGGCGATGGGGGCCGTCGGTGGCGTGATTTCCAGCTCCAACCTGGTGCCGCGCCAGTGGCAGCAGGTGCTTAACCTGGCCCTGGACGGCCAATTGGCCGAGGCCGTGGCCTTGCACGCGGCCCTGCGCCCCCTGATCGATGCCGTGTTTGCCGAGCCCAATCCCGCGCCGCTCAAGGCCGCCATGGCGCAGCAGGGCTGGGGGATCGACCCCCGCGTGCTGCCGCCCATGCGGGCGGCCAGCCCCGAGCTGCGCGAGCGCCTGGCCCGCGTGCTGCCGCCTGTGCTGGCACGCGAGTGAGATCCAGTCCACTGCCCAAGCCTTCCCCTTCCCCGCCCCAAAACCACTCTCGAAGGTTGCCTGTATGTTCATCGAATCCCCGCGCACGCACAGCCGTCGCCGTTTTCTGCAAGCCACTGGCGCGGCAGCGGCCAGCACGGCCATCGGCATGCCTCTGCTGATTTCGGCAACGTCCGCCCACGCCGCGACCAAGGAACTGGTGGTGGTGAGCTGGGGCGGCAACTACCGCACCGCCGTGGAAGAAGCCCTGGTGCGGCCCTTCGAGAAGGAGTTCGGCGTGCGTGTCACGCTGGTCGACACGCCCGACCTGGCCAAGGTCAAGGCTCAGGTGATGACACGCAATGTCGAGTGGGACGTGTTCGATGCAGTCGGCCCGATGGCCATGACCGGTTCGAAGGCAGGCTACTGGGAGGCGCTGGACCCGGCGCTGTTCGACGCGTCCGACCTGGTTGTACCCATGACTCGGGAGGCGGTCCCGTTCTACGGCTTCACCGGAGGCATGTGCTGGGATGGCACGCGCTACCCCGACGGCAAGCATCCGCAGACTTTTGCCGAGTACTTCGACGTGAAGGCCTTTCCCGGCAAGCGCACGCTGCGCAACCGTGCCAGCGAAACTCTGGAGATCGCACTGCTAGCCGACGGTGTTCCACCCGATCAGATCTACCCTCTGGACGTGGACCGCGCCTTCAAGGTGCTCGAGCGCATCAAGCCCCATGTGGGCAAGTGGGTCGACCAGACGCCGCAGACCACTTCGCTGGTCGAGACGGGTGAGGTCGATTTCAGCTACACCTACGCCACCCGCGTGAAGGCCTCGCAGGAATCAGGCAAGAACACGCAGTTCTCATTCAAGCAGAACATCATCGGACTGGAATACCTGGTGGTGCTCAAGAACGCGCCGAACCGGCAGAACGCCTTCAATTACCTGCAGTTCGCCATGCGCCCGGACCGCCAGGCGGCTCTCATGAACCTGCACGGCAACACGCCAGCGAGCAAGAAGGCGCGTGGCCTGATGAAGCCCGAAGTCAGCAAGTGGCTATCCGACCCGGAAAACAAGATGAACCTGATCAGCAACGACGCCTGGTGGGCCGACCACTATGACGCCTTAACGCTGCGCTTCAAGGAATGGGTGCTGAGCTGATCGCTGGCCCCGCCCGGGCCGCATGTCCGTCGCCGTCACGGCGCGGGCGCGCGGCCCGCCTCTTGTTTCCCTGGAAGGACTTCCCATGAAAGCGCGTACCGAAGGCTGGCTCTACGCCGCGCCAGCCACGGCCTTTCTATTCCTGGTGATGCTGGTGCCACTGGCCTACGTGGCCTACACCAGCGTCGCGGGCGCGGATGGCGGCTTCACGCTGGCGGCTTACGAAAGACTGTTCAGCAGCGCCCTGTTCCTGCGCACCTTGTGGACCACGTTCGAGATCAGCCTGCTGGCCTCGCTATGCAGCCTGCTGCTGGGCTATCCCATCGCGCTGCACCTGGCCCGGCAGCCGCCGCGGCGGCGCACCCTCTACATGGTGCTGGTGTTGGTGCCGTTCTGGACCAGCATCCTGGTCAAGAGTTATGCCTTCACGGTGCTGCTGGGCCGCGCCGGCCTGGTCAACCAGGGGCTGAGCGCACTGTTCGGCGAGGCGGTGCAGTTGCCCATGCTGTTCAACCGCTTCGGCGTGATGGTGGGCATGACCAACTACCTCATCCCCTTCGTCGTCTTCCCGGTGCTCGCCAGCCTGCTGGCCATCGACCCGGCGCTCTACCGTGCCAGCGAGATCATGGGCGCCCGCCCGCCGCGCATTTTCTGGCGCATCACGCTGCCGTTGAGCCTGCCGGGCGTGGCCGCCGGCGTGCTCAGCACCACCGTGATGTCGATGGGTTTCTTCGTCATCCCGGCCCTGCTGGGCGGGCGCAAGGACGTCATGATGTCCAACCTGGTGGACTTCTACACCCGCGAATCCATGGACTGGAACATGGCCTCGGCCATCGGCGTGGTGCTGCTGGGCATCGTCACCCTGGCGGCCGCCGGTGCCGGCCAGCTCAAGAAATTCGGCAACAGCCGCAACCCGGGAGCCGCAGCATGAGCCGCCGCAAGCCGATCAAGCCGATGCATGTGATCGACCGCCAGGCCCGCGCCTGGGGCGCGCTGCGCAACAGCGTGGCCTGGCTGGTCTACGTCTTCATCCTGGTGCCCACGCTGATCGTAATCCCGATCTCCTTCGGCGGCCCGGGCGAGCTGTCTTTTCCGCCGCGGGTGTGGACGCTGGAGCTCTACACGCAGTTGTTCGGCTCGTCGGCGTGGCTCGACCCCATCCTGCAGAGCCTGCGGGTGGCGGTGGCGACCACCGCGCTGAGCCTGCTGATCGGGCTGCCGGCGTCCTACGGGCTGGTGCGTTACGAGTTTCCGGGCAAGCGCTTCGTGCTGCTGCTGCTCATGAGCCCGATCCTGGTCCCGGTGATCGTGATCTCGCTGGGCTTGTACCTCTATCTTTCGCGCCTGCAGCTGGTGGGCAGCACGCTGGGCCTGGTGCTCAGCCACACCGCCTACGTCACGCCCTTCATGATGATGGCGGTGATGGCCGGGGTGAAGAAGCTCGACCCCGCGCTCGAGTTCGCCGCCTCCATCATGGGAGCCAGCCGCGCGACGGTGTTCTTCAAGGTGGTGCTGCCACAGCTCGGGCCGTCCATGCTGGCGGGCTGCCTGTTCGCCTTCCTGGTCTCCTTCGACGAGGTCGTGATCGCCTGGTTCCTCACCAGTCCGCACACCACCACGCTGCCGGTGAAGATGTACAGCAGCATCCAGTGGGACATCTCGCCCGTGATCGCTGCCGTCTCGGCGTTGCTGACGGCGTTGTCCATCGCGTTTTGCTGCCTCTCGGTGCTGCTGCAGCCTTCGGGCCGCGCGCAGGATGGCGGGCACTGAACCCCGTCCCTCGTCTTTCAAAGCCCAGGTGAACCGCCCATGAATCGGGTTGCCGCTCGCAGCGGCCTGGCCTCGGGGCCGGCCGCCATTCCCCACAAGAAAGGAACTTCCAGCATGCCGCACCTGCAGCAATCCCCCGGCGACGCGATGATCGTGTTCGAGGACGTGAGCAAGGCCTATGGCGAGGCCACCGCGCTTCATTCGACCCAACTCAGCGTCCAGCGCGGCGAGTTCCTGAGCCTGCTGGGGCCCAGCGGATCGGGCAAGAGCACCATCCTCAACATCATCGCCGGCGCCATTGCCCCCAGCACCGGCCGCATCCTGCTCGACGGCCGCGACGTCTCGACCGTGCCGCCGCGCGAGCGCCAGCTCGGCATGGTGTTCCAGAACTACGCGCTGCTGCCTCACCTCGACGTCTACGACAACGTGGCTTTCCCGCTGCGTATCCGGGGAGTCGGCGCCGACGAGATCCGCAAGAAAGTCGGCAATGCGCTCGAACGCGTCGGCCTGACCGGCTACGAGAAACGCAAGCCGCGCGAGATGTCGGGCGGCCAGCAGCAACGCGTGGGCATCGCGCGTTGTATCGTGTACTCGCCCTCGGTCATTCTGATGGACGAGCCGCTGGGCGCGCTCGACAAGAAGCTGCGCGACCAGTTGCAAGGCGAGATCAAGCGCCTGCACCGCGACCTGGGCACCACGCTGGTCTACGTCACCCACGACCAGGAGGAAGCGCTCAACCTGTCCGACCGCGTCTGCCTGATGAACGGCGGGCGCATCGCGCAACTGGGCACGCCCGACGAGCTCTACTTCGAACCGCGCAGCACATTCGTCGCCGACTTCGTGGGCGAATCCAATCTGTTCGATGCCCGCGTGATCGACGACCGCACGGTCGAGGCCGAAGGCGGCTGGACCCTGCGGGTACGGCCCTTCGAGGGCGCGCGCCAGGGCGAGGCGGTGAAGGTGCTGGTGCGGCCTGAGAAGATCGCCGCGGCCAGCCCGGGTGCGGCCGGCGCGGGCGAGAACCAGTGCGCCGGCACGGTCGCGCAGGTGTCCTTCGTGGGCGGGATGACGCGCTACGACGTGCGGCTGCCCAGCGGCCGCACGGTGCTGGTCAAGGGCATCAGCGACCGCGCCGCCGAACGCCTGGGCCCGGGCAGCCCGCTGGCCCTGCACTGGGCCGCCGCGCACAGCGTGGTAATCCGGGACCGGAGCTGAACCACCGGCCCGCCGCCGCGCACATGGCGTGCCCGGCAGGCCACGACCCTCGCAACTTGTGGACGACGACATGATGAATCCAGAACATTTGGCCGGGCTGCGTGCCCTGGTGGGCGACGCGGGCGTGGCTGACGCGCCCGCCGATCTCGAACCGCACCTGGTGGACTGGCGCCGGCGCCACGCCGGCCGGGCCGGCTGCGTGGTCTGGCCGCGCAGCACCGAGCAGGTCGCGCAGGTGCTGTGCTACTGCCGCAGCCACGGCATCCGTGTCTTCCCGCAGGGCGGCAACACCAGCGTCTGCGGCGGCTCGGTGCCGCAGGAAGAGGGGCGCAACATCGTGCTGGCCATGGGCCGCATGAACCGCATCCTCGACGTCAATCCGCGCAACAACGCCCTGCTCGCCGAGGGCGGCTGCGTGCTGGCCGACCTGCAGCGCGCGGCCGCCGAGGCCGACCGCCTGTTCCCGCTGTCGCTCGGGGCCGAGGGCTCGTGCCAGATTGGCGGCAACATCGCCACCAATGCCGGCGGCACCAACGTGGTCCGGTTCGGCAACACACGCGACCTTGTACTTGGGCTCGAGGTGGTGCTGGCTGACGGGCGCATCTGGAATGGCCTGCGCACGCTGCGCAAGAACAACAGCGGCTACGACCTCAAGAACCTCTTCATCGGCTCGGAAGGCACGCTGGGCATCGTCACCCGCGCCGCCCTCAAGCTCTATCCCAAGCCGCGCGCGGTGGCCACCGCGCTGCTCGGGCTGTCCACGGCGCAGGGCGCGGTCGACGAAGGCCTGCGCCTGCAAGGCCTGTTCGTGGGCGAGCTGGTCGGGCTGGAGCTGATCTCGCGCTCGGAGTTCGAGATCTCGCTGCGCCACGGCAGCGGCCTGCGCAACCCCTTCGCCGGCCCGGTTCCGCCCTGGGTGGTGCTGGTCGAACTGGCCGACGCCAGCCAGGACGACCTCGCGGCGCGGCTGCAGGCGGCGCTCGAACCGGCGCTCGAACAGGGCCGCTGCGACGACGTGGTCATCGCTGCCAGCGAGCAGCAGCGCCAGGCGCTGTGGAACATTCGCCACCACGTGACCGAGGCCAACGGCCGCGAGGGCATGGGCCTGACGCACGACATCGCCGTGCCCACCTACCGCATCCCCGACTTCATCGCCCAGGCCGAGGCCGCCCTGGCGCGCGACTATCCCGAGGCCGTGCCGGTGGTCGTCGGCCACATGGGCGATGGCAACCTGCACTACATCGCCATGTTCTCGCATGCGTATTGGGCCGCCGTCGGCGACAAGGCCGCATTCCAGCGCAAGCTTAGTCACTGCCTCTACGACATTGCCGATGCCATGGCGGGCACCTTCAGCGCCGAACACGGGATCGGATCCCTGCATGTCGATGAAATGCGCCTCTACAAGGACGATGTCGAGCTGCAGTTGATGCGGCAGATCAAGACCCTGCTCGACCCCGACGACCTGCTCAATCCCGGGCGCGTGCTGCCGCCGGCCTGAGGCGCGCGCAGTCCACCCGCCATTGCCGGCCGCGAACCATGTCGCCTGTCCTCGTCTCCGTTCATGATTACCGGGAAGCCGCCCGGCAGTTTCTGCCTGCCTTTGCCTGGGGCTATCTGGAAGGCGGGGCTGAAGACCAACTGACGCTCGGCCACAACCGGCAGGCCTACCAGCAACTGCGCTTCGATCCGCGTGTGATGGTCGATGTGGAGCAGGTCCATACCGGCGCGATGGTGGCGGGGCGCGCGCTGGCCTGGCCTGCGGTGGTGGGGCCAACCGGGCTCAACGGCCTGTTCCGCCACGACGCGGACGTGCTGCTGGCACGGCAGGCCCATCGGGCGGGCCTGCCGTTCGTGCTCTCGACGGCCTCCACCAGTCTGATCGAGGCGGTGCGCAGCGCCACCCAGGGCGATCTGTGGTTGCAACTCTATGTGCAGCGTGACCGGCGCATCGCCGAAGACATGATGCGGCGCGCCTGGGCCTGCGGCTATTCGACCCTGCTGCTCACCGTGGACACGCCCGTGACCGGCCAGCGCGACCATTACCGCAAGACCGGCTTTACCCTGCCGATCCGCTGGACGCCTCGGCTGCTGTGGGATGTTCTGACACATCCGCGCTGGCTGGCCATGGTGGGCCGGCATGGCGTGCCTCAGCTCGTCAATCTCGCGCGCAGCGCCGGGCTGGAAGGCAGCGGCATCGCGGCGCAGGCCTCGGCGCTGGGCCGCGAGATGGACACCACGCTTGCCTGGGCTGACCTGGACTGGATCCACCGCCATTGGCCGGGGCGGGTGCTGGTGAAGGGCATCCAGCGCGTCGAAGACGCCGAGTTGGCGGTTCGACATGGCGCGCACGGTGTCGTGCTCTCCAACCATGGGGGGCGCCAGCTCGACGGTGCGCCAAGCGCCATCGAGATCCTGTCGCAGACGCGGGACCGCTTGCCGGTGCACGCCAACATTCTGGTCGATGGTGGCATCCGGCGTGGCAGTGATGTCGTCAAGGCCATCGCGCTCGGTGCCGATGCCGTGTTGCTTGGCCGCGCCCCGCTCTATGGCCTTGCCGCCGCGGGCGAGCGTGGGTGCGGCGAGGTGCTGGCCCAGCTCCGCCAGGAACTGGAGACCTGTCTGCGGCTCCTGGGTTGTCCTGACGTCCGCGCGTTGGATCGGAGCTGGCTGTGCGCGGACTGAAGCCCGCGTGCCGGGCAGGAGAAAGGAAAGGCCTCGGAAACCGCCTGCACGTGCAGGGGTTCCCGGGGCCTTTTGCCTGCCAGGGGTAGGGGGCTCAGGCCATGTAGGTGCTGAGCGTCAACTGGGCCTGGGCGGCGCGGCGCAGGTCGCTGGCGTAGCGGGGGGTGCGGCCGGCGTAGCGCTCGGCGTTTTCCATCAGTTGCCGTGCCGGGTTGCTGACGCCGGCGTCCAGGTTCAGGGTCGTGGGGCGGTTGGCTTGGCGCGTCGTGATCTTGGACCAGATCTTCGTGAACATGATCGATTTCCTTGGATGTATCCGGCGCCGTCGTGCGGCGTCTTGTTGGCCCTGCACCGACCGGTGGCAGTGAGCATGGCGTCAAGAATACGGGTTTTCCCGGGTGAATCCCAGGGTTTACCCTATGCGAGATGTGCATGGGCACCGCCTTCGCCGAGCATGCCGCAGGCGCTGCGGCGGGGTGCGCGGCGGGCAGGCGGCCCAGGGCCGGCGGGTGGGCGGGTTTTTCGCCCCGGGTGGCTGGCAGGTCCGGTGTTGCCGCGGGGCAACGGGCGCGGGATGCGCGCCATTCACTCCCGCTCGCGCCGCACCCACACGCTGACGCTGCCGCCCTGCACGGCGAAGTCGGCGCGGCCCTGGGCGTCGGTGGTGATGTCGTCGGGGCAGTGGCCCAGGGCGTCGACGAAGGTGGCGTGGGCGTGTTCGGGGCCGAGTTCGATGGATTTGGCGGTGGCCGCGCCGTTTGCCAGGATGACCACGCAGCCGGGTGCGTCGGCGGTGCCGTGGCGCACGAAGGCGATGCAGTGCGGGTCGTCGAAGTGGTCGGTCTGGGGGCCGTGGGCGTAGCGCTGGCGGGCTTGGATCAAGGCGGGCAGGGCGGCGATGGCGGGCATCTCGATGGCGTGGTCCTGGCCGTCGCCGCCTTGGTCGGTGTAGTTCGCGCCGTAGAGGTCGGGGTAGAAGACGCAGGGCACGCCCTGCTCGCGCAGCAGGATGAGGGCGTAGGCCAGCGGCTTGAACCAGGGCTCGACGGGGGCCTCCAGCGACTGCAGCGGCTGGGTGTCGTGGTTGGCGACCAGGGTGACGGCGTGCGCGGGCAGGGTGGTGACCAGGCTGCCGTCGAAGATCGTGCGCAGGTCGAAGTCGGCGCCCTGGCGCGAGGCCGCGTGGAAGTGGTGGTGCAGGGCGACGTCGAACAGCCGGAGCTGGTGGTCCACGCGGTCGAGGTACTGGCGCAGTGTCTCCATGTCGGGGTGCCAGTATTCGGCGACCACGAACAGGTCGCGCCCGGCGCTCTCGCGCACGTGGCCGATCCAGTCCTTGAAGAACCAGGCCGGGATGTGCTTGGCCGCGTCGAGCCGGAAGCCGTCGACGGGCAGTTGCTCCATCAGCCAGCGGCCCCAGTACTTGAGTTCTTCGTAGACGGCGCGGTTGCGGAATTCGACGTCGGCGCCCATCAGGTAGTCGAAGTTGCCGTTCTCGTCGTCGACCTCGGTGTTCCACTGGCCGTCGCCGTGCTCGTGCACGAGCTTGAAGACGCCGTTCTCGTCGGGCTGCTCGATGTGGTCGACGCCGCCGAAGCAGCGCGCGTCCCAGATGAACTGCGAATGCTGGCCGGCGCGGCCGGGGAAGGTGAAGCGGGTGTAGGCCTGGGCCTCGAAGACTTCGTCGTCGATTTGCGTGCGGTCGTCGGGGTTGACGCGGCGCACGCGCACGGTTTCCTTCTCGTCGGCGCCGATCTTGTGGTTGAAGACGACGTCGTGGATCACGCCCAGGCCCTGGTCGCGCAGGGCCTGGGCGGCGGCCTCCAGCGCGGCGCGGTCGCCGTATTTGGTGGCGACGCTGCCCTTCTGGTCGAATTCGCCCAGGTCGAACAGGTCGTAGCTGTCGTAGCCCACCGAATGGCCGCCGGACGCGCCCTTGTAGGCGGGTGGCAGCCAGATGTCGGTGATGCCCAGGCGCGCCAGTTCGCCGGCCTGGGCCGCCACTTCGGGCCACAGGCGGCCGCCATCCGGGGAGTACCAGTGGAAGAACTGGAGCAGCGTCTTGTGGGCCATGGCGGCACCTTGGCAGTGGCGATGGCCCAGCATACGGCGGCGGCGCGCTCCGGGGTGGACGCGGCTGACGGCGGGGCTTGGCGGATGTTGTCGGCGCACACGCCGATCGGGGGAATCTGGCCCGTCTGGCCCGTCTGGGCCATCGGGCCGGGCAGCCCGTTCAGGCGGCCGGCTCGCCAGCCAGCGCGCGCGAGTTGGCGTCGGAGCGAAACAGCAGGGGCGCTGGGGCTTGCGCGGCCTGCGGGGACTGCGCCGTGGCGGCCTGGGCCATGGCACGCTCGATCGCGAGGTCGATGGCCGGGCGATCCGGCGAGCGGCTGCACACCGGGTCGGTGGCCGAAGGGTCGCCGGTCAGCAGCCAGGCCTGGCAGCGGCAGCCGCCGTGGTCCTGGTGGCGCTCGTCGCAGCCGCTGCACGGGCCTTTCATCCAGTGGTCGCCGCGGTAGGCGTTGAAGGCGTTGCTGCGGCGCCAGATGTCGGCCAGCGGCAGCTCGCGCACGTTGGGCAACTGGATGCCGGGCAGTTCGCGCGCGTTGTGGCAGGGCAGGGCGGCGCCGTCGGGGGCGACGCCCAGGAAGATGCTGCCCCAGCCGCTCATGCAGGCCTTGGGCCGGTCCTCGTAGTAGTCGGGCACCACGAACAGCAGCCGGCAGCGGCTGCCGATGCGCGCGCGGTAGTCCTCGACCACCGCCTCAGCCTGGCGCAACTGCGCTTGCGTGGGCATCAGCTGGTCGCGGTTCTTCAGCGCCCAGCCGTAGTACTGGGTGTTGGCCAGCTCCAGGTACTCGGCGCCCAGGGCCAGCGCCATCTCGATGATGGCGCCGATGTGCGGCAGGTTGTGGCGGTGCAGCACGCAGTTCATCACCATTGGGTAGTCGTGGCGCTTGATGAGGTCGGCCACGCGCTTCTTCAGCTCGAAGGTCTTGGTGCTGGAGAGGAAGTCGTTCATCTCGCGCGTGGCGTCCTGGAACGAGAGCTGGATGTGGTCCAGCCCAGCGGCCTTGAGCGCACCGATGCGTCGTTCGGTCAGGCCGACGCCCGAGGTGATGAGGTTGGTGTAGAAGCCCAGGCGGCGCGCCTCGGCCACCAGTTCCTCCAGGTCGTCGCGCAGCAGTGGCTCGCCGCCCGAGAAACCCAGTTGCGCGGCGCCCAGCGCGCGCGCCTGGCGTAGCACGTCGATCCACTCGGCGGTGCTCAACTCGTCGCGGATGCTGGCGTAGTTGAGCGGGTTGTAGCAGAACACGCAGTGCAGCGGGCAGCGGTAGGTCAGCTCGGCCAGCAGCCACAGCGGCGGGCCGGCTTCGACCACCGGTGGGTTCTGCGGCACCAGGAAGGGGCCGCCGGGCGGCGCCGGGCGCGCGGGCACGTTCGCAGGTGCGCGGCCCTGCGGCTGGATCGGGATGACGCGGTGCGCGTGGGGCATGTGGATAGCCGGTGCGCTCAGGCCACCCAGCCGCGCTGCGCGGCCGTCGCCAGCCAGGCGGTGACGTCGCCGGCCAGGCCGGTGGTCTCGAACTGCTGCTCCAGGTGCGCCACGATGGCGGCCACGTCGCGCGCGCCGTCGCAGGCCAGCAGGATGGCCGCCGCGCTGGCGTTGAGCTTGACCATGCCTTCGGGGTAGAGCAGCACGTGGGCGTCCTGCGCCGGCTCCCATTGCAGGCGGAACAGGCGGCCGAGGCGGGGGCGGGCGGGGATCTCGGGGACGGAAAGATCGGGCGCGGAAGCCGGAGCAGGAGCGGACGTGGTCATGGCTGGGCGGGATAGGCTTTTTCGATGGCGTCGAGCATGCTCCACAGGATGTCGAGCTTGAACTGCAAGATGTCGAGCGCGCGCGCCTGCGCGGCGCGGGTGGTGAAGTGCGCCAGCGTTACGGCCAGGCCGTGGTTGACGTCGCGCTGCGCCAGCGGGATGCGGCTGCGGAAGTAGTGCAGGCCCTCGGGGGCGATCCACGGGTAGTGCTGCGGCCAGCTGGCCAGGCGGTCCTTGTGGATCTGCGGCGCGAACATCTCGGTGAGCGACGAGCACACCGCCTCTTGCCACGGCGCGTGGCGCACGAAGTTGACGTAGGCGTCGCAGGCGAAGCGCACGGCCGGGGCCACGTGTTCGAGCGACCAGAGTTCCTCGCGGCTCAGGCCGGCGGCCAGGCCCAGCTGCGTCCAGGCTTCGAGCCCGCCGGCGCTGTTGGCGCCGTCGCGGCCGGAGAAGTCGCCCTGGCCGTCGTGGTCGAGCAGGCGCACCATCCACTCGCGCCGCACCGCGCGGTCCGGGCAGTTGGCCAGCACGGCGGCGTCCTTCTGCGGGATGCACCACTGGTAGTAGAAGCGGTTGGCGATCCAGCCGCGCACCTGCTCGGGCGTGCACTGGCCGCTGTTGAGCCGTACGTTGAAGGGGTGGTGGATGTGGTAGCCCGCGCCCTTGGCGCGCAGCCGCGCCTCGAATTCATTGCGTGTCCAGGCGGGCGCGGCGGCGTCGGCCGGGCGAATCGGGGCGATCACGGGCGTGAAGCGAACCGGCGAGACGCAGGCAGCGGCGTCGAGCGGGGTGTTCAACGTGGTGTTCAAAGCGCAATCTCCAGGCCGTCGAAGGCCAGTTCGATGCCCAGGCGGTCGAGTTCGGCGCGCTCGGGCGAGTCCTCGCGCAGCACCGGGTTGCTGTTGTTGATGTGGATGAGGATGCGCCGCTTGTTCGGATAGCGCGCCAGGCGGTCGAGCAGGTTGCCGGGCCCGCTTTGCGGGATGTGGCCCATCTCCCGTGCGCGCTTGCGCGACAGGCCCAGCGCGAGCATCTCGTCCTCGGTCCAGAAGGTGCCGTCGAGCAGCAGCACGTCGGCCTCGTCGATGGCCTGCTCGACCGCCGGGCCGATCGCGCCCAGCCCCGGCGCGTAGAAGGCCGTGCGGCCGCTGGCGGTGTCGGTCAGCAGCAGGCCGATGTTGTCGCCCGGGTGCGGGTCGTGGCGGTGCGGCGAGTAGGGCGGCGCCTTGCTGTCGAGCGCGATGGCGCGCAGGCTCACGCCCGCGAGGCCGGCGATGGAAAACGGCGTGCCGTCGGCCTGCAGCGGGTGTTCGGTGGTGCCGCAGTAGTGCGCCAGCACGTCGAGCAGCGGCAGGCCGCCGTGCAGGTCGGCTAGCACTGGCGCGGTGGCGTAGATGGGCAGCGGGCGGGCCGACTCGCGCAGCATCAGCAAGCCGGTGACGTGATCGATCTGCGCGTCCATCAGCAGCACCGCCGCGATACCCGAATCGCGCCGCGCGCGCGCCGGCTGCAACTGCGGCGTGGCGCGGATCTGCGCCAGGATGTCGGGCGAGGCGTTGACCAGCAGCCAGTCGCTGGCATCCGGGCCGCTGCCTACGATGAGCGAGGACTGCGTGCGCGGGCGCACCGGCGCGCCGCCCGGGCTGCCCGGCGTGGCGCGCGCGGCGCGGCAGTTGTCGCAATTGCAGTTCCACTGCGGGAAGCCGCCGCCGGCGGCGGAGCCGAGAACCTTGATGAACATGAGGGAAGAAGGCGGGGGGATGGACGGACGCCAGGGGGAAAGGATGGGCGCCGCCGGCCGGCTTGCGGGCCGGCCGGCGGCGCGGCCAGCGATCAGCGGTTGAACACGTACATCGTGATTTCAAAACCGAAACGCAGGTCGACGGCCTTCGGGGTTTCCCATTTCATGACGAACTCCTTTTTCAAGAATCGCCCCGCCTGGGCCGCCCGGAAGGGCCGCCGCCAGGCGAGGCCGCCCGATTCTGGTGGCCGGCGCCGGGGCCGTCATGTGTCTTTTCATGAGACGGGCCTCATGATTTTCATGAAAGGCCGAGCTGAGGACACGTCCTAGAATTCGCCGCCATGGCCCGCGCCCCCTCTCTTTCGCCCACCGACGAGCCGCATGCCCGGGGCTGGCTGCCGGTCGCGCACGGCCACGCCGTCTACTGGGAGCAGTTCGGCAACCGCGCCGCGCCCGCGCTGCTGTGGCTGCACGGCGGCCCGGGCAGCGGTTGCTCGCCACGCCAGCGCCAGCAGTTCGACGCCGCGCGCTGGCACGTCACCTTCGTCGACCAGCGCGGCTGCGGCCGCAGCCGCGCCGAGGACGACTTGCGCGCCAACACCACCGCCCACCTGATCGCCGACCTCGAACGCCTGCGCCGCCACCTGGGCCTGGCGCGCTGGACGGTGTGCGGCGGCTCGTGGGGCGCCACGCTGGCGCTGGCCTACGCCGCCGCGCACGGCCCGGTGGTGGAGGCACTGGTGCTGCGCTCGGTGTTCCTGGCCGAGCGTGCGCAGGTCGATGCGCTGCTGCAGCCGCCGCCCCCGGCCGCCGGTGCCGCCGCAGGCCTCGCCTGGGCGGGGCTGCTGGCGGCGCTGGGTGAGCTTTCCGCCGACCCGTC
>JASGEH010000102.1:0-7080 GCA_047606565.1 Comamonas sp.
CGCATCGAGGAGATCACGGCCGAGGTCGAGATCGGCAAGGTCTACGAAGGCCCGGTCGTCAAGGTCCTGGACTTTGGTGCCCTGGTCAACGTGCTGCCGGGCAAGGACGGCCTGCTGCATATCAGCCAGATCGCGCACGAGCGCGTCGAGCGGGTCTCCGACTACCTGCAGGAAGGCCAGATCGTCAAGGTCAAGGTGCTCGAGACAGACGAGAAGGGCCGCATCAAGCTGTCGCTCAAGGCGCTGCTCGAACGGCCCGCGCCCACCGGCTACGCGGGCAACGGCGACCAGGGCTGATTCGGCTCGCTTTGCGCTTGTCCATCGCACCATGAAGGCTATCGAGATCAGCCAGTACGGCGCCCCCGAGGTGCTGCGGGCCTGCGAGCGCCCCGACCCGGTTGCCGGGCCGGGCGAGGCTCTGGTGCGCGTGGTGGCCTCGGGCGTGAACCGTCCCGATGTGCTCCAGCGCACCGGCCACTACCCGGTGCCGCCGGGGGCCTCCGACCTGCCGGGTCTGGAGGTGTCGGGCTGGATCGTCGCGGGCGACGAGGCCGCGTTGGCCCAGGCCGGGCTCAAGCCGGGTGATGCCGTCTGCGGCCTGGTGGCCGGCGGCGGCTATGCCGAGCTGTGTGTGGTGCCGGTGGGGCAGTTGCTGCGGGTGCCGCAGGGCTGGTCGGTGGCTGATGCGGCGACTCTGCCTGAGACCTTCTTCACGGTCTGGAGCAATGTCTTCGAGCGCGGCCGGCTGCAGTCGGGCGAAACCCTGCTGGTGCAGGGCGGCACCAGCGGCATCGGTGTGACGGCGATCCAACTGGCCAAGGCTCGGGGCGCGCGCGTCATCGCCACGGCCGGCAGCGACGAAAAGTGCCAGGCCTGCCTGGACCTGGGCGCCGACCACGCCATCAACTACCGGACGCAGGACTTTGCCGAACAGGCCAAGGTGCTGACCGAAGGGCGCGGGGTCGACGTCATCCTCGACATGGTGGCCGGTGGCTACGTGGCGCGCGAACTGGTTTGCCTGGCCGATGACGGCCGGCTGGTCATCATCGCCGTGCAGGGCGGCGTGAAGTCCGAGTTCAACGCCGGTCAGGTGTTGCGCCGGCGCCTGACGATCACCGGATCGACGCTGCGGCCGCGGCCGGTGGCCTTCAAGGCCGCCATCGCCGGCCAGTTGCGCGAGCAGGTCTGGCCGCTGTTGGCGGATGGCCGGATCCGGCCCGTCGTCCACAGCCGTTTTCCGGCGCTGGGCGAGGGCGGTGACGGTGCCAGCAATGGCGCTGTTCGCGCCCACGCACTGATGGAGTCGGGCGGCCATGTCGGCAAGATCGTGCTGGAATGGCCCGCGGCTTCTGCTTTCCGATAACGATCAACCGAGACGTGATATGCCCCCAACCCTGATTGCAGGCAACTGGAAGATGAATGGCCGCCTGGCCGCCAACGAGGCGCTCTGGCTGGAGTTGTCGGCCGGGCTGAGTGCTGTCGGCGTCAGCGCCGGTGTCGCGCAGGCCGCCCTGTGCGTGCCGGCCGTCTATCTCGAACAGATGCAGGCTCTGATGGCCCACAGCGGTGTTGCCTTGGGGGCGCAGGACGTCTCGGCCCAGGCCGCGGGCGCCTACACCGGCGAAGTGTCGGCCGCCATGCTTCAGGATTTCGGCGTGCGTTACGTGATCGTCGGCCACTCCGAGCGGCGCCAGTACCATGGCGAAACCGATGCCGTGGTGGCCGCCAAGGCGCGCGCGGCGCTGGATGTCGGGATCGTGCCCATCGTGTGCGTGGGCGAGACGCTTGCGCAACGCGAAGCCGGCGAGACGCAGGTGGTGGTAGGGGGCCAACTGGCCGCCGTGATCGCTGCGCTGGGTGCTGATCTGCCGCGCATCGTGGTGGCTTACGAGCCGGTCTGGGCCATCGGCACCGGTCGCACGGCCACGCCCGAGCAGGCCCAGGCGGTGCATGCCGCGCTGCGCCAGCAACTGGTCGCCGCCCAGGCTGAGGCGCGGGACGTGCCTTTGCTGTATGGCGGCAGCATGAATGCGGCGAACGCGAGCAGCCTGCTCGCGCAGCCGGATGTCAATGGGGGCTTGATCGGCGGCGCTTCGCTGAAGGCCGCCGATTTCTTGAAGATCATTGCCGCGGCCCAATGAGGGCGGGCATGGATAGATACAGTTCTAGGAGTTTTTGATGAGTGTGGTTCTGACCATCGTGCTGGCGGTGCAGTTGTTGGCGGCAATCGCCATGGTCGTTTTGATCCTGCTGCAGCAGGGCAAGGGTGCCGACATGGGGGCGGCCTTCGGCAGCGGGTCTTCCGGCAGCCTGTTCGGCGCTTCGGGCAGCGCCAATTTCCTGTCGCGCACCACGGCCGTGCTGGCGACCGTGTTCCTGGTGGCGACGCTGGCCCTGGCCTATTTCGGCAACCGGCCGGTGGCCGCGGGCTCGTCGGGCAGCGTGCTGGACAAGCTGCCGGTGCCCGTGCAGCCGGCCACGCCGGCCGACCAGATTCCCGGTGCCACGGGCGGCGCTGCGGCGCCGGCCGACCAGTCGGTCCCGCAGCCGGTGCAGTCTTCGGCTGGTGCGGCTGCCGGCGGTCAAGCGACAACCAAGTGAGTTGTTCAAGTAAGCGAGCCAATCCGGCCCGTCCGGTTTTTCCGAGTAGAATCGAGGACTGCTCAGAAAGCTAAAAAACTGTTGATCTAAACAGTTCCTCATGCCATCTGGGTACGACTTGCCGTCGTGGTGAAATTGGTAGACACGCTATCTTGAGGGGGTAGTGGCGAAAGCTGTGCGAGTTCGAGTCTCGCCGACGGCACCACATGAATTTCACCGGCAGATTTTCCCCGCGAGAATTTGCCGGTGACGCGATGAAGTAGCCCCAGATGAACCTCGCGCAATACCTCCCCGTCCTCTTGTTTATCCTGGTCGGCGTGGCAATTGGTGTGTTGCCGCAGGTGCTGGGGTATGTGTTGGGTCCCAATCGGCCTGATGCGGCCAAGAATTCTCCTTACGAATGCGGCTTTGAAGCCTTCGAGAACGCGCGCATGCAGTTCGATGTGCGCTATTACCTCGTGGCTATTCTTTTTATTCTTTTCGACCTCGAAATCGCGTTTCTTTTCCCGTGGGCAGTAGCGCTGCACGATGTCGGAGTCGTGGGTTTCTGGGGTGCCATGGTTTTCTTGGCCATTCTGGTGGTGGGTTTCGCCTACGAATGGAAGAAAGGCGCTCTCGACTGGGAATGATGCAGTCGATGCGCCTCCCCAAAAGGAGACACGATGATAGAAGGCGTATTCAAGAAGGGGTTCGTGACCACCAGCTATGACTCGGTGGTGAACTGGGCCAAGACCGGCTCGCTTTGGCCCATGACCTTTGGGCTGGCGTGCTGCGCGGTCGAGATGATGCACGCGGCCGCGGCGCGCTACGACATCGGGCGCTTCGGCTCCGAGGTGTTTCGTGCCAGCCCCCGCCAGTCCGACCTGATGATCGTGGCCGGCACGCTGTGCAACAAGATGGCGCCGGCCCTGCGCAAGGTCTACGACCAGATGTCCGAGCCGCGCTGGGTGTTGTCGATGGGGTCCTGCGCCAATGGCGGGGGCTACTACCACTACAGCTATTCGGTGGTGCGGGGGTGCGACCGCATCGTGCCGGTGGATGTTTACGTCCCCGGTTGCCCGCCGACGGCCGAAGCGTTGCTGTACGGCATCATCCAGTTGCAGCAGAAGATCCGCCGCACCAATACCATCGCCCGAGCGTGAGGCCGATCGCATGTCAGATATTGCCATTCACCCCGAGGTGCTCAAGGCGCGGGTAGCCGCAGCGCTGGGCGACCTCGCCCGCAACGTCGCCATCGAGCACGACCAGCTCATCGTCCAGGTCGCCGCGGCCCACTACGCGCAGGCGATGCAGCTGTTGCGCGCAGCGCCCGAGTGCCGTTTCGAGCAACTGGTCGACCTGTGCGGCATCGATTACTCGTCCTACCGCGACAGTGCCTGGGACGGCCCGCGCTTTTGCGTGGCCGTGCAGCTGCTGTCGGTCAGTCTCAACCAGCGCGTGCGGGTCAAAGTGTTCTGCGCCGACGACGATTTCCCGGTGCTGCCGTCCGTGCAGCCGCTGTGGGCGTCGGCCAACTGGTTCGAGCGCGAGGCCTTCGATTTGTTCGGTATCGTCTTCGAAGGCCACCCCGATCTGCGCCGCATCCTGACCGACTATGGCTTCATCGGCCACCCCTTTCGCAAGGACTTCCCGCTGTCGGGTCACGTCGAGATGCGCTACGACGCCGAGCGCCAGCGTGTCATCTACCAGCCGGTCAGCATCGAGCCGCGCGAGGTCACGCCGCGCATCATCCGCGAAGAAGACTACGGAGGCCTGCACTGAAGAAGGCGCCCGTCGTCCTCGAGTGATGTGAATCATGGCAGAGATCAAGAACTACACCCTGAACTTCGGTCCCCAGCACCCGGCCGCGCACGGCGTGCTGCGGCTGGTGCTGGAGCTCGACGGCGAGGTCGTGCAGCGCGCCGACCCGCACATCGGCCTGCTGCACCGCGCCACCGAGAAGCTGGCCGAAAACAAAACCTTCATCCAGTCGCTACCTTATATGGACCGTCTCGACTACGTGTCCATGATGTGCAATGAGCACGCCTACTGCCTGGCCATCGAGAAGCTGCTGGGCATCGAGGTGCCGCTGCGTGCGCAGTACATCCGGGTGATGTTCGCCGAGATCACGCGCTTGCTCAATCACCTGATGTGGTTAGGCTCGCACGGCAACGACTGTGGCAGCTCGACCATCCTGATCTACGCCTTCCGCGAGCGCGAGGATCTGTTCGACATGTACGAGGCGGTCTCGGGCGCGCGCATGCACGCGGCCTACTTCCGCCCGGGCGGCGTGTACCGCGACCTGCCCGAGAGCATGCCGCAGTACCGGGCCAGCAAGATCCGCAATGCGCGCGAGCTCGAGCGCATGAACGAGAACCGCCAGGGCTCGCTGCTCGACTTCATCGAGGACTTCACGCGCCGTTTCCCGCGCTACCTGGCCGAATACCACACACTGCTGACCGACAACCGCATCTGGAAGCAGCGCACCGTCGACATCGGCGTGATCACGCCCGAGCGCGCGCTCGACCTCGGCCTGACCGGCCCCATGCTGCGCGGCTCGGGCATTGCCTGGGACTTGCGCAAGAAGCAGCCCTACGACGTCTACGACCGCCTGGACTTCGACATCCCGGTGGGCCGGACCGGCGACTGCTACGACCGCTATCTGGTGCGCATGGAGGAGATGGCGCAGTCCAACCGCATCATCGAGCAGTGCGTGGCCTGGCTGCGCGCCAATCCGGGCCCGGTCATCACCGACAACCGCAAGGTCGCGCCGCCCCCGCGCGAGTCCATGAAGACCGGCATGGAGGACCTGATCCACCATTTCAAGCTGTTCACCGAGGGCTTCCACGTGCCCGAGGGCGAGGCCTATGCCGCCGTCGAGCACCCCAAGGGCGAGTTCGGCATCTACCTGATCAGCGACGGTGCCAACAAGCCTTACCGATTGAAGATCCGCCCACCCGGCTTCGTCCACCTGTCGGCCCTGGACGAAGTCGCCAAGGGCCACATGATCGCCGACGTGGTGGCGATCATCGGCACCATGGACATCGTGTTCGGCGAGATCGACCGCTAGGACGAAGACGAAAGAACGCCATGACAGCCACGATTTCCGAAGCCACCCGCGCGCGTTTTGACAAAGAAGTCGCCAAGTATCCGCCCGAGCGTAAGCAGTCGGCGGTGATGGCGTTGCTGTCCATCGTCCAGCAGGAGCAGGGCTGGGTCAGCCCCGAGTCCGAGCGCGGCGTGGCCGACTACCTGGGCATGCCGGCGATTGCCGTGCACGAGGTAACGACCTTCTACAACATGTACAACCAGCAGCCGGTGGGCAAGTACAAGCTCAACGTCTGCACCAACCTGCCGTGCAAGCTGCGCAACGGCCAGCACGCGCTCGAGCATCTCGAACACAAGCTGGGCATCGAGGCGGGCGAGACCACGGCCGACGGCCTGTTCACGCTGCAGCCGTGCGAGTGCCTGGGCGCCTGTGCCGACGCCCCCGTCATGCTGGTCAACGACCGCACCATGTGCAGCTTCATGGAAGACGACAAGCTCGACCAACTGATCGACGGCCTGCGGCAGGTCGAGGGGAGTGCGCCATGAACGCCCAGCAAGTCCTTTCGCAGTTCAGCGCCACCGGCGTGCAGACCTGCTTCCACGGCCGCCACATCGAGCCCCAGATCTACGCCGGGCTCGACGGCACCAACTGGCGCCTGCGGGAGTACGAGGCGCGTGGCGGCTACCAGGCGCTGCGCCGCATCCTGGGCAAGCTCGAGTGTGAAGAAGGGTTGACGCCCTTCAAGGACGCCGAGGGCCAGGATCTGCCCATTGGCGCCGGCCTGACGCAGGACCAGGTGATCGCCACGGTCAAGGAGTCCGGCCTGCGCGGACGCGGCGGCGCGGGTTTTCCGAGCGGCCTGAAGTGGAGCTTCATGCCGCGCGCCTTGCCCGGCCAGAAATACCTGGTCTGCAACGCCGACGAGGGCGAGCCCGGCACCTGCAAGGACCGCGACATCCTGCGCTACAACCCGCACATCGTGATCGAGGGCATGGCGATCGCCGCCTACGCCATGGGCATCACGGTGGGCTACATCTACATCCACGGCGAGATCTTCGAGGTCTACGAGCGCTTCGAGGAGGCGCTGGAGGAGGCGCGCGCGGCCGGCTACCTGGGCGACGGCGTGCTGGGCAGCGGTTTCAAGTTCCAGTTGCACGCGCACCATGGTTTCGGCGCCTACATCTGCGGCGAGGAAACCGCGCTGCTCGAATCGCTCGAAGGCAAGAAGGGCCAGCCGCGCTTCAAGCCGCCGTTCCCGGCCAGCTACGGCCTGTACGGCAAGCCGACCACCATCAACAATGTCGAGACCTTCGCGGCGGTGCCGTGGATCATCCGCCAGGGCGGCGCGCCCTACCTGGCCATCGGCAAGCCCAACAACGGCGGCACCAAGATCTTCTCGGTCAGCGGCGACGTGGAGCTGCCGGGCAACTACGAAATCCCGCTGGGCACGC
>JASGEH010000103.1:0-4688 GCA_047606565.1 Comamonas sp.
CCGACCGTTTTCCAGCGCGACATCGCGTGGCTTGGCGTGGGTGTATGCATCGGTGCCGCCGAGGGTGGCGCGATGCACCCAAGTCAGATGGCTCAAGTCCATCAGGTTGGCGATTTCCAGGCGGTAATTGGCCTTGACGTGCATCTTGGAAGTGAGGATGTGATAGCCGGGATGACCGGGGCCGACCGAATCGCAGATCAGCGCGGGGTCGGCCTTGGCTGGATCGCCCATCCACACCCAAATCCAATTGTTCTTCTCGACCACCGGGAACACGCGCACGCAGGCATTGGACGGACGCGGCTGGCCCGGCACGTGAGAGCACACGCCATCGCTCTCGAATTTCATGCCGTGATACATGCAACGGATGCCATCGCCTTCCTTCTGCCCGACCGAGAGCGGTGCATGGCGATGCGGACAACGATCCTCCATCGCGATGACCTTGCCCGTCGCAGTGCGATAAAACACGATATCTTCGCCGGCAATCTTGCGATGGACAAGCGCATTGCGACCCGAATTGACTTCGTGATCCCAACCAGCGCAATACCAGCAATTCTTGATGAACATGAGCGTATGCCTCCTCAATTCCCGAAGAAATCGATCCAGTAGCCGCCCGGAGGAAAGCTCTCCGGGTGCGAGGCCAAACTCGAATACCTGCCCTTGTGGAACAACAACGGCTCGCGCCCGGATTCGCGGAACGCCACCACTTGCCCGAGCACGATCCAGTGGTCTCCACCTTCCAGAACCGAGTGTTTGCGGCAGTGAAAACTGGCGCTGGCACCGGGAACCAACAGGCAACCACCCTCGCCTTCCTCGACTTCGATTTCGGAGAACTTGTCCTCGGTACTGGACGGGCGCGCGAACCGGTTCGAGACCTTGATCTGATCCGAAGCAAGAATGTTGACGGCGAAATAGTCCGCCTTCTCGAACACCGGAAAACTGCCGGATTTCTTGCTGATGCTCCACAGGATCAACGGCGGGTCGAGCGACACCGAATTGAAACTGTTTGCGGTCACGCCGACTTTGCACCCGCCTGCTTGCGCGGTGATGACGGTCACGCCGGTCGCGAAATTGCCCAGCACATTGCGAAAAGCGCGCGGATCGAAATCCGCAACGCCGGCTCCAGGCTGTTTCAGCGCATTGTTCATCTGGCTACCCGCTGCTGGATTGAAATTCAATGGGCATTTCCGATCAGATCAAGGTCGGATCCGGCTCCAGGCCCATCAGCGCGCGGCCATAAATCTGCATGCAGGTGTCGTAATCGGTATAGGCATGCGCAGCGGTCATGTGGCCGTCGCGGAACAGGCGCTGCAACTCGTTGTCGCTGAACCACGCCGTGCCGCCGGCGGCAGCGAACAAGCGATCCACAGCATCCACGAACATCTGCACCGCAAAGCCCTGATTGGTGCGCCATGCCGCGATCTTTTCCTCGTTCGGCTCGATCCTTCCCTTGGCGTGATCGCGCATGTCGTTCCATGTCTTTTCCAGGAATGCGCGACCCGCCGCCACTTGATGCGTCGAATGCGCCAGACGCATCAGCGCCGGCAGCGAACCGCCGACTGCCGCACCGGTGTATGCGCGCACGCGACCCTTCTGCTTTTCCTTGAACACCTGCAACATGCGTTCGGCAATGCCGAGGCTGACGGTCGAAAAGCAAGTGGCGAATACGACAAGGAAATTGATGGCGTAGATGTCGCTGTCCGGATAAAGATTGGCACCGCCCTCGGTCTTGCCCTGCGCCATCAGCTTGAGGTCGTTGATGCGGTGGTTCGGCACGAAGGCCTTGTTGACCACGATGGTCTTGGAACCGCTGCCGCGCATGCCGGCCGTGAACCAGGTGTCCTTGATGGTGTAATCCGAGCGAGGAATCACTGCATGGCACAAGGTCTTTTCACCTGCCGCATTGGTGCGGATGAAGCCGAGAATCGCCCATTGCGCATGATCACAACCGCTGCTCCAGCCGAGTTCCCCGCTGAACAACACGCCACCATCGACTTCCTCGGTCTTGCCGAACGGCGCGATGCTGCTGCTGGCCACGGCATCCGGGTCGGTCAACCAGATTTCGTCCTGCAGCTTCTTGCTGTACATCGCCAGCATGTGCGCATGATGCGCGAGCAGGCCGAATGCCCACGCAGTGCTTGCATCGGCGCTGGCGACAGCCGCCAGACATTGCTCGAAATCCGGCAGCGACATTTCCAGACCGCCATAAACCTTGGGCTGGAACGCACGATGCAGACCAGTGGATTTCAATAATCCAATGCTTTCGCTGGATGCGCTGCGATCATTTTCGGACTGCCAGGCATTCGCCGCGATTTGCGGCAACAGGGCTTGCACCTTCTCGAAAATCCCGCCGGCACTGACAGGCGTTTCTTTCAATTGCGGAACTGCGACTGCGTTCATGATGGATCCTTCGTTTTTTCCGGATGATCGTTCTTGCGTCTGCCGCTCAAGCGGCCTGTAGATTGCCGTGCACCACGCCCACGCCAACGGCGAGCGTGGTCTCGCCGGAGTAGTAGTCGATATTGAATTTCGCCGTGCTGTCGTAGGCTTGCGCCGCCGCCGCTGCGGCAACCCACAGACGGATTTCGCTGCCACCATAACCGGCGGCGTCGAGGACCTCCTTGTCCGTCCACGCATCCAGCGGCGTCAAATCGCCGCTGGTGAGGATATCGAGGAATTTCTTGTCCCATTCCGGGTTGACCCACGACGCATGGAAATTGCCATCGACCAAGTCGCGGCTGAGCTTTGCCATGCCATCGTCGATGGCCTTACGCCACTTTTCGCGCGTAATCGGGCCTTTCTCGCCACCATGCACGAGGTAATTTCGCACGTCCTCGCTGGGCGCGGTGGCGTACTGCGGGAACACGAAGTCGGTCTGGTGCGACAAGCCGCCAGTACCCAGAAACGCCACCCGCTTGTTCAAGGTGCGCGCGAAGCGACCGACGGCCTCGCCGAGTTGGCGGCAACGACGCAGGGTCGGGCGCGGATCGGTGATGGTGTTGATGTGGATAGGCAGCACCGGCTTGGAACTGATGTCGCCAAGGAAGTAATGCAGAGCGTTGGAAAACCCGTGATCCACGTCCGCCGCATAGGATTGGGCGACGTCGAACTCCTCTTCTTCGATCAAGTAATCGGTCAACGCAGCGGCAGTTTCCAGCGGCACATCGAACTTCGCCGGCCAGCCGCCGCAATCTTCCAGCGATTGCGCGGCGTGGATGACCATGAATTGCGGATTCAACTTGAGGAACACGCCATCGTCGTGGTTGCCGCCGAAGATGATGACCAACTCCGGATCGAAAGCGCGCAGTTCGGCCACGCGCTCCTTGTAAGTTTTCCAGAAGCCGGCGTTGGCTTCCACGTCCCAGCTTTCCTGAATCTTGGTCAGCGGGACATGCGGCACGCAGGCCAAATAGCCCAACGCACTGGAGGAATGGATGGCGTTACTCGACATGGGAATCTCCTGACGGGATTTATGGAATCAACGGACAAAACTGGCGGCGGCGGCGCCAACAAACACGGGCCGCATGATCCGACTCGCGAACAGCCATTGGCCGCTGTCGTCGCGAACGAAAACATCCTCGACATCGGCAATCGTCGAGGGCACACCCGAGGCCAGCGGAATGCTTCCCGCCCCGGCGAATACCGCCAGAACCGAGCTGGCTTGCAAGCAACCCGGCGCTTTTTCGCCAAGCAGGAATCCGCTGGCGAAATGCCGGGTCAAGCGATTGGTCTCGACGTGCTTCTTTTCGCGCTCGGACAGGAACTGGCGAATGGCATCTCTCCCATCAAGCACGAGCGAACCGATCTGCAGTTTTCCCGTCGGCACGAACAACAATTCAGCGGCATCCGACGAACGCAAATCGGCAATTGCCCAGTAACGCGCGTCGAGGCGGGAGACTGCCAAGAAATCATCGAACGAAATCATCTGCCTGCCTCGCCAGGTGGACTCAGCTGCTTCTCACGAATGCATCATTTTTTTACACAATGTGCATTTTCAGATCATGTGTCACGCCGCGGTGCAGCATGAACGGCGGGCATCCGCCGAACGTCTAAGGCACGGACGAGCGCCAAGGGCTCCGCTCTACATCGAACGTCTAGCTTGCTGCCCCTCGATGATTTTTATACTTGATGTATATTTTCTTCTAGCGGGTTCGGCGACATGGATGGTTGCCGGATACCTGACCATCATCTCCAGCAAGAGGCATTCATGAGCGGACTCGACAAGCGCGTCTCAAGTTACGCACAGGCGCTGGAAGGTGTCGTCGACGGCATGACCGTGCTGTCCGGCGGTTTTGGCGTGTGCGGCATCCCGGAGAACCTGATTGCCGAAATCCATCGACGCCGAGTGAAAGACCTCACTCTGGTTTCCAACAATCCCGGCATTGCGGATTTCGGCTTGGGCTTGCTGGTGGCACAACGTCAGGCGCGCAAATTCATAGGTTCATATGTCGGTGGCAATGAGGTATTCGAGCAGCAAATGCTCGCGGGCGAAATCGAAGTCGAGCTGACACCGCAAGGTACGCTCGCGGAGAAACTGCGGGCGGGCGGTGCCGGCATCCCCGCGTTCTACACCGCGACCGGCTACGGCACCCCCGTGGCCGAAGGCAAAGAGGTACGCGAATTCAAGGGCCGCAAATACGTTCTCGAAGAATCGATCGTCGGCAACTTCGCCATTGTCAAAGGCTGGAAAG
>JASGEH010000104.1:0-19715 GCA_047606565.1 Comamonas sp.
CTCGCCGGCGCGGGCGGCCGCCGACCCCAGCGCGGCCGCGCCAGCCAGCGCCAGCACCGCCGCGCGCCAGGGACGCCGGAAAGCGGAAGAAGAAAGGGAAGGAACGGTCACGTTCATGATGATCACCTCGAACGGCGCGTGGCGCGCCAACCATCGCCTGCGGCCCATGAGCCCGGCGCAAGGCTTGGAGGCGAATAACGCCGCGCCGGTTCCCCAGCCCCTCGCACCCACGCTTGTGCCTTCACGCAACAACGCGGGACAAAGGCAACGAAACGCAACCCAACCACCCTCCCCGGCCTGACGCGTTCGCGACATAATCCGCGCCATGACTCACGCCGCCTCCCCCGAACGGGCACCCACGGCCCCCCCGCCCGAGCTTCGGCCCGCCGTGGCCGGCCTGCCGCTGGCGGCGCGCGCGCCCGTCTCCAAGCTGGCGGCCGACCGCTGGAAGCCCAACACCACGGTGGCCGCGGTGATCGAGCGCGATGGCCGCTTCCTGCTGGTCGAGGAAGACACCGCCGACGGCCTGCGCCTCAACAACCCGGCCGGCCACCTGGACCCGGGCGAAGCGCCCGAGACAGCCTGCGCGCGCGAGGTGCTCGAAGAAACCAAGCACCGCTTCGTCCCCACCGCGCTGGTCGGCATCTACCTGTCGCGCTTCGTCAAGACCAACACCGGCGAGGACGTCACCTACGTGCGCTTCGCCTACACCGGCGAACTGGGCGAACAGGTGCCCGGCGCCGAATTCGACGAAGGCATCGTGCGCACCGTCTGGATGAGCTACGACGAAGTCCTGGCCAGCCGCGACCGCCACCGCAGCCCGCTGCTGCTGGCCTGCATCGACGACTACCGGGCCGGGCGGCGCTATCCGCTGGAGCTGGTGGCAACGCACGAGAGCGTGGCGGGCGGGAAAGGCTGAATAGCTCACGCCACCCCTTGTACTAACAAGACTCAGCCGCCGCTCACGCCGCCAGCCGCTGCAACGCCGCGCGGCCCAGGTTGGCGCGTACCAGCGCGGAGGCGGGCGCGTGGATCTGCGCGCACTGGGCGTTGCGGTAGTGGCGTTCGAGCGCGTTGCGCCGGCTGATGCCGTGGTTGCCCGCCAGCTCCAGCGCCAGCGCCGTGGCGCGCGCGGCGTGTTCCACCGCGGTCTGGCGCGCGGCCAGGCCCAGGGGTTGGGACGGCTCGCCGGCGTCGAAGGCGCGCGCGTGGGCGTCGAGCAGGCCGGTGGCGGCATGGATCAGCAGTTCGATGCGGCCGACCGCGTCCTGCACCGTGGGCAGCGAGGCCAGCGCCGCGCCGCCCAGCGCGGTCGGCCGGCGCTCGTTGAGAAAGCGCAGCAGCCAGTCGCGCGCGGCGATCGCCGTGGCGATGTAGACCGAGCCGACCAGGTTGAGGTACCAGCCGAAACCGTGCTCGTCGCGCCGCACGCCGTCGGCCGCCGGGTAGAGGTTGGCGGCCTGGCCGGCGGCCACGGGCGTGTCCTCGAACACGACGTCGTGGCTGGCGGTGGCGCGCATGCCCAGCGGGTCCCAGGTCGGCTCGATGCGCACGCCCGGGCTGCCGCGCGGCACCAGGAAGTGGCCGACGCGCGGCTCGGGCTCATCGGTGACGGCCAGCACGCTGTACCAGGCCAGCAGGTGCGAGCCGGTGGAGTAGATCTTGCGCCCGCTCAGGCGCCAGCCGCCCTCGGCCGGGTCGCGGCGCGCCGTGGCGGCGGGCAGGCCGCCGTGCGAGGGCGAACCCAGTTCGGGCTCGACTTGCAGCGCGTTGATCAGCGCCGGCCCGCGCAAGGTGTCGGCGACCACGCGGTCGGCCAGCGCGCGCGGCCAGGGGCTGGGCGCCACGCCGTCGTCGGCGCGCCGGCGGGCGTGCGCGATGGCGGC
This sequence comes from Comamonas sp., assembly GCA_047606565.1. Taxonomy (GTDB): domain Bacteria; phylum Pseudomonadota; class Gammaproteobacteria; order Burkholderiales; family Burkholderiaceae_C; genus Comamonas_F. Next base: position 1,887 of record JASGEH010000104.1, read on the forward strand.
GTGCTGGGCGTAGTGCATGGAGAGGATGAGCGCGACCGAGGGGTCGCCCTCGGCCACCGCCTGGACGACCTGGCGCGCCAGCCCCAGCCCGGCGCCCTCGCCGCCGTCGCGGCGCGCGACGGTCAGGCGCAGCAGGCCGGCCTCGAACAAGGCCTGGACCTGGGCGGCCGGCGGCTCGCCGGTTTCGTCGTGGTGTGCGGCCAGGGCGGCGAAGCGCGCGGCCAATTCACGCGCGCGGGCCGGCGCGTCGGGGGCAGTCGGTTCGGAGAGAGGAGGCATGGGCGATGCAGGGCGGCACGCCCACGAGCGGCGCCAGGAAAAGCGAAGAAGGGCCAGAAGGTAGCGGCTCGCGCGGCGTGGCGTTGCGCCGGTTTTTCATATCGATATGACATCCGCCAACGGGTCGTTTCAGTCAGGTTAACGCATGAAAGTCTTCTAAGTTCATGCATAAATCGAGGCTGCCATGGGCTGTGCGCGGCACGGATCGGGCGTCTAATCGGCGCGTTCATGACGCAGCCGGCGCGCCAGCCCCTGGGCTTGTAAAACCCCCGCCAGCCCCCTCGCGTCCCCCCATCGAAATCGTCCCCCCGGCCGCAGGCCGACTCGAACGGCTGTTTTTCGTGACCGAGTCTTCCTGGGCCGGCTTGTTTTCCTGAATCACCAAAGGAGTTTCCCATGCGCAAAGCGCACGCCTTGCTGCTGCTGTTGTCCGCATTGGCCTTGCAGGCCACGGCCGCTGATGTCCCGCAATCCGGCGGCACATTGCGTATCGCCTCGCTGCAATCGGATTTGGACGCCTTTGACCCGCTGACCGGGTATTCCGTCGATTCCTGGGAGATCCTGCGCGCGGTCACCCGTCAACTGGTCACCTATCCCGGTTCGCAGCAAAGCCTGAAGGATGACACCCAGTTGGTGCCTGATCTGGCCCAATCATGGGATGTCAGTGCCGACGGCAAGACCTACACCTTCCACTTGCGTGATGGCCTCCGTTATGCCGGCCCGACCACCCGCCCCATCGTGGCCAAGGACTTCGTCTATGCCATCAAACGCTTCTGCGATCCGAACAAACAGGTGGCCGCGGTCAATTACTTCAACCTGGCCTTCTCAGGATTTGCGGATTACTGCAAGAAATTCGCCCAGGTGCCCACCGGGGATCTGGCCGCGACCAAAGCTTTCATCGACAGCCACGAGATCGAGGGCGTCAGCGCCCCGGACGACCGCACGCTGGTGCTGCGCTCCGACAGCAAAAACTATGATTTCCTGAATATTCTCTCGATGAACTTCGTGACGCCCTTGCCGGAAGAAGTGGCCTCGCGCTACTACCCGGACTCCCAGGAGTTCCGCAAGAACTTCCCTTCCAGCGGCCCTTACGAAGTGGCGAGTTATGTCAGCGGACAGAAGCTGGTCCTGAAAAAAGTCACGGGTTACAACCATGCGCAGGATCCGGCACGCAAGGCCTATGTGGATCAGATCGACATCAGCTTCACCGGAAACAACGAAGACAGCGTGATGCAGCGCGTGCAGGCCGGCGACGCCGACCTCTCCCTGTACCTCGACATTCCACCGCAAGCCGTGATCCGGCAATATGCCATCAAGAACAGCCCCGCCCTGCATTCCGCCAACAGCGGGGCGGCCAACTTCATCGCCATCAATGCCCAGCCACAAGCCCAAAGTCCCGGCGCCACCGCGCTGCGCACGCTGAAAGTACGTCAGGCCTTGACTTACGCCGTCAACCGCGCGCACCTGGTGCAGGCGCAGGGCGGGAAAATCGCCGCGATCCCCCTCGGCCAGATCATCACCAGCACCTTGCTGGGGCATGAAAAACTCGACCTCTATCCCACGCCTGAAGACAAAGGCGACCCGGCCAAAGCCAAGGCCCTGCTGCAAGAGGCCGGCTTTGGCCAGGGCCTGACCCTGGACCTGGTCTATCGGGCCAACAATCAGTTCAGCACCCTGGCGGTCATCCTGAAAGAAGACCTGGCGAAAGCCGGCATCACCCTGAATCTCAATCCGGTGCCCGCCCCGCAGTTCATGGCCTATCTGCAAAGCCCGGACAACAAATGGGATCTGGCCTTGGGCCAGACCTCGCCCGACTGGCAGGGCCCGGCGACCCGCATGCTGCTCGGCGGCTGGCTGAATTCGGATGCCTCGCCCTGCGGGCGCGGCAACGTCTATGCGATTTGCTACAGCAACCCGCAGCTGAACCAACTGGCGAAACAGGCTTATGCCTCGGACGATCCAGGCCCGATCTGGGCGCAGGCCGACCGCCTGGTGTCCGCCGATTTGCCGTGGATCCCGCTGTTTGAAAAGCGCCGCATCGCGGTGACGTCCGATCGGGTGACCCACTGGACCTGGTCGTCGCTGGCCACCCAGGCCGATATCACCAATATCGCGTTGAAACATTAAGCTGATACCCGGGCAGCGCTGCGGCACGGGCGCATGCACCCGTGTGCTGCCCCCGCGCGCTGCCCAAAGATCCGTATGCCCTTACTGCGCGTGAATCAACTCTCGATCGGCTTCAACCATCAGCCCCCGGTGGTGCAGCAGGCGAGCTTCTCGGTGGCGGCGGGAGAAACGCTGGCGATCGTCGGCGAATCCGGGTCTGGCAAAAGCCTGAGCCTGCTGGCCGTTCTGGGGCTGTTGCCCGCCAGCGCGCAGGTGACGGGGGAGCGGTGGTTCAACGGCATCGCGCTGCATGAACTCGATGCCCGCGCCTATCGCCAGTTGCGCGGCGCGCAGATCGGCTATGTCTCGCAGGACCCCCTCAGCAACCTGCATCCCTTGAAGAGCGTGGGCGAGCAGATCGAGGAAGCCATTCAGGCACACCAGCGCCTGGGTCGCCGGGCCTTGCGGCGCCGGGTCATCGAATTGCTCGAAGAAGTCGGCATCCGCGAGGCAGCCCAACGTTATCACCATCGTCCGGCCCAATTTTCCGGGGGGATGCGCCAGCGGGTGATGATCGCCATGGCCATCGCGTTGAATCCCAAGCTGATCATTGCCGACGAGCCCACGACCGCGCTGGACGTCACGGTGCAAGCCGCCATTCTGCAATTGCTGAAACGCCTGCAGCAGCAGCATGGATGTGCGCTGCTGTTGATCAGCCATGACCTGCGCGTGGTTGCCGATATTGCCGACCGCGTGGTGGTGATGCAGCACGGCAGGGTTGTGGAGCAAGGCGACAAAAACCGCCTGTTCCACCAACCCGGACACCCCTATACGCGCGCGCTGTTGCAAGCCGGCTGGCATCAGCATGCGCCGCAAGCCGCGAGAACCGCCGCCGGCCCCCCTTTGCTGCGGGTTCATGCGTTGACACGCCATTTCACGCGGCGCGCCGGCTTTTCTCGCCGGACGCAGCAGGTGCTGAAAGGCATCAGTTTTGAGCTGAACAAAGGGGAGATCCTCGGACTGGTCGGGGAGTCCGGCTCGGGCAAAACCACGCTGGGGCGTGTGCTCGTAGGCCTGGACCGGGCAGATCAGGGCCACATCCAGCTCAACGATTCGGCATGGCAGCAGGCCGGACAGCGGATACCGCCCGATCATCCGCTGCGCTATGCGGTACAGATGGTGTTTCAGGATCCCTACAACAGCCTGAATCCCCGTCGACGGGTGGCTGACATCCTCAGCGACCCCTTGCAACTGACCCAGCAGCGTGAAACTGGTCAGCGGCTGAATGCGGAGCCACTGGCGCAGGCCATCGGCGCGCTCTTGCAGACGGTCGAGTTAGCCCCTGAGCTGTCCCGGCGCTATCCGGCCCAGCTCTCGGGCGGACAACGGCAGCGCGTCGCGATTGCCCGTGCGCTCGCCATGAAACCGCAGTTGATCGTGGCCGACGAGGCCGTCTCGGCGCTGGACATCACCACCCAGCACCGCATTTTGCAATTGCTGATGCGTTTACGCCGGGAGCAAGCACTCTCCTTGCTGTTCATCTCCCATGATCTTTCTGCCGTGGCCGCCCTGTGCGACCGGGTTCTGGTTCTGCAAGCGGGCGAAATCATCGAACAGGGCAGCAGTGAACAGATCTTCAACCGCCCACAGCAGGCATGGACACGGCAACTGCTGGCGGCGATTCCGGGACAGAAAGTCTTTGCCGGGGAAGTTTGAGCATGTCATCACCGCCTTTATCAGCCCATGTTTTTTCGGCGCCGGCGCAGCCGGCGGGCCTGCTGCGCCGGATATGGCGGGAAGGCAGCGCCAGGCGCGGCCTGATCGTCGTGCTCCTGCTCTCGCTGGCAGCGCTGAGCGCGCCGCTGGCGGCGGCCTGGCTGGGACACGGTGAAACCGAACAGTTCCGCGACACCGCCTTGTCAGAGATGGGGATTCCGATCGGACCGAGCCACGCATTTCCACTGGGGGCCGATGACAATGGCCGTGACGTGCTGGTGCGGACCCTGTATGGCACCCGCGTGTCCTTGCTGGTGGCGATTCCGGCCACCACCCTGGCCATGATGATCGGTCTCCTGGTGGGTTTGGTGAGCGGCTATCGCGGCGGCCGCCTGGACCAGCTCTGTCAACAGCTCATCAATCTGGTGCTGTCGTTTCCCTTTGTCGTCACCGCCCTCAGCCTGCTGGCCTTGAACCACAGCAGCGATGGCGGCACCCACGTCGATCCGACCTGGGTGGTGATTGCGGTGATTACCTTTTTCTCCTGGGGCTATTTTGCGCGGCTGACGCGCAGCCTGGTCTTGCAGGTGCGTCATCAGGAGTTTGTCGCCGCGGCGGAACTGATGGGCATGACGCGCCGGCGTATCGTCTGGCAGGAAATCCTGCCGGCCGTGCTGCCGACCATCGGGGTCTATTGGGCGACTCAACTGCCCACCAACATCATCGCCGAGGCCACGCTCTCCTTTCTGGGTGTCGGTGTGCCCGCGCCATCCGCCAGCCTCGGCAACATGATTGCCGATGTCCAGCGTTCCGCCCTGTATCAGGTGCAGCCGTGGTTTTTGGCCGCTCCGGCGCTGGCGCTGTTCTTGACCGTGCTGGGCTTCAACAGCCTGAGCAGTGGGTTGCGCAACATCTTCGACCCCCATCTGGAGCGACGCTGATGTTGAAACTGCAGGTCATTGTCAAAACTCTGCTGCGCGCGCTGTCGACCCTGCTGCTGGTCTTGATTGCGGCGTTCATCCTGACGCGCATCGCCTACCAAAACCCGGCGGTGATGCTGGCGCCGCGCAATGCGACACCGCAAGCCATCGAAGCCATCGCCAGGGCCTTGCATCTCAACGACCCCTGGTATCAGCAACTCGGTTATTTCTTGCTGCGCGGTCCGGAAATCCAGGGGGCCGCGGTAGGACTGCTGCATTGGCCGCCCGCCCTGGGCTACTCGTTTCGCTTTCAGGCCCCGGTCACGCAGTTGATTCTGGACAAGGCCGCGGTGACGCTGTCGCTGGCGCTGGGCGCCTTGCTGGTGTGGATGACGGTTTCATTGATCGCCGGGGTGCTGGCGGCGCGCTATCGCGACCGTTTCGTGGACCGCGCCTTGGCGCTGCTCGCCTATGCGGCGCTGTCCTTGCCCACTTTTCTCAGCGGGATGCTGATCATCTTCTTCCTGTTTTATCAGCTGTCGCTGCACGGCATCACTTGGTTTCCGGCGGGGGGCTACGTGGCCTTGACCGACGATCCCTGGCAATGGTTACGCCATCTGCTGCTGCCGTGGCTGACGCTGGCCACGGCGGAGATCGGCCTCTTTCAGCGCGTGATCCGTGCAAGCCTGCTCGATGTCCTGAACCACGATTACATCCGCACGGCACGGGCCAAAGGGGTGCGCGAATGGCGGGTCTATTTCGACCACGCGCTGAAACCGGCGCTGAGTCCGGTGCTGGTGCTGACCGGCATGGAGCTGGCCGCCGTCATGGGCGGGGCGATCGTCACCGAGAAAATGTTTGGCCTGGATGGCGTGGGGCGTCTGGCGATCGATGCAGCGCTGGATGGTGATTTTCCCGTCGTGATCGGCACCACGGTATTCGCGGCCTGCGCCTTCATTCTGTGCAATACGCTGGTGGATATCCTGCAGAAAACGGTGTTTGCGTCCGGGCATCCAGGGGAATGAGGCCTCGGCTGCCGTGCAGTGCACACGCGCGGCCCCAGAACGGTGGGCCCGCAGCGCACGAGGCGGCTCAAGCCCAAACTCCAGCCCGAGCGTGCCGCGCTCATGCCCCTCATCCTGCTGCGGCCGCGGCGATCCAGGCGTCGGAGAAGTCGCCGGCGGTGAGGTCGACGCTGTTGTAGAGCCCTTGCGCTCGCCGGTTGCGCACCTGGATGATCTGGGCAGCCACCAGCGGGAACGAGGGCAGCTCGCGCCCGACGATCTGCTGGATCTCCTTGAACTGGGCGGCGCGCCGGCCGGGGTCGGTCTCGACGGCGGCCTGGCTGAACAGCTCGTCGACGCGCGGATTCTCGTACTGCGCCGCGTTCACCCACGGTATCGGCTTGTGGACGGCTTCGGACCAGAAGAAGCGCTGCACCCCGACGGTGGGGTCGAACAGCCGGCCCAGGCCGTTGTAGTTGATGTCGAAGTCGTGCGCCTGGTAGACCCGCGCGAGGTAGGCCGGCAGGTCGCCGTCGACCACCTCGACGCGGATGCCGACGCGCGACAGCGCGGTGCGGATGTAGGCCGCCGCGCGCCGCGCATCGCCCGGAATGAAAGACAGCCGCAGGGCGAAGCGCGTGCCGTCGGCCCCACGCGGGTGGCCGGCCGCGTCCAGCAGGGCGTTGGCGCGCGCGAGGTCGAAGTCGTAGCGGAAGGTGCTGTCGTCGTAGTAGTCGCGCAGGATGTCGGGCACCGGCGAATTGACGATGCGGGTGCGCCGGTAGTAGACGGTGTCGCGCAGGAAGCGGCGGTCGATGGCGTGCGCGATCGCCTGGCGCACCTCGGGCCGGGCCAGCGCCGGCGTGCGCACGTTGAACTCCAGGAAATAGGCGTTGTTGAGGAAGCCGTCGTAGTCGTCGTCGACGGCCAGCTTCGGGTTGTCCTGCAGACGCTGGAGGTCGGCAACGGCCACGCCTTCCGCCGCGTCGATCTCGCCGGCCTCCAGCGCCGCCGACAGCGCCGCGCGGTCGGGCAGGATGCGGTAGACCACGCGATCGAGGAGCGGGTGGCCGGCGCGCCAGTAGTCAGGGTTCTTGCGCAGCACGATGTGGCTGCCGCGCACCCACTGCTCGAAGACGAAGGGGCCGGTGCCGATCGGTCGCGTGGTGTTGGGGCTGGCCAGCGGGTCGCCGTCGCCATAGACGTGGGCCGGCACGATGGGGAACTCGGCCGCGCTCAGCGACTGGAGGAGGTAGGGCGCGGGCCGCGCGAGCACCAGCACGGCGGTGTGCGGATCGGGCGTCAGCACCTCAGCCAGGTTGGCCAGCGTGATGCGCCCACGCGGGCCGCGCGCCTTCTGCGTCAGCAGCGAGTAACGCACATCGGCCGAGGTGAAGTCGTGCCCGTCGTGGAACTTGACACCCTGGCGCAGCGTGAAGGTGTAACGCAGGCCATCGGCGCTGACCTGCCAGGCGGTGGCCAGCAAAGGCTGCGGCTTGAAATCGCGGTCGTAGCGCAGCAGGCCCTCGGTGATCTTGCCGCTGATGGCGCGGTTGTCGGTCTTGGTGTCGAGGAAGGACACCAGCGTGGTCGGCTCCAGCGGCACGCCGTAGCGCAGCGTGCCGCCGGCCACCGGCGAGGCGGCCGCGCCCGGACTCGCACTCTGGGCCTGGGCCGGCAACGCGGCGGCCAGGCTGCTGGCCAGTGCGGCGGACAAAACGGTGCGGCGGCGGGGAAAGTCGGTCGGCGAAGTCATGCGGTGTGGCGCGCCGGCAAGCGGCGCCTGGGAGAGCAGTACAGAACCACAAGGTAGCGGCTCGCGTGGCGCGTTGCTGCGCCGGTTTTTCATATCGATATAAAGCCTGGCGATCCGTCCTGGCCACCAGTCGCGCGCATGAAAGTCTTCTAAGTTCATGCGGAAATCAAGGCTGCCATGGGCTGCGCGCGGCCACGATCGGGCGTCTAATCGGCGCATTCACGATGGAGCCGGCGCGCCAGCCCGGGTCCTTGCCGAACCTTCCCACGCAAAGCAGCGCCATGTCGAACACCTACCGCTACCTGGGCCGCAGCGGCCTCAAAGTCTCTCCCCTGGCCCTGGGCAGCATGATGTTCGGCGGCCCCACCGACGAGGCCGAGTCGCAGCGCATCATCGCGCACGCCAAGGCCCACGGCATCAACTTCCTGGACACCGCCGACGTCTACCAGAAGGGCAAGACGGAAGAAGTGGTCGGCCGCGCCATCCGTGCCGACCGCGACGACTGGGTGCTGGCCACCAAGTTCGGCAATCCGCTGGGCGAGGGACCGAACCGGCGCGGCAGCTCGCGCAAGTGGGTGATCGAGGCGGTCGAGGGCAGCCTGCGCCGCCTGGGCACCGACTACATCGACCTGTTGTACTTCCACCGCGCCGACTTCGACGCGCCGCTGGGCGAGGCGGTGCGCGCCATCGGCGACCTGATCCGGGCCGGCAAGGTGCGCTATTTCGGCGTCTCCAACTTCCGCGGCTGGCGCATCGCCGAGGTCGCCCACCTAGCCGACGCCGAGGGCATCGACCGCCCCATCGCCAGCCAGCCGCTCTACAACCTGGTCAACCGCACGGCCGAGGCCGAGCAACTGCCCGCCGCCGCGGCCTACGGCCTGGGCGTGGTCTCGTACAGCCCGCTGGCGCGCGGCGTGCTGACTGCCAAGTACCCGAGCTGCGGCGACGCCGAGCCGGGTTCGCGCGCGGCGCGCAAGGACAAGCGCCTGCTGGAGACCGAGTGGCGCATTGAATCCATCGAGATCGCCGAGGAAATCCGCCGCCACACCGCCGCGCGCGGCATCTCGACCATCGACTTCGCTCTGGCCTGGGTGCTCAACAACCAGCTCATCACCTCGGCCATCGCCGGCCCACGCACTTTCGAGCAGTGGGAGGGCTACCTGAAAGCGCTCCAGTACCGCTTCACGCCCGAGGACGAGGCGCTGGTCGACCGGCTGGTCGCCGCCGGCCACCCCTCGACGCCCGGCTTCACCGACCCCGGCCATCCGGTCGAAGGCCGCGTGCCCCGGGTCGCCCCGGCCCAGCCGGACTCCTCCGCCGAAGCGGCGCACTGAAAGACACATGAATATGAGCACCCTCGCCATCGACCCGCAAACCCCTTCCTCCACCGCACCCACGCCGGCCTCGGCCGCCTCGCCGCGCTGGCGCCGCGAGGACATCCTGGCCGCCCTGCCCGCGCAGGCCGAGGCGCTGCGCGCCGGCGCACTGCAGCGCGAACGCGAGCGCCACCTGCCCTTCGAGGCTTTCGGGCCCCTCCGCGCCGCCGGCCTGGGCGCCCTGCTGGTGCCCGAGGAATGGGGCGGCCCCGGCGGCACGCTGGAAGACGCCACCCAGGCCATCATCACCCTGGCCGCGGGCGACTCCAACGTGCCGCATGCGCTACGCCTGCACTTCAACGTCTCCGAACTCTGGCGCGTGCTGCCGGCCAGCGACTTCACGCGCCAGCAGGTCGCCCGCCTGCTCGACGGCAAGCTCTTCGGCGGTGCCTCCACCGAACAAGGCACGGCCAAGCCCGGGCAGATCACCACCCGGCTGCTGCGCCAGGGCGACCACTTTCGGCTCAACGGCCGCAAGTTCTACTCGACCGGCACGGCCTACACCGACTTCGCCACCATCAGCGCTATCGACGAGGAAGACAACCCCGTCACCCTCACACTGCCGCTCGACCGCGAGGGACTGCGGGTGGTCGACGACTGGGACGGCTTCGGCCAGCGCCTGACGGCCAGCGGCAGCTTGGTCTTCGACCAGGTGCGCGTCGAGCCGCACGAGGTGCTGCTCAAATCCACCCTCAACTTCGGCCTGCCGAGCCGGCACATCTCGGCTTGGCGGCAGCTCATCCTGGTGGCAACGGCCGCCGGCATCGTGCGCGCCGCCGTGCGCGAAACCGCCGATTACGTGCGCCACAAGGGCCGCGCGGCCCTGCACAGCAGCGCCGAAACCGCACGCGAAGACCCCTTCATCCAGCACACCATCGGCGACATCGCCGCCCACAGCCACGCCATCGACACGCTGGTGCTGGACGCCGCGCGCGTGCTCGAACGCGGCGCCCAGGCGATCCGCCGCCAGGCCCCCGACGCCGAGGCCATCGTGCTCGAAGGTAACCTGGCCACCGCCAAGACCCAGCTCGTCGTCAGCAAGCTCGCGCTGTACGCGGGCCAGCAGCTGTTCGAGGCCGGCGGCGCTTCGGCCACCTCCGGCAGCCTGCTGCTCGACCGCCACTGGCGCAACCTGCGCACCATCTTCAGCCACAACCCACTCAGCCAGAAGGCGCGCGTGGTGGGCGACTACCACCTCAACGGCACCACCACGCAGCTTGAGGCCGGCCGGGTGTTCTAGTTTGACGTTTCCCGTTTCCAGACGAAAGGAGCACGCGACCATGAGCCAGAACCCCAGCCCCTCCAGCCTCCCGCAGTTGCTGGCCGCGCGCTACGGCGCCGGCCAGCGTGTCGAGGCCCTCGACAACGACGTGCTGCGCCACATCCTGCGCCACCGCTCGGTGCGCGCCTTCGCGCCCACGCCGCTGCCGGCCGACACCCTCTCGACCCTGGTCGCGGCCGCGCAATCGGGTTCCAGCTCGTCCAACCTGCAGGTCTGGAGCGTGGTCGCCATCCAGGACCCGGCCCACAAGGACAATCTCGCCACCTGGGCCAATGACCAGGACTTCGTGCGCCAGGCGCCACTGTTCCTGGTCTGGCTGGCCGACCTCTCGCGCGACCGGCGGGTGGCCCAGCCGCCCGAGGGCGTCGAGATCGACGGCACCGACTACCTGGAATCGGTGGTGCTGGCCTCGGTCGACACCGCCATCGCCGCGCAGAACGCGGTCCTGGCCGCCGAATCGCTGGGCCTGGGCGCCGTCTACGTCGGCGCCATCCGCAGCCACATCCGCGCCATCGCGCAAGACCTGAAGCTGCCGCCCTACGTCTTCCCGGTCTTCGGCACCGCCATCGGCTACCCCGCGCAGCCAGCGGCCAGCCACATCCGCCCGCGCCTGCCCCAGGCCGCCGTGCTGCACACCGAGTACTACGACGCCAGCGCCCAGCCCCAGGCCGCGGCCGACTACGACCAGGCGCTCGACGCCTTCTGGAAACAGCAGAACATCGACCACCCGCTGTGGACGCGCCACCTCGCCACCCGGCTCGGCAACGTCGGCCGCAAGGGCGACGCACGCTACGAACTCAAGCAAATCCTGCGCGAGCTGGGCTTCCCGCTGCGCTGAGTCCGAACCCGAAAACATCCGATGAGCAACACCCCCCTCCTCCCCCATCCCGATCTGGATGCCGCCCAACGCCTGTCCGACGAACTGGCCGCCGGCGCCGCCGAGCGCGACCGCGCCGGCGGCCTGCCCAGCGAAGAGGCCCAGGCGCTGCGCGCATCCGGCCTGCTGGCCCTGCTGGTCCCCCCCGCCCAAGGCGGCGCTGGCGGCAGCCACGCGCAGTCGCAGCAGATCGTGCGCACCCTCGCGCGCAGCGACAGCAACGCCGCGCAAATCCTGGGCTACCACTACCTGCTCTCGCACAACGCCGCCCTGCGCGCCACCCCGGCCCAGCGCGAGGCGCTGCAGCAGCGCAGCACGGCCGAACGCTGGATCTGGGGCGGCGCCTCGAATCCGCGCGACCCGGCGCTGCAGCTGCGCGAAGACACCGACGGAACCCTGCGCCTGGACGGGCACAAGAACTTCGCCTCCAACGCCGCCATCGCCCAGCGCATCGTCGCGATCGCACAATGGCAGGACACGCCGGTGCTGCTGGCGATACCGGGCGAGGCCCCGGGCATCACGCACGGCGGCGACTGGGACGCCTTCGGCCAGCGCCGTGGCGTCAGCGGCAGCATCCGCTTCGAAAACGTGCCGCTGGCGCGCGACGACGTGCTCGGCCCCTGGCCGCCCGAACCGCCCTCGAACCCGCTGCTGGGGCTGTCGGTGCCGCTGCATCAGCTCTACTTCGTCAACCTCTACATCGGCAACGCCGAAGGCGCGCTGCGCCAGGCCCACGCCTACCTGCTCGAATCGGCCCGGCCCTGGCAGACCTCGGGCGTGCAACGCGCCGCCGACGACCCCTATGTGCTGGAACACTACGGCCACCTCACGGCCCGGCTGCAGGCCAGCGCGGCGCTCGCCGACGTTGCCGCGCAAGCCTGGCAATCGGCCTGGTCGCGCGGCGACACCCTTACCCCCGCGCAGCGCGACGAAGCCAGCGCCGTGATCTACGCCGCCAAGGTCGACAGCACCCAGACCGCGCTGCACGTCACCAGCCACATCCTGGAACTGCTGGGCGCCCGCTCCACCGCCGCGCGCCACGGCTTCGACCGCTACTGGCGCAACGTGCGCACCCACAGCCTGCACGACCCGGTGGCCTACAAGGCACGCGAGATCGGCGATTACGCCCTCAACGGCCGGCTCACGGCGGATCCGCTCTACAAATGAGCGGGCAGCGGGACTGCCAATGACCAGCCACTATCCCAGCGGCAAGAAAGCCGGGATCGACGAATCTGCAGTCCAGACGACCAATCTACTTCATGAAATGGATATAAGGTCGATCGTTATGGCTTGATTGTTCAACACGTGCTTCGACGCCGAACACCTCTTTCAGGAGCCCTGGGGTCAGAACCGTTTCCGGAGTTCCAGCCACCACGATTCTTCCTGCCTGCATGACGATCAGCTCGTCACAAAACATGGCGGCGTGATTGAGATCATGCAATGCCATCACCGTCGTGATCGGCAAGTCGGACACCAAGCGCAGCAGGCTGATCTGGTGCTGCACATCCAGATGGTTGGTCGGTTCATCAAGAATCAGCTCCTGTGGCGTTTGCGCCAGGGCTCTTGCAATGTGCGTCCGCTGCTTTTCGCCCCCTGACAGGCTTTGCCAGAACCGTTCGCGTTTCTCGGCCATCCCCGTGCACGCCAGGGCTTGTTCCACAGCGTGCTCATCAGCGCCGGACCAAGAGGAAAACATCGAACGGTGAGGAAAACGCCCGAGTTTCACCACATCGATCACCTTGAGGTTGGCGTTCGTCGCCGCATGTTGTTCAACGAATGCGATACGTTCGGCGATCGCGCGTCGACCGAGGGTGGCCATCTCTTTCCCGGCAAGCATGATCTTGCCGGAATGGGGCTGTTTGAGGCCGGCCAGAAGCCGCAGCAAAGAGGTCTTGCCAGAGCCATTCGGCCCCAGCAATCCCAGCATCTTGCCCGCTTTCGCTTCAAGACTCACGCCATCGACAATCGTTTGACGCCCGATTTTCCAGAAAATATTTTCGGCTTTGATGCTCATGACGCGCGCTGGAATCGGTAGAGGATGACCGAGAAAAAGGGCACGCCCACCAGCGCCGTGACCACGCCGATCGGCAACACCTGCTGGGAAATCAAGGTACGCGAGGCGATGTCGGCCAACACCATGAAAATCGCCCCCATGACGGCACACGCCGGCAACAGCCGGACATGCAGCGGGCCCACCAGGAAACGCGCCACATGGGGAACCACAAGGCCAACAAAACCCACTGAGCCGACCATGCTGACCATGGTGGCCGTCATCATCGCCGTCAGAAGAAAAAGCACGATGCGGACACGCCCGACATTAATTCCAAGCGCCGCAGCGGCCTCGTCTCCAAAGGCAAAAGCGTCCAGCATGCGGGCGTAGAGCAAGCAGATGACCAGCCCTATCCCAATGACGACAGACACCAACTCAAACTCCGGCCACCGGACGCCACCAAAGCTGCCAAGCAACCAGAACATGACATCGCGTGCCTGCTGGGCATTTCCGGATGTGGTGACGACATAGGATGTGACCGCATTGAAGAGCTGCGAGGCCGCCACACCGGCCAAAATCGTCCGGTCTGCGCCACCCCGTGTGCCGTTGGACAACAGGGCGACAAAGAAAAAAGCAGCGAACGCCCCGGCAAAGGCGCCGGCCGACAGGGAAATCGTCCCCGCGCCCACACCGAGAATAACGATGGCAACGGCACCCGTTGAAGCCCCTGCGGAGATCCCGAGGACATAAGGTTCTGCGAGCGGATTGCGCAAAAGCGTCTGCATGACCGCCCCGGACAACGCAAGGCCGGCGCCACAACAGGCCGCGACCAGGGCCCGGCTCAGGCGATAGTCCCAGATCACCGTTTCATGGATGCGATCGATCTCAACCGACGTCCATCCCAGCCTGTTCGTGACCGCAGACCACAAGGTCTCCAGAGGGATGGCCAGATCGCCCACCCCGACATTGATGGCGATCACGAGCCCCATCGCCACCCATGAGCCCAGCAGCAGAATTCCGAAAGTGAATAGGGGATACCGCGCGTGGAAACGCCTTGCGTTCACTTCAAAATGCCCAGGGCTTTCAGTTGTTGAGCCACCTGCTCCGCGCCATAAATCGTGCGAATCGTGGGATTCATGGCCTGGCCATCCATCACGACGATGGCCTGGTTCTTCACGGCACGCATTTGGCTGACGGCCGGGTCCGTCTTGAGGAAATTGATTTTGGCCTCGGGCTTGTCGAGTGCCCAACGATTGCGATCGAGACTGGCGACCACAATCACGTCCGGGTCGGCCGCCATGATGCTTTCCCAGCCGAGGGTTGGCCACTCCGCTTCCGTGCTGATGGCGTTCTTGCCGCCCAGCCGATCAGCGATGAAACCGGAGGCCCCATTCTTGCCGCCGAGATAAGCATCGGCGGAAGGCGACGGACTGGAAAACCAGAAGACGTAGGAAAGCTTCTTGCCATCGGGCGAGGCCGTCGTGCGAAGCGCCCCTTCACGTGCCTTGAAATCAGCGATCAAAGCCTGGCCACGGTCAGCCACGTCGAAGATCTGCGACAGCTCATCGATCTCTTGATACAGCAACGCCATATTCCACAGGGCCTCGCGGCTGCCATAGGCGTCCTTGCTGCCCTCCGTTTTCAGGCAGGTGCTGGGCGAAAGATAGGTCGGCACACCCACCTTTTCGAAATCCTCGCGCTTGGCGACCTTGCTGTTCGGGCCGAGCAAGGTCGGCAGCGCGGCAGCCACGAAATCCGGGCCCGCCGCAAGGATGGATTCAAAGGTTGGAAACTCGACGCTCAACACTTTGACCTTGGCATTGGCCTCGGCCAGTTGGGGCAGAACCTTGCTCGGCCAGAAGGCCGAGCCGACCATCTTGTCTTCGAGACCCAGCAACAACAGGATTTCCGCACTGTTCTGGCCGAGGCCGACCGCCCGTTTCGGTGCCTTCTTGTAGGTAACTTCAAGGCCGCAATTTTCAATCGTGAGCGGGTATTTCGTAGGCTGGGCAGCCACCGGACGCACGCCCGACATCAGCAACACCGCCAAACCGCAAATGGCCAAACCAGACTTCAATACACGCATGGAAGCATCCCTATATCAGGACCCAGAAAAAATTTCGCGGGCACCACTGGACGGCATGCACGGCGATTCTTCTTTGCGAATATATAACAAAGATATACATTCGGAAATGATTTTCTTTCACCTGCGCCCCTGTTCCATCCACAGCCTGGCTGCATGGCCTCGATGAAGCCATGCCGTCTGGCCCGAATGGCGCGCGGGTCGATGTGGTCCCCGCTGGAAGACTTTGGCGCAAGGTGACGGGGGCAGGATCGAGGGCCAAACACGAGAGCTGGAACCGCCTTGACGGCCATCACCAGCATGCTTTGGTTGGGTGAAACCGCATCGCCACAACGCCTGATCGGTCTTGCCTTGATTGTTGCGGGCGTGGTGGTCTTGAATGCAAGGGCCTGATGTCCCTCGTCACCGCTCATGGCACGCCCGGCGCAAGCAACGCCACGATCCTCGGCCGGTACGGCCATGTTTTGCGTCACCCAGGCGGGTGACACCGCCTTCTCAAGCCGCCGCGCGAAAACGGCCAGGATCGGACACGCCAGCGGCCGTACGGGAAGGCTCCGCGCCCTCACGCGCCTTCGGCACGGCCGCGATCAGCTTCTGGGTATAGGGGTGCTGCGGCTGCGCCCACACCGCGCCGACCGGGCCGGATTCGACGATGCGGCCGCCGTTCATGACCAGCACGCGGTCGGCGATGTAGCGGACCACCGCCAGGTCGTGCGAGATGAACAGGTAGGACAGGTCGAAGTCCTGCCGCAGCTCGACCAGCAGGTTGAGGATTTGCGCCTGGATCGAGACGTCGAGCGCCGAGACCGGCTCGTCGAGGATGACCAGCGCGGGCTTGAGGATGAGCGCGCGGGCGATGCCGATGCGCTGGCGCTGGCCGCCCGAGAACTCGTGCGGGTAGCGCTGCGCGGCTTCGGCCGGCAGGCCGACGCGGTCGAGGATCTGCAGGATGGCTTGGCGCCGCGCGGCACGGTCGCGCTGGCCGTGCACGACCAGCACGCTCTCCAGGATGTCGTACACCGTGCGGCGCGGGTTGAGCGAGGCATACGGGTCCTGGAACACCATCTGGATGCGTCCGCGCCACGGCAGCAACTGGCGCGCGGCGAGGTGGGCGAGGTCGGTGCCGGCCAGCCGGATGGCGCCAGCGCTGGGGTCGAGCAGCCGCAGCAGCGTGCGCGAGAGCGTGGACTTGCCGCAGCCGGACTCGCCGACCAGCCCCAGCGTCTCGCCGGGCGCGATCTCGAAGGACACGCCATCGACCGCGCGCACCGGGCCGTGGCGGCCGGCGTATTCGGTCACCAGGTCCTGCACCTGCAGCAGCGCCGGCGCGGCGCCGGGCGCGATGGCCGGTTTCCAGGCCTTGCGCTCGGGGCGGTGCAGCAGGAACTGCGTGGCGCCGGCGGCGTCGACCCGGGCCTGGATTTCGGGCAGCGCCGCGTCGCGGTAGTGCAGCGCCTGCCCGGCGTGCAGCGAAGCGCCCAGCAGGCCGCGCGTGTAGGGGTGTTGCGGCTGCACGAACAGTTGCGCGGCCGGCGCTTCCTCGACCTTGCGGCCGCCATACATCACGGCCACGCGGTCGGCCCATTGCGAGACCACGCCGAGGTCGTGCGTGATCAGCAGCAGCGCCATTGACAGCTCGCGCCGCAGCCGGTCGAGCAGCTCCAGGATCTGGGCCTGGATGGTGACGTCCAGCGCGGTGGTCGGCTCGTCGGCGATCAGCAGCTCGGGCCGGCAGGCGACCGCCATGGCGATCATCACGCGCTGGCGCTGGCCGCCCGAGAGGTTGTGCGGGTAGTCGTCGACGCGGCGCGCCGGCTCGGGTAGGCGCACCAGATCCAGCAGCTCGATGGCGCGCTGGCGGGCGGCGCGCGCCGACAGGCCACTCTCATGCTCGCGCAGGGTCTCGATGATCTGGTCGCCGATGGTGTAGACCGGGTTGAGCGAGGTCATCGGCTCCTGGAAGATCATCGAGATGCGCCGCCCGCGCACGTCGCGCAGGTCGCGGGCGGCCAGGCTCAGGATGTTGCGGCCGTCGAAGTCGATGCGGCCGTCCAGCCGCGCCGTGGGCGCCAGCAGCCGCAGCAGCGCCAGCGCGGTGGTGGACTTGCCGCAGCCCGACTCGCCCACCAGCGCCACCGTCTCGCCCCGGTGCAGCCGCAGGTCGAGGTCGCGCACCGCGTGGTGGCGGCCGCGCCGGCTTTCGAAATAGACGTTCAGGCGCTGGATGTCGAGCAGCACCTCGCCGGCAACGGCCGGGGCCGAGGCCGGGGCGGTGGGCGTGACGATGGATGCACTCATGAGGCTTCTCCGGGTTTCATCGCGTGCCGCGCAGGCGCGGGTTGAAGGCGTCGTTGAGCGCGTCGCCCAGCAGGTTGAGCGCCAGCACCGACAGGATGATGGCGCAGCCCGGCAGCGCGGTCAGGTACCAGGCGGTGCGCAG
>JASGEH010000105.1:0-18694 GCA_047606565.1 Comamonas sp.
ATCGCGGCTGCCGCTGCCGCAGCCCGCCGCCCGCGCGCGCCAGGTCGAGGCCGGCGCGCCCGGCTGGGAGCGCGGCGTGCTGGAAAAGCTGGCCACGGCGGCGCTGCAGGAGCAGCGTACCGCGCGGCGCTGGAAGCTCTTCTTCCGGTTCGCGTGGCTGCTGCTCTGGGGGGCGCTGGTGTGGGTGCTGTTCACCGCTTCCCGCGATGGCGGCGTGGAGGCCGTGGGTCCGCACACCGCGGTGGTGGAGATCGATGGCGAGATCAGCGCCGAAAGCGAGGCCAGCGCCGTCAACATCAGTGCCGCGCTCAAACGCGCTTTCGAGGACCGCAATGCCCAGGCCGTGGTGCTGTGGATCAACTCGCCGGGCGGCAGTCCGGTTCAGGCCGGCATTATCAATGACGAGGTCCGCCGTCTCAAGGCGCTGCACAAAAAGCCCGTCCATGCCGTCGTCCAGGACTTGTGTGCCTCCGCGGCCTATTACATCGCGGTTGCCGCCGACGACATCTATGTCGACAAGGCCAGCATGGTCGGCAGCATCGGCGTGCTGATGAATGGCTTTGGCTTTACGGAGCTGATGCAGAAACTGGGCGTCGAGCGCCGATTGCAGACGGCGGGTGCCAATAAGGGGATGCTGGACCCCTTCAGTCCGCAGACTGACGAGCAGAAGCAACGTGTCCAGGCCATGCTCGACCAGATTCACCAGCAGTTCATCCAAGTCGTCCGCGAGGGGCGCGGGGCGCGCTTGAAAGAAGATCCCGAAACTTTTTCCGGTCTGGTCTGGACCGGCGAGCAGGCGCTGCGCAATGGCTTGGCCGATCACTTGGGCAATATCAACGACGTGGCACGCGAAGTCGTCAAGGCCGAGGAGTTGGTGGACTATACCGAGCGCGAGAGCCTGCCCGACCGCCTGGTTCGCCGGCTCGGGGCTGTTTTTGGTGTGGCAGTGGCCCAGTCATTATCTGGACAGTATTCCCTACGCTAGTGCGTGGAAAACGTCCATAACACGCGCCAGCCCTCGGTCGCGCTCCACCCGGATGGTGCGAGCCCGTTGGATGACTCATTGAAGAATTCTTAAGTTTTCATTAATGAGGGATGTGTAGTAGGCATGGCCGGGTGCCGGGGCGGTGGATCGAGTTGCCGGGCATTGAGGAAGCTGAATATAATGGCCCCACTGTTTTTCATTCAACTGCCGTGCCTGCATGGCAAAAACTCCGATTCGGAAGGAATTATCGAATGGCCACTTATGCAGAACTCAAGGCGCAGGCCGAGGCCTTGCTCAAGCAAGCCGATGAGCTGTTGGTTAGCGAGCGTGAGTCGGCGATTGCCGAGATCAACCAGCGTCTGGCGCAACTGGGCCTGACGCCGGACGATCTGAAGGGGAATGGCAAGCGCGCTTACTCTCGCAAGGTTGATGGCGATAAGCCCAAGCGCGTGGTTCCCATCAAGTACAAAGGCCCGAATGGCGAAACCTGGACCGGTCGGGGTCAGAAACCCGTGTGGTTGGCGGAATTGCTCAAGCAGGGGCGCCAGGTCGAGGAATTTTTGATCTGAATGGCATGAGGCAAGTCGAGGGATGTCGCCCGGCTTGCATTTCATGTGTCGGAAAGCCGCTTTCGAGCGGCTTTATTTTTGGGTCGTGTCACGCGCGCGCGATGTGCGGCTGGCGTGGCCATGAAAAGACTTTGAACACGCTCTAAGGGCCGATGATGTAAACGGCCGGCAAGTCCAGGATGTGCTTGTCGGGCATCAGGCGAGTGGCCGGCTGCCGCCACTGCGCAACAGTCGCGCTGGCGTTGTGGGATAAGCCCACGGTTTCCAGTGTGAGCCCCCAACTGACGGCGAGCCGGGTCTGCGGATGCAGCAGGGACACCAGGCTCTCGATCATGGCCGCATTGCGATAGGGTGTTTCGATGAAGAGCTGGCTTTGCCCGCTTTGCAGCGCCAGTTTCTCCAGGGCTCGAATCTGGTTGGCGCGCAGCGTCGAATCCTGGGGCAGGTAGCCGCAAAAAGCGAAGCTTTGGCCGTTGAGTCCGCTGGCGGCCAGGGCGAGCATCAGGGAAATCGGGCCGGTCAGGGGAATCACCGGGATCTGCCAGTCGTGTGCGGCCCGAACGATGGAGCTGCCCGGATCGGCAATGGCGGGCATGCCGGCTTCGCTGGTCAATCCCATGTCGTGGCCCGCCAAGGCTGGAGCCAGCAGTTCGCGCAGGACTGCGGCTGGTGAGGGAGCCGTCGCACCGGCCCGAGGGGATGCACCGATGTGGTCGCCTTTCTTGTGCATGAGGCGTGGCAGTTCGACGATGTGCTGCTGTTGCAATGGGATATGCAGCGGGTGGCGCTCGTGGATGCGCTTGAGGCTCGCGCGCAGGGATTTCGCGTTCTCGCACAGCCAGTGCTGCAGCCGGGCTGCGACGGCCATGGTGTGGTCGGGCAGAACTTCGTCCGGCGCATGAAGGGGGGTGGCGTCGCGGCAGCCGAAGTCCAGTGGTGCGGGAACCAGATAGAGACGCCCGCGTGCGGTCGGGACCTGCGGTGGACGGGTGGAAGCAGGGGGCATGGGCATCCCGGGGTCAATAGAGCCGCAGTCCCGCCGCGCGCAGCAGGCCGCAGGTGCGGATCAGCGGCAGGCCGATGAGTGCGGTGGGGTCGTCGTTGCCGATGCGCTCGAGCAGGCTGATGCCCAGTCCTTCGCTCTTGGCGCTGCCGGCGCAGTCATAAGGTTGCTCGGCCTGCAGATAGGCCTCGATTTCCTCGCGGCTCAGTGGGCGGAAGCGCACCTCCACAGCGGCCAGCTCGGTCTGCTGGAAGCCGGTGGCCAGGCAGGCGACGCAGACGGCGGTCTGGAACACGACCGTCCGGCCGCTCATGCGGGTGAGCTGCGCGACGGCGCGGTCGTGGCTGCCGGGCTTGCCCAGTGGGGTGCCGTCGAGGTCGGCGACCTGGTCCGAGCCGATCACGATGGCCTCGGGGTGGCGCCGGGCCACGTCGAGGGCCTTGGCCTGCGCCAGCCGAGCGGCCAGGTCGGCCGGGCGCTCGCCGGGCCGCGGGGTTTCGTCGACGTTCGGGGCGATGGCGTCGAAGGCGAGCCGCAGGCGTCCCAGCAATTCGCGGCGGTAGGGGGAAGTCGATCCCAGGATCAGGGGGCGCTGGGGGGATGAGGGGCTTGGATCTGGCATGGCGTGATTATCCGTGCGGGCGCTGGCGCACATCGAGACCCGATCGCGTGATGACACGCCCTACACTTGCGGCCATGAGCAAAGATTTTTCCCCTGACGCACTCGACATTCGTGCGTTTGCCCAGGCCGGCGCGCGCCTCGAAGGCGTGGATCCTCTGTCTGCGCATGGGCGTCTGGCCGAGGGGCTGCCAGCGGCGGAATCCGGCCTGGAGGCGGTGCCGGTGGTCCGCTGGTCGGCCACCGGCCGCCTGGCCGAGCGTGTGGGCCGGCCGAGCGAGGTGTGGCTGGATCTGCGGGTCGATGCCGACGTGCCGCAGATCTGCCAGCGTTGCCTGCAACCGGTGCAGGTCGCCGTGCAGGTGGCGCGCGCCTTCCTGTTCGTGGCCGACGAGCGGACGGCGGGCGAACTCGACGAGGACCTGGAGGATGATGTGCTGGTCATCAGCCGGCGCTTCGATCTGCATGAGCTGATCGAGGACGAGATCCTGATGGCCCTGCCCATCGTGCCGCACCACGAAGTCTGTCCGAGCGAGCTGACCTGGCCGGCCGAGGACGAAGGCTATGCCCAGGCCGAGCAGGGCGCGCGGCGGCAGCCGTTCGCGGCCCTGGATGTGTTGAAGAAGAGGCGCTGAGTCTGTTGCGAGTTTGCGCATGTGTCGGGTCGCCATTCCCGGGACTTGGCCTGATTCCGGGGCTCGGCTATAATTCTCGATTCACGCGCGCAGCCTCTGCCTGTCGTGCACAGAACACCCACCCGTTTAAACACACAGTTTCAGGAGCGGATCATGGCCGTCCAGCAAAACAAGAAATCTCCTTCCAAGCGCGGTATGCACCGTTCGCACAACGCCCTGACGGTGCCCGGCATTGCCGTGGAACCGACCACCGGCGAAGTGCACCTGCGCCACCACATCAGCCCCAACGGTTTCTACCGTGGCCGCAAGGTCCTCAAGACCAAGGCTGATTCCAGCGAAGCCTGATCGGGGAGCGCTTGCGGCCGCGCTGTCGCGCAGCTGCAAGGGCGCTCTCGTCCGAGGCCTGCCGCCGCACGGCATGTGCGGCGCCAGGCCTTTTTCGATGGTGGGGTCGCGTGTTCCCGGTTCTTCCCGGTGATGGCGGCGCCGTTGGTTCCTGCCGCAGTCCCGTTTCTTCATGAGCACTACGACCATCGCCGTTGATTGCATGGGGGGCGACCATGGCCCCGAGGTCACCCTCTTGGCTTGCCGCCACTTCCTCGACAGCCACCCGGATGCCCGTCTGCTGCTGGTCGGCCGGGCCGAGGCGCTGGCCGGTTTCGAGCACCCGCGCGCCGAACACGTCGCCGCCAGCGAGGTGGTGGCCATGGACGACCCGGTCGAACTGGCCTTGCGACGCAAGAAGGACTCGTCCATGCGCGTGGCGGTGCTGCAGGTCAAGGATGGCCGGGCCGATGCGGCGGTCTCGGCAGGAAACACCGGGGCGCTGATGGCCATTTCGCGTTTTGTGCTCAAGACGCTCGAAGGCATCGACCGTCCCGCCATCGCCTACCCGCTGCCCAATGGCAAGGGCGAGGCCACGACGGTGCTCGATCTCGGCGCCAACGTGGACTGCACGGCTGAGCACCTGCTGCAGTTTGCCGTCATGGGCTCGGCGCTCGACTCCGTGCTCAAGGACAAGGCGCGGCCGACGGTCGGCCTGCTCAACATCGGCTCCGAGGCCATCAAGGGCAGCGAGGTCATCAAGCAGGCCGGCGAGCTGCTGCGCGCGGCCGGCGAGACCGGCGCCATCGACTTCTATGGCAACGTCGAGGGCAACGACATTTTCAAGGGCACCTCGGACATCGTGGTGTGCGACGGCTTCGTGGGCAATGTGGCGCTCAAGACCACCGAGGGCCTGGCCTCGATGATTGGCCAGTTCCTGCGGCAGGAGTTTTCGCGCAACATCCTGACCAAAATGGCGGCCATCGTGGCCTATCCGGTGCTTTCCGCGTTCAAGCGCCGGGTCGATCACCGTCGTTACAACGGTGCGGCCCTGCTGGGCTTGCGCGGGCTGGTGTTCAAGAGTCATGGCTCGGCCGACGCGTTGGCCTTCGAGCATGCCCTGCAGCGCGCGTATGATGCCGCTCGAAACCAGTTGCTCCAGCGGGTTCAGGCCCGCATCGCCAAGGCCGCGCCATTGCTGCTGCCGCAAGGCGTGCAAGAGCCACGACAACAATAGCCGGAGCCGTCGCGCTCCACCCCGGGGTTGCGCGCCGCACGGCGCGGACCACGGCCGGGGTGGCGTGGCGGTCGGCCGATATCCGCATCAGCTATGACCCGACGTTATTCCCGCATCATCGGCACGGGCAGCTACCTGCCGCCGCAACGCATCAGCAACGACGAACTGGCGGCACGCCTGGCGCTAGACGGCATCGAAACCTCCGACCAGTGGATCGTCGAGCGCACCGGCATCCACGCGCGGCACTTCGCTGAGCCGCACGTCACCAGCAGCGACCTGGCGCTGGAGGCTGCGCGCAAGGCCCTGGCGGCGGCCGGCGTGGGCGCCGAGGATCTCGACCTCATCATCGTGGCCACCTCGACGCCCGACATGGTGTTTCCCTCGACCGCCGCGATTCTCCAGAACAAGCTGGGCACGGCGGGCAGCGCGGCCTTCGACGTGCAGGCGGTCTGCAGCGGCTTCGTCTACGCGCTGACCGTGGCCGACGCCATGATCCAGAGCGGCGCCGCGCGCCGCGCGCTGGTGGTGGGCGCCGAGGTGTTCTCGCGCCTGCTCGACTTCAAGGACCGCACCACCTGCGTGCTGTTCGGCGACGGCGCCGGCGCCGTCGTGCTGGAGGCCAGCGACCGGCCCGGCATCCTGGCCAGCGACCTGCATGCCGACGGCAAGCACGTCGGCATCCTGTGCGTGCCGGGCAATGTCTCGGGCGGCCAGGCGATCGGCGACCCGCTGCTCAAGATGGACGGCCAGGCGGTCTTCAAGCTGGCCGTCGGCGTGCTCGAAGACGCCGCGCGCCAGGTGCTCGACAAGGCCGGGCGCAGCGCCGCCGACATCGACTGGCTGGTGCCGCACCAGGCCAACATCCGCATCATGCAGATGACCGCGCGCAAGCTGCGCGTGCCCATGGACAAGGTCATCGTCACCGTAGGCGAGCACGGCAACACCTCGGCCGCCTCGATTCCGCTGGCGCTTGACGCCGGCATCCGCGATGGCAAGATCAAGCCCGGCGACACCGTCATGCTCGAAGGCGTGGGCGGCGGCTTCACCTGGGGCGCGGTGCTGCTCGACCTGTAGCCCACCCTGGCGCTGCCGCTGCGGCCGAGGCCGCGCGCGGCGGTTTTCATTCACTCATCGACTTCTTCTTTCATGGATTCCACGTTTGCATTCGTCTTTCCCGGCCAAGGCTCCCAGGCCGTCGGCATGCTCGACGCCTGGGGCGACCACCCCGCCGTGCGCGCGGTGCTCGAAGAAGCCTCCACGGCGCTGGGCGAGGACCTCGGCAAGCTGATCCACGAAGGCCCCAAGGAAGCGCTGGCGCTGACCACCAACACCCAGCCCGTGATGCTGGTGGCCGGCGTGGCCGCGTGGCGGGTCTGGCAGGCCGAGGGCGGCCCCACGCCCGCGCTGGTGGCCGGCCATTCGCTGGGCGAGTACTCGGCGCTGGTGGCGGCGGGATCGCTGACGCTGGCCGATGCCGCGCCGCTGGTGCGTTTTCGCGCGCAGGCCATGCAGGAAGCCGTGCCGGTCGGCGCGGGCGGCATGGCCGCGGTGCTGGGCCTGCCCTCAGGCATCGTGATCGAGACCTGCGCGCAGGTGACGGCCGGCTTCGGGGCGGGCAGCGCCGAGGTGGTGGAGGCCGTCAATTTCAACGACACCCTGCAGACTGTGATCGCCGGCAGCAAGGCCGCCGTCGACGCCGCCTGCGAGGCGCTCAAGAAGGCTGGCGCCAAGCGCGCGCTGCTGCTGCCGGTGTCCGCGCCGTTCCACTCCAGCCTGATGCGCCCGGCTGCCGAGCGCCTGAAGGACAAGCTGGCCGCCACTGCCTTCCAGGCGCCCGCGATCACGCTCATCAACAACATCGACGTGACCGAGCAAAGCGAGCCGGACGCGATCCGCGAGGCGCTTTACCGGCAGGCCTTCGGCCCGGTGCGCTGGGTCGAGACCATCCACACCTTCAAGACGCGCGGCGTCACCCACATCGTCGAATGCGGGCCGGGCAAGGTGCTTTCGGGCATGGTCAAGCGCATCGCGCCCGAACTCACCGCCGCCGCCGTCTACGACCCGGCCACGCTGGTCGAGGCCAAGGGCCTGCTGGCCTGAGGACCTGCCGAGCACGGCGCCACTTTTTTCTTTTTTGATTCGAGTTTTAGCCAACATGTCCGAAATCAAGTTCGCAGGCCAGGTGGCCCTGGTCACGGGGGCCTCCCGCGGCATCGGCGCGGCCATCGCGCAGGAACTGGCGTCGCAAGGCGTCAAGGTGATCGGCACCGCCACCACCGAGGCCGGCGCCGCCAAGATTTCCGAGGCGCTCGCGCCCTTCGGCGGTCAGGGGCAGGCGCTGGACGTCAACGACGCCGCGGCGTCCGAGGCGCTGATCGACAGCATCGTCAAGGCGCAGGGCGGCCTGCACATCCTGGTCAACAACGCCGGCATCACGCGCGATACGCTGGCCATGCGCATGAAGGATGACGACTGGGACGCCGTCCTCGACACCAACCTCAAGGCCATCTTCCGCTTGAGCCGCGCCGTGATCCGGCCGATGATGAAGCAGCGCTACGGCCGCATCGTCAGCATCACCAGCGTGGTGGGCGCCTCGGGCAACCCGGGCCAGGCCAACTATGCCGCCGCCAAGGCCGGTGTGGCCGGGCTGACGCGGGCGCTGGCGCGCGAGCTGGGCAGCCGGGGCATCACCGTCAACTGCGTGGCGCCGGGCTTCATCGCCACCGACATGACGGCAGTGCTGCCCGAGGAGCAGCACAAGGCACTGCTGGGCCAGATCCCGCTGGGCCAGCTCGGTAAGCCCGCCGACATCGCCCACGCCGTGCGCTACCTCGCCAGCCCCGAGGCCGGCTACGTGACCGGGCAGGAACTGCACGTCAACGGCGGCATGTACATGATTTGAAGACTCTGGCGAGTGCCGCTTCGCGATGGCGAGGCGGTCCGTCATGACTTCTGATGGCCGGATATCCGTACGGCCCGACCGCCCGGGGCACCGAAGGGAGCCGATGCGAGGCCGGTTAGAATGACGGATTGTTTAGACAACCCCCAGAGGGAAACCATGAGCGATATCGAAGCACGCGTCAAGAAAATCATTGCCGAACAACTCGGTGTGGAAGAGTCCCAAGTGACCAACGAAAAGGCCTTCGTGGCCGATCTGGGCGCCGACTCCCTGGACACGGTTGAACTGGTGATGGCTCTCGAAGACGAGTTCGGCATCGAGATCCCGGACGAAGACGCCGAGAAGATCACCACGGTGCAAAACGCGATCGACTACGCCGTCACGCATCAAAAGGCCTGAGGCCTGGGATTCCCAGGGTGGCCGGCCCTGCGCCGTGCGGGCCCTGTGGAATCGACCCGGATGCGAAGTTTCCCTGGCGTGGCCGCAGCGGCCGCGAGGCCCTGCGTGGCAGGGTTTGTCTGCACGCGCGGCGGCCGGGCTTTGCATCCTCGATCCCTGATCGCGACACACTGCCCGTCGCGTCCTGGCATGCCGGGATCGTTTCGTTCTCCGAATGTTCGCGCCTTGATGATGCAGGCCGGCCTCCCGCACGGAAGCCCCTGCAGTCCAGGCGCTTTGTCACTTTGAATCAAAGCGAAAGTACGCTATGTCCAGACGTCGTGTTGTTGTGACCGGCCTGGGATGTGTCAGTCCCGTAGGCAATACGGTCGATGCATCCTGGCGCCAGCTGCTGGCCGGGCAACCCGGCGTGGATCTGATCTCTGCTTTCGATGCCTCGGCCTTCTCCTGCAAGTTTGCCGGCGAGGTCAAGGGCTTCGACATCACCGAATACATGCCCGAGAAGGAAGCGCGTCACATGGACCGCTTCATCCACTTCGGCTATGCCGCGGCGGTTCAGGCCGTGGCCGACGCGGGTCTCAAGACCGGCGATGAGCTCTCGCCCGAGCAGGCCGAGCGCATCGGCGTGAACATCGGCTCGGGCATCGGCGGCCTGCCGATGATCGAGGGCACGCATGCGGAATACGCCAGTCGGGGTCCGCGCCGCATCTCGCCCTTCTTCGTGCCGGCCTCGATCATCAACATGATCTCCGGCCATGTCTCGATCCGCTACGGCTTCAAGGGCCCCAACATCGCGGTGGTGACGGCCTGCACGACGGGCTTGCACGCCATCGGCACCTCGGCACGCATGATCGAGTACGGCGACGCCGACGTCATGGTCGCTGGCGGCGCCGAGTCCACCGTTTCGCCGCTGGGACTGGGGGGCTTCGCGGCCGCCCGGGCGCTGTCGACCCGCAACGACGATCCCAAGACCGCTTCGCGTCCCTGGGACAAGAGCCGCGACGGCTTCGTGCTCGGCGAGGGCGCCGGTGTGGTTGTGCTGGAAGAATACGAGCATGCCAAGGCGCGCGGCGCCCGCATCTATGCCGAGCTGATCGGTTTCGGCATGAGCGGCGACGCCTATCACATGACCGCGCCCAACGTCGACGGCCCGCGCCGTTCGATGGCGATGGCGCTGCGCAATGCCGGCGTCACGCCCGAGCAGGTGCAGTACCTCAATGCGCATGGCACCTCGACCCCGCTGGGCGACGTCAACGAGACCAATGCCATCAAGGCGGCCTTCGGCGACCATGCCAAGAAGCTGGCCGTCAACTCGACCAAGTCGATGACCGGCCACCTGCTGGGCGGCGCCGGCGGCATCGAGTCGGTGTTCACGGTGCTGGCGATCCATCACCAGAAGAGCCCGCCGACCATCAACATCTTCGACCAGGATCCCGAGTGCGACCTGGATTACGTGGCCAACACGGCGCGCGACATGAAGATCGACGTCGCCGTGAAGAACAACTTCGGCTTTGGCGGCACCAACGGCACGCTGGTCTTCAAGCGGCTGGCCTGACCCGCTGGCGAACCGGGCCGCCCGCGGCGGCCTGGACGGCGCGTGAGCATGCCGCGCGCGTCCCGACACCTGCCGCCGTCCGCGGGTGTGGCCGTGGGCAGCCGGCGCGCTCTGGGCCGGGCCATGGCTGCTGCCTGGCTGCTGGGCGCCGTGGCCGGGGCTGTGTTCCTGGCGCTGACGCCGATCACACATGAAAGCGCCTGGCGCTGGGCCTGTATCCTCCTGTCCATGCCCCTCAGTGCAGGGTGGGTGTGGTGTTGCCTGAAGCGCGTCCCCGCCGGCTTCCTGAGCTGGAGCGCGGCGCGCCATTGGCGTTGGCGCGCCGGTGACAGTAGGGTGCCGGGCGCGCCAGATGAAACGGATACATTCGGTCTGCCCTGTGAACCCCGGGTGACCATGGACCTGCAGGGGGCCATCCTGCTCGAAATGAAACCGGGTGTGGTGCCGGGCCAGCCGGCCGTGCGCTGGCTCTGGGTCGAGCGCCCCGTGGCCATGCCGCGTGCCGAATGGCTGGCATTTCGCCGTGCGGTATATTCGCCGGCCAGGTCCGAAGCGGCCATGGACCCCCTGCCGGGGCCTTCGTGAGGTCGGTGTTTTCCGCCGCTCTTTTCATCCACCACGTGCATTTTTCCTTGAATGACCGAGGCTAATCCACAACAATCCGTCGATCCGGACAGCGATGCCGAACTGGTGCGGCGGACGCTGGCGGGCGAGTCGCGGGCGTTCGACATGCTGGTCATCAAGTACCAGCGCCGCATCCAGCGGCTGATCGGCCGCATGGTGCGCGACGTCGATCTGGTCGAGGACATCGCGCAGGAAACCTTCATCCGGGCCTACAAGGCGCTGGCGCAGTTCCGGGGCGATGCCCAGTTCTACACCTGGCTCTACCGGATCGCGGTCAATACGGCCAAGAAGTCGCTGGTCGATCTGCGGCGCGACCCGGTGCTGACGGAAAGCGCGTTGCGCGGCGCCAGCGACGACGATGAAACTTCCCGTCCCGAAAACGAACCAATCAGCACCGAGACGCCCGAGGCATCGTTGCAGGCCAAGGAAATCGCCGCCGCCGTGAACGCGGCGGTCGAGGATTTGCCCGAGGAACTGCGCCAGGCGGTGACTTTGCGCGAGATCGAGGGGCTGAGTTACGACGAAATCGCCGAACTGATGAATTGCCCGATCGGAACGGTTCGTTCACGCATCTTCCGGGCGCGCGAGGCGATTTCCGCCCGAGTCAGGCCTTTGCTCGATCGGCAGACCGGCAAGCGGTGGTGAACCGCTGCAAGAGGATGGGCTGAAAGCGGGTACGGTGTCAGAAACAAGAGCGAGTGGTGGCGAAAGGTTGCACAAAATGAAGAAGGAACTGGATCTGGCGTCCCATGGGGACCCGTTGCGCGCGCAAGTGTCGGCCCTGGTCGACGGCGAAGCCTTGCACGTCGAGCCGGCCGTCTGGCCGGCGCTGGCCCGCGACGACGCCTTGCTGGCGTCCTGGGCCGACTACCAGCGCATCGGTGATGCGCTGCGTGGGGGCAGTCCACTGGCCGGGCAGGGCAATGAAATGGCCTTCCTGGCAACTTTCCGAGAGCGCCTGGCTGCTGACCAGGCCGCCGCGCAGGCCCCCGCAGGCAATGTGCTGCCCTTTCCGACATCTGCGACATCTGCGATATCCACGACGTCCGCCACACCCGCAGCCGCCCTGCCCCTGGCCGCGCGCGAGGCCTCCAACGATGGCATCTACCGCTGGAAGATGGTGGCCGGACTGGCCACGGTGATGGCCGTGCTGGTGGTCGGCTGGACTGCGCTCGAGGAGCCGTCCGTGGCGCCAGCCAGCGCCTCCGGTACGCAGGAGATGGCCGTGCAGTCGCCCGCGGCGGCGGCGGTGACGCTGGCCTCGACCGCCCCCGTGGCGGGCACCGGGACGGGAGCGTCTTCCTCGGTGGCCTTGCTGCCCCAGGGGGGCTTGCGGCGCGTTTCCCAGCCCGGGCTGGTGGTGGCGCGCGATGCGGCAGGTTCACGCTATGCACTGCAGGCCGTCGCAGACGGCAGCGACAGCGATAGCGTCATGATCCGCGATGCGCAGCTCGACGAGTTCCTGGCCGCGCATCGCCAGGGCAGCGCATCGGCGCTGCAGACGCCGGTCGATTTCGTGCGCGATGCCGTCGTGCAGCCAGCACCCTGAGCTCCTCAACCTGCCGGAGTGACGGCGCGGGCGCGCGTCAGGGGCACTCGGGTGTCGTTCGGAGCGTTCCTCATTTTTTTCGTGGCCGATTTACACGTTTTCCCTTTTCCTGATCCGGGTCGCCGTGCCCTCCTGCGGGGGCTGGCAGGTGGCTTGGTGGCCGGTGGTGTCCGGGCGCAGCCCCAGGCGCGCAGCGAGGATGTCCCGGCTGAGGTGCAACAGACCGTCAACGACTGGCTGGGTCTGCTCCAGGCGGCGCCGCGCCAGCACGCCTATACGGGCGAAGTGGAGGTCAGCCTGCATGGGCAAACCAGCCGCTCGCGGCTGGCGCATGTCCGCGCCGGCGACGGCCGCTTCGTCGATCGCATCGAGACCTTGGGCGAGCGGCCGCGCATCGTCTACCGCCAGCACGACGAGGTGCTGACGCTGTGGCCGCAGTCGGGCCAGGCGGTGCGCGAGACGCGCGATCCGCTGCTGAGTTTCCCCAACCTGCTGCAAGGGCCGGCGGGCCGGCTGACCCAGTTCTACGCCGTCCGGCTGGGAAATACCGTCCCTGTGGCCGGCCATGCGGCGCGCGAGACCGATCTGTTCCCGCTCGATGGCTGGCGCTACCGTCTGCGGGTGTGGGCCGAGGCTCGGACAGGCTTGCCGGTCAAGGTGCAGACGCTCGATGGCCAGGCGCGCGTGCTGGAGCAGTCCGTCTTTACCGCGCTGGACCTGTCGCCCCGGCCCGCCGGTGACCCGCTGGCGCAGCGGCGCCGTGAATTGAAGGCCTGCCGCATCAAGGCCTCGACGCTGGAGCGAACCACGCCGCAGGAGCAGGGCTGGCGCCTGGCCAGCGGCGTGCCGGGCTTCGAGGCGGTCAGTTGCTATCGGCGCTTGCTGGACGAGGCCGGCGGCCAGGCGGCCATGCAGTGGATCTTCTCCGACGGCCTGGCTTCGGTTTCGCTGTTCTTGCAGCCTTTTGACAGCCAACGCCATGTGCGCGAGGTGCAACTGGCGCAGGGCGCCACGCATGTCTTGACGCGGCGCATCCAGGACTGGTGGCTGACGGCCGTGGGCGAAGTGCCTGCGCGCACCCTGCGCGCCCTGGCCCATGGCCTGGAGCGCCTGTCCTGAAGCCGCGCGAATACGTCCGATATGTCCCGCTCATTTGATGGTCCGAACATTCCGGCAAGATGCAGGGATGGCCGAGCCGATGATTTCCAGGAGCCACGCAGGAGTGATTGCAAATATGAAGATGGTCTCGACACTCAAACGAACCCGTGACATGGTGCTGACGGCGGCGTTGGTCGTTGCCACCAGCGGCGCGCTGTGGACGCCGTCCCCGGCGTATGCGCAGGTCCAGGGCCTGCCCGATTTCACGCAACTGGTCAGCCAGAACGCGGGCTCGGTGGTCAACATCCGGGCCACCGAGCGGGTCGCTTCCGGCAGTGCATCGCCGCAGATGGACGAGGAAATGCAGGAGTTCTTCCGCCGTTTCTTCGGTGTGCCGGTCCCCGGCCAGCCGCGCCGCAATTCGCCGGCGCCGCAGCAGGATGAAGAGCGCCCCACAGGGGTCGGCTCGGGCTTCATCCTGACGGCCGATGGCTTCATCATGACCAATGCGCACGTGGTCGAGGGCGCCGACGAACTGCTGGTGACGCTGCCCGACAAGCGCGAATTCAAGGGCAAGCTGATCGGCGCCGATGCCAGCACCGACGTGGCGGTGGTCAAGATCGAGGCCAGCGGCCTGCCGGCCGTGAAGATCGGCGACGTCAACCAACTGCGCGTGGGCGAGTGGGTGATCGCCATCGGCTCGCCCTTCGGGCTGGAAAACACCGTGACGGCGGGCATCGTCAGCGCCAAGCAGCGCGACACCGGCAACTACCTGCCCTTCATCCAGACCGACGTGGCCATCAACCCCGGCAATTCGGGCGGCCCGCTGATCAACATGCGCGGCGAGGTGGTGGGCATCAACAGCCAGATCTACTCGCGCTCGGGCGGTTTCATGGGGATTTCCTTCTCGATCCCGATCGACGAGGCCATCCGCGTGAGCGACCAGTTGCGTGCCAACGGCAAGGTCACGCGCGGGCGTATCGGCGTCAGCATCGACCAGGTGAGCAAGGACGTGGCTGAATCCATCGGCCTGGGGCGGCCGCGCGGCGCGCTGGTGCGCACGATCGAGCCCGGCTCGCCGGCGGAAAAGGCCGGGCTGGAGCCGGGCGACATCATCATCAAGTTCGACGGCACCGACATCGAGCGCCCGAGCGACCTGCCGCGCCTGGTGGGCAACACGCCGCCGGGCAAGAAGGCGGCGCTGACGCTGTTCCGGCGTGGCCAGACGCGAGAGCTGTCGGTGACGGTGGCGGCCCTCGACCCCGAGCAGACGGCCGCGGCCGCCGAGCGCCCGCAGGGCACGCCGCCGGCCCAGGCGGTGCAGGCGCTGGGCCTGAGCCTGCGCAACCTGACGGCGGCCGAGAAGGCCGAGCTCAAGGTCAAGGGCGGCGCGCTGGTGACGGCCGCGCAGGGCCAGGGTGCGAGCGCCGGCATCCGCGAGGGCGACGTCATCCTGGCGCTGGGCAACCAGCAGGTCGCCGACGTGAAGGCGCTGGAGGCGCTGTACGCCAAGGCCGACAAGAGCAAGCCGATCAACGTGCTGTTGCGGCGCGGCGACTGGGCGCAGTACGTGGTGATCCGGCCGGCCGCCGGGCGCTGATGCGCCGCCGGCGGCGGGCGAGGGCGGCAAGCGCCGCCCGGGGCGTGGTGTTTCGGTAGAATCGCGCGGCGCCAGGGGCGGCTTGCCCATGCTTTTTTGATAGCAAGGGCATCCTGCCCACGTTGACTCCATGCTCGATCCATTCGGCGTGGCCATGGCCCCAGGCAGTCGGGTTGGTGCCGCGTGCGCGGCGACCCGCGAGCGTTTTGCCTACAATGAAGGCCCAGCTATCGCAGTTGCCGATGATTGTTGGTTCAAGGGCGCGTCGCAGACTGACGCGCCTTTTTTTATGCGGGCTGGCCCCCGGCGGTCACCGCATTCCCTGAAGCAGCGTTCCTGATGAATCACATTCGAAATTTCTCCATCATCGCCCACATCGACCACGGCAAATCGACCCTGGCCGACCGGCTGATCCAGCGCTGCGGCGGCCTGGCCGAGCGCGAGATGGAAGCGCAGGTGCTGGACTCGATGGACATCGAGAAGGAGCGCGGCATCACCATCAAGGCGCAGACCGCCGCGCTGCAGTACAAGGCCCGCGACGGCCAGGTCTACAACCTCAACCTGATCGACACCCCCGGCCACGTGGACTTCTCGTATGAAGTCTCGCGCTCGCTGTCGGCCTGCGAGGGCGCGCTGCTGGTGGTCGACGCCTCGCAGGGCGTGGAGGCGCAGACCGTGGCCAATTGCTACACCGCGCTGGACCTGGGCGTGGAGGTGACGGCGGTGCTCAACAAGATGGACCTGCCGCAGGCCGACCCCGACAACGCCAAGGCCGAGATCGAGGACGTCATCGGCATCGACGCCAGCGACGCCATTCCCTGCTCGGCCAAGACCGGCCTGGGCATCGACGAGATTCTGGAGGCCATCGTGGCCAAGGTGCCGGCGCCGCGCGGCAATCCGCAGGCGCCGCTGCGCGCCATGATCATCGACAGCTGGTTCGACAGCTACGTCGGCGTGGTGATGCTGGTGCGCGTGGTCGATGGCCGCCTGGGCAAGGGCGAGCGCATCAAGCTCATGGCCACGGGCGCGGCCTACAACGCCGACAACCTGGGCGTGTTCACGCCGCACACGCAGCCGCGCGAGTCGCTGGAGGCCGGCGAGGTCGGCTACATCATCGCCGGCATCAAGGAGCTCAAGGCCGCCAAGGTGGGCGACACCATCACGCTGGAAAAGAAGCTGCCCAACAACCTGGGGCCGGCCACCGAGGCGCTGCCGGGCTTCAAGGAAATCCAGCCGCAGGTCTTCGCGGGTTTGTACCCGACCGAGGCCAACCAGTACGACGCGCTGCGCGACGCGCTGGAGAAGCTGCAGCTCAACGACGCCTCGTTGCAGTACGAGCCCGAGGTTTCGCAGGCGCTGGGCTTCGGCTTTCGCTGCGGCTTCCTGGGGCTGCTGCACATGGAGATCGTGCAGGAGCGGCTGGAGCGCGAGTTCGACCAGGACCTGATCACCACCGCGCCCAGCGTGGTCTACCAGGTCGTCAAGAACGACGGCGAGGTCATCATGGTCGAGAATCCGTCGAAGATGCCCGACGTCGGCAAGATGGCCGAGATCCGCGAGCCCATCGTCACCGTCCACCTGTACATGCCGCAGGAATACGTGGGGCCGGTGATGACGCTGGCCAACCAGAAGCGCGGCGTGCAGCTCAACATGGCCTACCACGGCCGCCAGGTGATGCTGACCTACGAGATGCCGCTGGGCGAGATCGTGCTGGACTTCTTCGACAAGCTCAAGTCGGTCAGCCGGGGCTATGCCTCGATGGACTACGAGTTCAAGGAGTACCGCGCCTCCGACGTGGTCAAGGTCGACATCCTGCTCAATGGCGAGAAGGTCGATGCGCTGTCCATCATCGTCCACCGCACCCAGGCCCAGTACCGCGGCCGCGCGGTGGCCGCCAAGATGCGCGAGATCATCAGCCGCCAGATGTTCGACGTCGCCATCCAGGCCGCCATCGGGGCCAACATCATCGCGCGTGAGACAATCAAGGCCATGCGCAAGAACGTCCTGGCCAAGTGCTACGGCGGCGACATCACCCGCAAGCGCAAGCTGCTCGAAAAGCAGAAGGCGGGCAAGAAGCGCATGAAACAGATCGGATCGGTCGAAGTGCCACAAGAGGCATTCCTGGCCATTTTGCAGGTGGAAGATTGATATGGCTTGGTTGACCGGCGCCGTCCTGGCGCTGTTTGTGGCTTACGCAGGCGGCTGGTATGCGGGCGCCATCCAGGGGAATTTCGCCGTGCTGCTGCTGGCCGCCACGGTGGTCACCGGCGTTTATTGGGTGGCCGAGAAGCTGTACTTCCTGCCGCGCCGCCGCGCCGCCGCCGACCGCGCGGCCGAGCAACTGGCGCAGCGCCAGGCCAAGCTCGAGGCCCAGGGCATCAAGCAGGCCGAGGGCGAGGGCGTCGACAGGGTCCGCGCGCGGCTGGTCATGCAGCCCTGGTGGCTGGACTGGACGGCCGGCCTGTTCCCGGTGATCCTGGTGGTCTTCGTGCTGCGTTCCTTCCTGTTCGAGCCGTTCAAGATTCCCTCGGGCTCGATGATCCCGACGTTGCTGGTGGGCGACCTGATCCTGGTCAACAAATACCACTACGGCCTGCGCCTGCCGGTGTTCAACACCAAGCTCACCGAAGGCGCGCCGGTCGCGCGTGGCGACGTGGTGGTGTTCCGCTACCCGATGAACACCAACCTCGACTACATCAAGCGCGTAGTCGGCCTGCCGGGCGACACTGTGTCCTACCTGGACAAGCAGCTCACGGTCAACGGCCAGCCCGTGCCCAAGGTCGCGCAGCCCGATTTCCTCGATGAGGACAGCATGCGCTACGAAAAGCAGTTCCAGGAAAAGCTTGGCGGCGTGGACTTCAAGATCCTCAACGACCCGACGCGCCCGACCATGCTGCCGGCGACCTACGACTTTCCGCACAAGGACCAGTGCGACTACAGCGCGCGCGGCTTCGTGTGCAAGGTGCCGGCCGGCGAGTACTTCATGATGGGCGACAACCGCGACAATTCCGAGGATTCTCGCTACTGGGGCTTCGTGCCGGACCGCAACCTCGTGGGCAAGGCCTTCTTCATCTGGATGAACTTCAGTGAGCTGGGGCGTATTGGCCGCTTCCACTGAGTCCGCGGCGAAGCCGGCCAGCGCTGCCACGGGGGCGCTGGCGTGGGGGCTGCCGCCGAGGAGAGAAATGATGCACATGCACCGTTGCCATCGAGCTCCAGCGCGCCTGGCGCCGCTTGCGCTGCGCCAGCATGGGATGAGTTTCTCCGGCCTGCTGGCGGCCATCGCCGTGCTGGCCGCGCTGGGCTTTCTCGCCCTGCGCGTGCTGCCCACGGTGGTGGAGTACCAGGCCATCCTCAAGGCCGCCGAGAACGCCGCGCGCGAAGGCGCGACGCCGGCCGAAGTCCGTGCCGCCTTCGAACGCGCCGCCCGCATCGACGACATCCGCGCCATCGGCCAGCAGGACCTGCGGATCACCGAGGAGGCCGGGCGCCTGCGCGCGAGCTTCGCCTATGGCCGGGAGATTCACCTGGCCGGGCCGGCCTGGCTGCTGCTCAAGTATTCTGGCCGTTCGCAATAACGGCAACGCCCCGTGATTTC
>JASGEH010000106.1:0-13791 GCA_047606565.1 Comamonas sp.
ACGATGCCCACGCCCGGCCCGGTGTAGACCAGCCCCGCCAGATGGCCGCCGCCGCGCAAGGCCAGGCGCGGCATGCACCAGGCCGAGGTGAAGACGAAAGTCAGCGCGCTCGCCACGCCCGCCAGGAAGCGCGCCCACGGCCACAGCGCCGGCCACGGCACGGCCATTGCCAGCAGCAGCAGCCAGGTCGCCACCAGCCCGCCCCAGGCCAGCCGGCCAGCCGGTGCCTCGCGCCCCGTGCAGCGCCGCCACACGGCGGGCAGGCCGGCGCAGGCCGCCGCGCCCACGAAATACCCCAGGTAATTGGCCGCCGCCAGCCAGCCGCCCTCGGCCAGGGTGATGCTGCCATCGCGCAGCATCAAGGGCAGCAAGGGCGTGAAGGCGAAACGCCCCAGCCCCATCGCCAGGCACAGCGCCAACGTGCCCAGCAGGGCCACGGCCAGCGCGGAAGGCGGCGCCATCGGCGCGGCCGCGTGGACGGCAGTCGGGGTGGAGGAATGGGCGGCGGCACCCGCCACCGCGGCAGGAGAATCGGTCAAGGCCGCAGCGGCAGCCGGGTTCTGGACAGTCATGGACGGGCTCTGGCGATGACTCGACCGCGCCGTGCCAGTAGCACTGGCACTGGCCCGATCGATCATCTTATTTTAGAATCGATTTTCAAATTTTAATCCTGAAAAAAGATTTACCGCAAGCACCCTCATGGACCTCGGCCATCTCGACATCTTTCTTGCCGTGGCACGGCACGGCAGCGTGACCCGCGCGGCCCAGGAACTGGGCCGCTCGCAATCGAACGTCACCACCCGCATCCAGCAGCTCGAAGCCGACTTACAGGCCGAGCTGTTCCTGCGCGCCGGCAAGCGCATGACGCTGACCGCGCAAGGCGCCACCCTGCTCGACTACGCGCACCGCCTGCTGGCGCTGGCCGGCGAGGCGCGCCAGGCCCTGCAGCCCGGCCAGCCGCAGGGCCGGCTGCGCCTGGGCACCATGGAGAGCACCGCCGCCAGCCGCCTGCCGGCGCTGCTGGCGGCCTACCACCAGCAATGGCCGCAAGTGGCGCTGGCGCTGGCCACCGGCTCCTCGGGCGAGATGTTCGACGCCGTCGCCACCTCGCGCCTCGACGCCGCCTTCGTGGCCGTGCTGCCGCCACCCGAGTTGCTGGACGCCTGGCACGCCGGCCAGCCGCTGCCGCCCGGCCAGGCCGTGCCCGACACCGCCGGCGCGCCGCTGCAGGGACGCCCCGCCTTCCGCGAAGCGCTGATGCTGGTGCTGCCGCAGTCACACCCGCCCATCACCCGGCCCGACCAGCTCGCCATCGGCTCGATGGCGGTCTTCGACGACCGCTGCTCCTACCGGCAACTGATCGAATACTGGCTCACGCACGGCCCCCACGCCATCGAGCGCCCGCGCGTGCTGGAGCTGCAGTCCTACCACGCCATCCTGGCCTCGGTGGCCAGCGGTGCGAGCATCGGCATCGTGCCCCAGTCCGTGCTCGACCTGCAGCCCCACGTCGCCGTACGCACCCTGCACATCGGCGAGGTCGACACCTGGCTGGTCTGGCGCCAGGGCTTGCGCTCGCCCGCGCTGGATGCGCTGGGCGGGATGCTGGAGACGACCGGCCCCCAGGGCCAGTGAGCTGCACACTCAG
Source organism: Comamonas sp. (assembly GCA_047606565.1). Classification (GTDB taxonomy): domain Bacteria; phylum Pseudomonadota; class Gammaproteobacteria; order Burkholderiales; family Burkholderiaceae_C; genus Comamonas_F. The sequence goes on from JASGEH010000106.1 coordinate 1,646, forward strand.
GCCGCGCGCATCAGCGCCTCGATCTCGCCCGGCGCCACGGGCACGTCGCGGGTGCTCAGTTCGCAGCCGGTGGCGGTGACGATGGCGTCGTCCTCGATGCGGATGCCGGTGTTCCAGTAGGCCTCGGGCACGCCTTCGGCCGGGCGGATGTAGAGGCCGGGCTCGATGGTCAGCACCATGCCCGGGCGCAGGATGCGGCTGGGGCGGGTCTTGATGGTTTCGCCCGACAGCGGGTCGCGGCGCTCGGTGATCTGGTCGGCCTCGGCGGGCTCGACGTAGCTGCCGCAGTCGTGCACGTCCATGCCCAGCCAGTGGCCGGTGCGGTGCATGTAGAAGGGGAAGTAGGCGCGCTGCTCGATGACGTCCTGCGCGCTGCCGACCTTGGCTGCGTCGAGGATCTTCAGGTCCAGCAGGCCTTGCGCGAGCACCGCCACGGTGGCGTCGTGCGGGTCGTTGAAGCGCTGGCCCGGCCGGGTGGCGGCGATGGCGGCCTGCTGGCTGGCCAGCACCAGGTCGTAGAGCGCGCGTTGCGGCCCGCTGAAGCGGCCGTTGGCGGGAAAGGTACGGGTGATGTCGCCGGCGTAGCCGTCGAGTTCGGCGCCGGCGTCGATCAGCACCAGCTCGCCATCGCGGATGGGCGCGGCGTCGGCCTGGTAGTGCAGCACGCAGGCGTTGGCGCCGGCGGCGACGATGGAGCCGTAGGCGGGGAACTGGGCGCCGTGGCGGCGGAACTCGTGCAGCAGCTCGGCTTCCAGGTGGTACTCGCGCACATCCTGGCCGGCGCGCAGCAGGCGGGCGCTGGCCTGCATGGCGCGGACGTGGGCCCAGGCGCTGATCTGGCCGGCGCGGCGCAGCAGGCTCAGTTCATGCGCGTCCTTGAGCAGCCGCATCTCGTCGAGCAACTCGCACAGGTCGCGCTGCGCGCCGGGCACCAGCACGCCCTGGCGAACGCGCCCGCGCAGCGTCTGCAGCCAGCCGGCCACGCGCGTCTCCAGCCCGTCGTGGGTGGCGAAGGGGTACCAGACGGTGGCGGTGTTCTCCAACAGGCGCGGCAGGCGTTCGGCCAGTTCGTCAACCGCATGGGCGGCATCGACGCCCAGCGTCTCGGGCGCGGCCTGCGGGCCCAGGCGAATGCCGTCCCAGATTTCGCGTTCCACGTCCTTGGGCTGGCAGAACAGGGTGCTGCGTCCGTCGGCGGCCAGCACCAGCCAGGCGTTCGGCTCGGTGAAGCCGGTCAGGTAATAGAAGTAGCTGTCGTGGCGGTAGGGGAAGTCGCTGTCGCGGTTGCGCGCGCGCTGGGGCGCGGTGGGCACGATGGCGACGCCGCCATCGCCCAGTTGGGCGGCCAGGGCGGCCCGGCGCGCGGCGTGGACAGAGGGGTCGAGAGTCATGGCGTCAGGTGAGGTGGAAAGAGAGGACCGAAACAGCCGAGTGGAATGTCTCCGGCACGGGAATGCCATGCTCGCCGGCCTGCGGATGCGGGCGATTTTGCGCCATCTCCGGGGCCATGCGCCCCTGGCGGCCACGGCCCGAACGAAGCCAGCAATAAGCGAATGGGTCTATCAGGGTTAACGAGAATGAAAGCTGACTCCAGGCGATTTCAAGCGAGAATCAGCCCGCGCCCTCCCGGCCACCGGCTTCGTCCGCGCACCCGTGCACCGGCCCCGAGATGCCCACCACCGCCTCTACAAGGATTCCCATGAACGCATCCGTTCACTCCAATAACGTACCGCGCTGGCCACTCTGGCTGGTCGGCGCGCTGCTCCTGCTGTTCGGCCTGGCCTTCACGGGCGGCGGCGCCTACCTGGCAACGCTGGGCGGCAGTTGGTACTTCGTGCTGGCCGGCCTGGGTCTGCTGGCCTCGGCGGTGTTGATCTTCAAGCGCCGGACCGCCGGGGCCTGGCTGTTCGCCCTGGTGACGGTGCTGACGGTGATCTGGGCGCTGGTCGATTCGGGCCTGGATTTCTGGAAGCTGTTCTCGCGGCTGTTCGCCTTCGGCGTGCTGAGCCTGCTGGTCGCGCTGATCTACCCCACGCTCAAACGCGCGGCCGGCGGCCAGAGCGGGCGTGGCGCCTACGCGCTGGCAGCAGCCCTGCTGGTGGTGGTGGCCGGCAGCTTCGCCGCCACCTTCGTGCCGCACCCCACGGTCGCGGCCAACGGTACGGGCCCGGGCCTGACGCCGGTCGACCCGGCCCAGGCCCAGAAGGACTGGGCGCACTACGGCAACACCCCCGGCGGCAGCCGGTTTGCCGCGCTCGACCAAATCAACCGCGGCAACGTCGGCGACCTCGAGGTGGCCTGGACCTACCACACCGGCGACATCGCCGCGAGCACCGGCAGCGGTGCCGAAGACCAGCTGACGCCGCTGCAGATCGGCGACCGCGTCTACCTGTGCACGCCGCACAACAACCTCATCGCCATCGACGCCGACACCGGCAAGGAAATCTGGAAGAACGAGATCAACGCCAAGGCCTCGGTCTGGCAGCGCTGCCGTGGCCTGGCCTACTTCGACGCTGGCGCCGAACTGCAGCAGCCCACGGCCGCGGGTGCCACGCCGGTGCCGCCAGCCACCCTGCCGGCCGGCGCCAACTGCCAGCGCCGGCTGCTGACCAACACCATCGACGCGCGCCTGATCGCCGTCGATGCCGACACCGGCGCGTTCTGCCAGGGCTTCGGCAGCGACGGCCAGGTCGACCTCAAGGCCGGCCTGGGCGATGCGCCCGACCCGTTCTACTACCAGACCTCGGCCCCCGTGATCGCCGGCACCACCGTGGTGGTCGGCGGCCGCGTGGCCGACAACGTCCAGGCCGACATGCCCGGCGGCGTGGTACGCGGCTATGACGTCGTCACCGGCGCGCTGCGCTGGGCCTTCGACCCGGGCGCGCCGGACGACCGCAGCCCGCCTGCCGCCGGCCACACCTATGCGCGCAGCACGCCCAACGTCTGGGCGCCGATGTCCTACGACCCCGCGCTCGGCAACGTCTACCTGCCCATGGGCAGCCCCTCGACCGACCTCTACGGCGCCGAGCGCACCGCGTTCGACCACAAGTACGGCTCAGCCGTGGTCGCCGTCGACGCCACCACCGGCGCCGAGAAGTGGGTCTATCAGACGGTCCACAACGACTTGTGGGACTTCGACCTGCCCATGCAGCCCAGCCTGATCGACTTCCCCAAGGCCGACGGCAGCCGGGTTCCGGCGCTGGTGATCGGCACCAAGGCCGGCCAGATCTACGTGCTCGACCGCGCCAGCGGCCAACCGCTGACCGAAGTCAAGGAGATCCCGGTCAAGGGCGCCGGCATCCCCGGCGAGCCGTATTCCCCGACCCAGCCACTGTCGGTCGGCATGCCTCAGATCGGCGCCCAGCACCTGAGCGAGTCCGACATGTGGGGCGCCACGCCCTTCGACCAGTTGCTGTGCCGCATTGCCTTCAAGAAGATGCGCTACGAAGGCCTCTACACCGCGCCGGGCACCGACGTCTCGCTGAGCTTCCCCGGCTCGCTGGGCGGCATGAACTGGGGCAGCATCTCGACCGATCCGGTGCACGACTTCATCTTCGTCAACGACATGCGGCTGGGCCTGTGGATCCAGTTGATCCCGTCGGCCAACAAGGGCAGCGGCTCGAACGGCAGCGAGGCCGTCAACGCCGGCATGGGCGCGCTGCAGCTCAAGGGAACGCCCTACGCGGTCAACAAGAACCGCTTCCTCTCGCCGCTGGGCATTCCCTGCCAGGCGCCGCCGTTCGGCACGCTGACGGCCATCAACCTGAAGACGCAGAAGATCGCCTGGCAGGTGCCGGTCGGCACCGTCGAGGACACCGGCCCGCTGGGCATCAAGATGGGCCTGCCCATGCCCATCGGCATGCCCACGCTGGGCGGCACGCTGTCCACGCAAGGCGGCCTGGTGTTCATCGCCGGCACGCAGGACTACTACCTGCGCGCCTACGACAGCGCCACCGGCCACGAAGCCTGGAAGGCCCGCCTGCCGGTGGGCAGCCAGGGCGGCCCGATGACCTACCAGTCGCCCAAGACGGGCCGCCAGTACGTGGTGATCTCCGCCGGCGGCGCGCGCCAGTCGCCCGACCGCGGGGATTACGTGATCGCCTACGCGCTGCCGCAAAAGTAAGCGGTACGAGAAAACCGGGCGGCCTGCCGCCGCCCGCCGTGCGCCGATCCTCACCGCGCGCGCACCAAGCCCGACCGCTCGTGACGAGCACCCGGGCCGGGCCCTTGGCCGAGCAAAGCACTCGGCCACCCGGCGGCCGCATCGCCCGGCCCTTCTAGAATCACCGCATCAGCCCCTGGATGAACACCAGACCCGCTGAATGCCGATGACCCCACACGCCCCCCCATTGATTGCCCTTCCAAGGCTGGACCCTGCCGTCCCGGCCTGCGCTGCCGCATGGTCCGCTGCCCGCGTGGGCACGTTGCCCGCAAACGCGCCGCACCCGCCACACCCCGCGCGCCCGGCCCTCGTTTGAGCGCCCCGCGCGATGCCCGCGCCGGCCCGGCCCGCGCCGCCCCACCCGAAAGATCCCCCATGACCACGCCCACCAAACCCAAGGTTTTCATCAAGACATTCGGCTGCCAGATGAACGAGTACGACTCCGACAAGATGGTCGACGTGCTCAACGCCGCCGAGGGCTACGAGCCGACCCAGAACGTCGACGAGGCCGACCTGATCCTGTTCAACACCTGCTCGGTGCGCGAGAAGGCGCAGGAGAAAGTGTTCTCGGATCTCGGCCGCATCAAGCACCTCAAGGCCAAGGGCGTGAAGATCGGCGTCGGCGGCTGCGTGGCCAGCCAGGAGGGCGAGGCCATCATCGCGCGCGCGCCCTTCGTCGACGTCGTCTTCGGCCCGCAGACGCTGCACCGCCTGCCCGAGCTGCTGCAGCAACGCACGCGACTCGACCGCCCGCAGGTCGACATCACCTTCCCCGAGATCGAGAAGTTCGACCACCTGCCGCCGGCGCGCGTGGAAGGCGCCACCGCCTTCGTCTCGATCATGGAGGGCTGCTCCAAGTACTGCAGCTACTGCGTGGTGCCCTACACCCGCGGCGAGGAAGTCTCGCGGCCGTTCGAGGACGTGCTGGTCGAAGTCGCCGGCCTGGCCGACCAGGGCGTGCGCGAGGTCACGCTGCTGGGCCAGAACGTCAACGCCTACCGCGGCAAGATGGGCGACAGCCACGAGATCGCCGACTTCGCCCTGCTGATCGAATACGTGGCCGAGATCCCGGGCATCGAGCGCATCCGCTACACCACCAGCCACCCCAACGAGTTCACGCAGCGCCTGATCGATGCCTACGACCGCGTGCCCAAGCTGGTCAGCCACCTGCACTTGCCGGTGCAGCACGGCTCCGACCGCATCCTGATGGCGATGAAGCGCGGCTACACCGCCCTGCAGTACAAGAGCATCATCCGCAAGCTGCGCGCGATCCGCCCGGAGATGAGCATGAGCAGCGACTTCATCGTCGGTTTCCCGGGCGAGACCGAGGACGACTTCGACAAGATGATGAAGCTGGTGCACGATGTCGGCTACGACGCCAGCTTCTCCTTCATCTTCAGCCCGCGCCCCGGCACCCCGGCCGCCAACCTGCACGACGACACGCCGCACGCGGTCAAGCTGCGGCGCCTGCAGCAGTTGCAGGCGGTGCTGGAGGACAACGTGCGCGCCATCGGCCAAAGCCGCGTCGGCACCGTGCAGCGCATCCTGGTCGAGGGGCCATCCAAGAAGTCGCGCCCCAGCGCGCCCGAGCTGATGGGCCGCTCCGAGTGCAACCGCGTCGTCAACTTCGCCGCCGGCCCGGGCATGGAGCGGCTTGTCGGACAAATGATCGATGTAAAAATCCTGGACTCGCACGCCTATACACTGCGGGGCGAAGTCCTGACCACCGAAAGCGCCGCCCCGCTGCCGACGCCGGCCGTTCAGGCCGCCAGTCTGGCCTGAGCGCCCCCCAAGCCCTCGGCCCCCCGCGCACCCCCTGTGTCCCCACCCTTGCCCATGCAGTCCCTCATCCAGCGCATTTCGTTTCGGCCGCTGTTGCTGGTCACCTTCATCCTGATCGGCGGCCTGCTGGGCGCGGCCTCGCTGAGCGCGCTCTACACACTCGAAGGCCTGATGGCCGAAAGCCGCAACAGCGCGGCGCAGTCGGTGCAACTGACCACCGCCGCCCAGTCGCTCAACGAGCGCAGCGTGGACCTCGAACGCGCGGCGCGCCAGTCCATCCTGCTCGACGACCGCGTGCTGCGCCAGCGCTTCGCCGACGGCCTGGCCAGCGCCGGCAAGACCGTCGACGCACTGCTTGACAAAGGCCTGATCGGCGACTCCGCACAGCGCTGGCACGACCAGCTCAAGCTCATCGCCTCGCGCCTGAGCGGCACGCCCGAGACCGCGATCGACCGCGACCAGGCGCTGGCCAACGACTTCCGCGACCTGCAACTGGTCAACGCCGCCATCGCCCAGGAGGTGCAGCAGGCCATGGAGCAGCGCAGCCAGCAGCTCATCGACCGCCAGGAAGGCAGCCGCCGCATGCTCACCCAGCAGATCGTCGGCGCCATCGGGCTGGCCGCGCTGCTGGCGCTGGTGTTCGGGATCTGGCTCACGCGCCCGCTCAAGAAGCTCGAACGCGCCATCGTCGGCCTGGGCGAGAACCGGCTCGAAGACCCGATCGAGATCCAGGGCCCGAGCGACCTGCAGCTGGTCGGCCAGCGCCTGGACTGGCTGCGCCTGCGGCTGGCCGAGCTGGACGCCGACAAGGCCCGCTTCCTGCGCCACGTCTCGCACGAGATCAAGACGCCGCTGGCGGCCATGCGCGAGGGGGTCTCGCTGCTCGAAGACGGCGTCGCCGGCGAGCTGACCGCCAACCAGCGCGAGATCGCCCGCATCCTGCGCCAGAACACCAGCGTGCTGCAGGGCCAGATCGAGGACTTGCTGCGCTTCAACGCCGCCGCCTTCGAGGCGCGCCAGTTGCAACGCCGCAAGGTCGAGCTGCTGGCGCTGGTGCAGCACCAGATCGACCACCAGCGCCTGCAGATGCAGAGCCACGGCATCCAGGTCGCGCTGCGCGGCGAGCCAGTCACGCTCGACCTCGACGCCGACAAGGTCGGCACCGCCGTGGCCAACCTGCTGTCCAACGCGATCCGCTTTTCGCCCGAGGGCGGCACCATCGCCATCGCGCTGGAGACACAGTCCGGGCTGGTCAGCCTGTCCATCCAGGACCAGGGCCCGGGCGTGGCCGAAGCCGACCGCGAGCGCATCTTCGAGCCCTTCTACCGCGGCAGCCACCAGCCCGCGCACGCGGTGCGCGGCAGCGGCATCGGCCTGTCCATCGTCCACGAATACATCGCCGCCCACGGCGGCCAGATCCGGCTGGTGTCCGACGACGGCGGCGCCTGCTTCATCATCGAGTTTCCGCATGCAGCCTGAATCCTCCTCCCCCGCTCAGCGCGCCTCCATCGGCCGCCACGGCAGCGCCGCCGCCCTGCTCACGGCCGCCGTCCTGGGCCTGGCCGGATGCGCCGCGCCCCTGCCGGCGCCCCCGCCGCCCCAGGTGGTCGACACCCGACCCGCCCAGACCGAGCGGGCCCCCACCACCATCTCCGCCAGCGAGCTGCCCGCGCCGCCGCCGCCCGACCCGGCCTACGTCGCCCGGCGCGAACTCGTCACCCGGCCGCTGATCGCCGTGCTGAACTACGCCGACAAGATCCGCACGCTGGGTGCGGCCGACATCGCGCGCGAGATCGCCCAACTCAACCCACTGGCCGAACGGCCCGACCCCGACGTCCAGCCACAGCGCCAGTTGCAACTGGCGCTGGCGCTGGCGCAGACGCGCAACCTGCCGGACCTGGTGCGCGCCATCGGCCTGACCCAGCGCGTGCAGGAAGTGCGCACGCCCGTCACCCAGCAACTGCAGCCGCTGGCCCGCCTGCTGCAGCAGCGCTACACCGAGCAGCGCCGCGTCGAGGACCTCAACGAGCGCCAGGCCCAGCTTTTGCGCGACACCCAGCGCCGGCTTGAGGCCGCGCTCGACCGCATGGAAGCGCTCAAGGCCATCGAACGCAGCCTCTACAACAGCCGCGGCGGCACCAGCGCACCGTCGCCGCGCCTGCCCTGACCGGCACGCCACCGCTACGCCGCCCGACCATCCCCCATCGCCCCGACCGCCATGAGCCCCACGACTTCTCCCGCCGCCAGCGCCGACGCCGCCCGCTTGCTGGTCGTCGACGACGACCCGGACATGCTGCGGCTGCTGTCGATGCGGCTCAACGGCGCCGGCTACCACGTCACCGCCGTCGACACCGCCGAGGCGGCGCTGGCCCAGCTCGACATCGAGCGGCCTCAGTTGGTGCTCTCCGACGTGCGCCTGCCCGGCAAGGATGGCCTGGCGCTGTTCGACGACATCCGCCAGCGCCACCCCTCGCTGCCGGTGATCCTGCTGACCGCGCACGGCACCATTCCCGACGCGGTCGAGGCCACCTCGCGCGGCGTCTTCACCTACCTGACCAAGCCCTTCGACAGCAAGGAGCTGCTCGACAAGATCGGCCAGGCGCTGGCGCTCAGCGCCCCCGCCATCGCGGCCACGCCGGCCTCGGCCAGCCTGGGCGAGGAAGCCTGGCGCGCCGACATCGTCAGCCGCTCCAACCGCATGGCCGAGCTGCTGGCCGAGGCCCGCATGGTCGCCAAGTCCGACGCCAGCGTGCTGCTGCGCGGCGACAGCGGCACCGGCAAGGAACTGCTGGCGCGCGCCATCCACCTGGCCAGCGCGCGCGCCAACAAACCCTTCATCGCCGTCAACTGCGGCGCCATCCCCGAGAACCTGCTCGAGTCCGAGCTGTTCGGCCACGTCAAGGGCGCTTTCACCGACGCGGTGAGCAACCACAAGGGCCTGTTCCAGACCGCCGACGGCGGCACGCTGCTGCTCGACGAAATCGGCGACATGCCGCTGGCCCTGCAAGTCAAGCTGCTGCGCGTGCTGCAGGAGCGCGCGGTACGGCCGCTGGGGTCGAGCCAGTCGATCTCGGTCAACGTGCGCATCATCTCGGCCACCCACCGTGACCTCGACGAGGCCATGGCCGAGGGCCAATTCCGCGAGGATCTCTACTACCGCCTCAACGTCGTCACCCTCACCCTGCCCACGCTGGCCGAGCGACGCGAGGACATCCCGCTGCTGGCCAACCACTTCCTGCGCAAGCTCGCCAGCAAGTACAACAAGCGGCTGTCCGGCTTCGCCCCCGAGGCGCTCAAGGCCCTCACCATGAGCCCCTGGCCGGGCAACGTGCGCCAGCTCTTCAACGTGGTCGAGCAGGTCTGCGCGCTCTCCACCACGCCGCTGGTGCCGCTGGCCCTGGTGCAGCGCGCGCTGCGCGTGCCGGGCGTCGAGATCCAGACCTACGCCGACGCCAAGCAGCAGTTCGAGCGCCGCTACCTCGTCAACCTGCTCAAGATCACCGACGGCAACGTGGCCGACGCCGCCCGCCTGGCCGACCGCAACCGCACCGAGTTCTACCGCCTGCTCCAGAAGCACGAACTGACGCCCGGGCATTTCAAGGCCGAATCGGCCAAGTAGGCCCCACCGCACTCACGCCGCATTCGCCTTCCGGCGAGTCCGAGGGCTGTCAGGCTGGTCCCACGCGGCGACAAGGCCCATCCGCCAGCGGGATCGGCGCCCAACCGGGCCATCCCTGGCGCCATCTCATAAAACCAGAGCAAACCCTCCCCTGGTTGCCACGAGGTGTCCACGATTTCTTTCATGAACATCAGCTCCGTGGATACGGGCTTGGCGAGCACCTTGTCGCCGAAAAGCAGACGCAACCCAGGCTTCGTCGCTTAGACACGACAAAGCTAAGCCATTGATTTCATTGAACACAGAAACTTAGGGGATAACCCTTGTCGGGATACGGCGACAAAAACAGGGGGTTTACCGGGCATTTTTTCGACTGCGCCACCATTTCCCCCGAAAAATCATCACAAGCCATTGATTTCAAATAGCTTTTAAAGCTGGCACGGCTATTGCCCTAGAGATCGGCATGAAGACCATTTCGCCCTCCTTCCAAGCCCTGCACGCCAGCCGTGCCGCCGAAGCGCAGGCGCATGGCGCGGCAGCCGCCGCCTCTTTCCCCACCCAACAAGGTGAGCCCCCCATGACGCACACCCCGACCACCACCGTCGCCAAGGCCACGCCGGCCACCCTGCACCTGGTCGCCCGCGACGGTCATCTGGCCGAGACCGCCCCGGTGGCCTCGCGCCGCAGCAGCGTGCGCGAAGAGCGCCATCCCAACTCCGTCACCGCCCCGCCGATCAACCGCGGCTCCATGCCCGAGCGTCCGTGGGTCGGTTTCTGGGCCAGCATCGGCAACGGCCTGCGCGGCATGCTGCCGGGCGCCGCCCGCCGCGCCCCGGCCGCGCTCGACGCCGACCGCCCCAAGCAGGCCTGGCAACACGCCGCCGCGACGCGCCGCAACGTCTTCATGATGCTCACACTGCTGAGCACGGCCTTCGCCACCGCGCTGTTCGCCGACCTGCAGCCACGCATGGACAACGCCTTCCTGCAATACGGCCAGCTCGGCCTGTTCGCCCTGCTGTCGGCCTGGGTGGTCAGCGGCTTCATGACGGCCATGATGGGCTTCTACGTGAGCCTGCGCGGCGACAAGCACGCCCTCTCGGCCAAGTCGGTGCGCCACCAGCCCATGCCCAGCGACCCCGGCGTTCGCACCGCCGTCATCATGCCGATCTGCAACGAGGACGTCGCCACCGTGTTCGCCGGCCTGCGCGCCACCTGCGAGTCGATCGCCAACGCCGGCCACGCCAGCCACTACGACGTGTTCGTGCTCTCCGACAGCTACGACCCCGAAACCGCCAAGGCCGAACGCAAGGCCTGGGAAGACCTGCGCGCCGCGCTGGCCGAGAACCCCAACCAGCCGCAGGTCGAGGTCTACTACCGCCTGCGCACCCGCCGCAGCAACCGCAAGGCCGGCAACGTAGCCGACTTCTGCCGCCGCTGGGGCAAGGACTACCGCTACATGGTGGTGTTCGACGCCGACAGCGTGATGAGCGGCGACTGCCTCAACAGCATGGTCAAGCTGATGGAAGCCAACCCCACGGCCGGCATCATCCAGACCAGCACCCAGGCCATCGGCCACGTCACCCTGCACGCCCGCGCCCAGCAGTTCGCCTCGCGCATGACCGGCCGCCTGTTCACCCTGGGCATGCAGTTCTGGCAGTTGGGCGAGTCCCACTACTGGGGCCACAACGCCATCATCCGCGTCGAGCCCTTCATGAAGCACTGCGCGCTGGCGCCGATCCGCGGCACCGGCGGCATGTCCGGCGGCGTGATGTCGCACGACTTCGTCGAAGCCGCGCTGATGCGCCGCGCCGGCTACCACGTGTGGCTGGTCTCCGACCTGGTCGGCAGCTACGAGCAACAGCCGGCCGACCTGCTCTCCGAGCTGACCCGCGACCGCCGCTGGTGCCAGGGCAACATGCAGAACTCGCGCCTGATGGCCGAGCCCGGCATCCACCCGGTCCACCGCGCCATGTTCGTGACCGGCACGCTGTCCTATGTGTCCGCGCCCCTGTGGCTGGCCTTCATGACCCTGGGCACCGCCCTGTGGCTGTCCGGCACCGGCACCGCGACCACACTGAGCGCCGGCTTCGTCGGCAACGTGCCCAACGAACTGCTGGGCCTGTGGACCTGGACCGTGTGCATGCTGTTCCTGCCGCGCATCCTGGGCGTGGTGGCCGTCCTGATGAAGGGCGAGCAGCACCAGTTCGGCGGCACCCTGGCCCTGTTCAAGAGCACGGTCCTCGAAGCCGTCCTGGCCATCCTGCTGGCACCGGTGCGCATGGTCGGCCACACGGTCTTCGTGATCGCCGCCGTGACCGGCATCAAGCTGGCCTGGAAGTCGCCTCCGCGTGACGCCACCACCGTGCCGTGGAAGATGGCAGCCCAGCGCTTCGCCCCCATGACCGCCGTGGTCGCCGCCCTGGCCGCCGCCGTCGCCATGGTCAACGCCGGCGCCCTGGTGTGGCTGCTGCCGGTGGCCCTGCCGATGATGCTGGCCATCCCGCTGGCCGTGCTGACCAGCCAGACCAAGCTGGGCGCCGCCCTGCAGGCCCGCAACTTCATGCTGATTCCCGAGGAATCGCGCTC
>JASGEH010000107.1:0-4372 GCA_047606565.1 Comamonas sp.
CCCCACGATCCTGGCCGGCGTGCAGAACGACCTGATCGCGGGCTTCGACGAAACCGAGGAGAAACGGTTGCGCGACTTTCTCGCCCGCATCTACGCCAACACCCGCGCCATGCCCGGCTCCTGACCCGCCCCGCCATCCGAGAGAACCACAACATGAAAAACCACCTCTCCCCCGACCCCACCGCCGCGCCGCCCAGCGCCGCGCCGCGCCATGCCGCCACGCTGGCCGTGGCCCTGCTGGCGCTGTCCGCGCTCACGGGCTGTGCCGATACGAGCGGCATCGCCCCGCAGGCCCGCCTGCGCGACACGGCCACGCTCGTCGAACCCGGCACGGCCGATGTGGCCATCGCCCCCGATTGGTGGCGCGCCTTCGGCGACGCGCAGCTCGACGCGCTGGTGCAGCAGGCGCTGGACGGCAACCCCGGCCTGCGCCAGGCCCAGGCACGCATCGCGCGCGCCGAGGCCTTCACCCACGCCGCGCGCGCCGCGCTCGGCCCGCAGGTCAACGCCAGCACGAGCCTCGTGCGCCAGCACTACAGCGAGAACGGCCCCTACCCGACCGGCCTGGCGGGCAGCACCCTGAGCATCGACACGGCGCGCCTGTCAGGCAGTTGGGAAATCGACTTCTTCGGCAAGAACCGCGCCGCGCTCGAATCGGCCCTGGGCACGGCCCGCGCCGCGCGCGCCGATGCCGATGCCGCGCGCCTGCTGCTCGCGGCCAACGTGGTGCACGCCTACCTGCAGCTCGCGCGGTTGCAAGAACAGTTGCAGGTAGCCGAGCGCACGCGGGCCCAGCGCGAGGAAATGCTGCACCTCGTGCAGCAGCGCGTGAGTGCCGGCCTGGACACGCAGCTGGAGCTGCGCCAGAGCGAGGGCACGCTGCCCGAGGCACGCCAGCAGATCGAAGCCCTGCGTGAGCAGATCGCCCTCGCACGCAACGCGCTGGGCGCGCTGATCGCCGAGCCGAAAACGGCGCTGACGCTGAGCCCACCTGCGCTGGCCGCCCTCAAGTCGGAAGCCATCCCGGCCACCCTGCCCGCCGACCTGCTGGGCCGCCGCCCCGACGTGGCCGCCGCGCGCTGGCGCGTGGAGGCCGCCACGCAGGACGTGGCCGTGGCACGCGCGCAGTTCTACCCCAACGTGAGCCTGACGGCCTTCGTGGGCCTGGCCAGCCTGGGGCTGGACCGCTTCATCCTGGGCAGCAGCCGCGAATGGGGCGTGGGCCCGGCCCTGAGCTTGCCCCTCTTCGACGCGGGCCGCCTGCGCGCCAACCTGGCGGGCAAGTCGGCCGACCTGGACGCGGCGGTGGAGAGCTACAACGCCGCGCTGCTCGATGCCGTGCACGACGCGGCCGACCAGCTCGCATCGAGCGCCTCGGTCGAGCGCCAGATCGCCGAGCAGCGGCAGGCCGGCGAGGCAGCCGAATCCGCCTACGCCATCGCGCGCAAGCGCTACGCGGCCGGGCTGGGCAGCTACCTGCAGGTGCTCTCGGCCGAAACACAGGTACTGGCCCAGCGCCGCCAGGCCGTCGATCTGGCCGCGCGCCGGCTGGACGCCCAGGCCAACGTGATGCGCGCCCTCGGCGGCGGCTACGCCGCGAGCTGATCCCCTCACCCCCACACACCGGTTTTCACCATGAACGCACCGCAATCCCCCGCCCCGGCCACTCCCAAGCCCAAGCGCCGCAAGGCCCTGTTCACCCTCGCCGGCGTGGTCGTGCTCGCCGGCGCCGCCTGGGGCCTGTACGACGGGCTGGTCGCCAGCCACTACGAGAGCACCGACAACGCCTACGTGCAGGGCAACGTGATCCAGATCACGCCGCAGACCGGCGGCACGGTGACCGCCATCCTGGCCGACGACACCGACCTGGTGAGCGCCGGCAGCACGCTGGTGCAGCTCGACCCGGCCGACGCGCGCGTGGCCCTGCAGCAGGCCGAGGCCGCGCTGGCCCAGGCCGTGCGCCAGGCGCGCCAGCTCTACGCCAGCAACGGCGCGCTCACCGCGCAGGTGCGCCTGCACGAGGCCGACGTGGCGCGCGCCCAGTCCGACATCGCCCGCGCGCAGGACGATCTGCGCCGCCGCCAGATGCTGACGGGCGACGGCGCCGTCTCCAGGGAAGAACTCAACCACGCGCAAAGCCAGCTCGACACCGCGCGCACCCAGCTCGCAGCCGCGCAGGCCGGCGTGGCGGCGGCGCGCGAGCAGCTCGCCAGCAACCAGTCGCTCACCCAGGGCGTGGCCGTGGAGCAGCACCCCAGCGTGCTCGCCGCCGCCGCCAAGGTACGCGAGGCCTACCTGGCCGACCGCCGCACCGCCCTGCCCGCGCCGGTGGATGGCTACGTCGCCAAACGCAGCGTGCAGCTCGGCCAGCGCGTGGCGGCGGGCACGCCGCTGCTGTCCATCGTGCCGCTGCACGGGGTGTGGGTGGACGCGAACTTCAAGGAAAACCAGTTGCGCCACCTGCGCCTGGGCCAGCCCGCGAAGCTCACGGCCGACCTGTACGGCAAGAAGGTCGAATACACCGGCACCGTGGCCGGCCTGGGCGTGGGCACGGGCGCGGCCTTCGCGCTGCTGCCCGCGCAGAACGCCACGGGCAACTGGATCAAGGTGGTGCAGCGCGTGCCCGTGCGCATCGCGCTCGACGCCGCGCAGCTCGAACAGCACCCGCTGCGCGTCGGCCTGTCGATGGAGGTCGAGGTGGATACGAAGGAGCGCGGCGGCGCATCGCTGGCCGAGGCCCCGCGCAAGGAGGCCGTGGCGCAGACCGCCGTCTATGCATCGCTCGATGAGGGCGCCGACGCCGACGTGGCCCGCATCATCACGGCCAACCTCAAGCCCTGAGCATGAGCACGCCCGCCTTCACGGCTACTCCACTCCCGCCCCTCACCGGCAGCGCGCGCGCCTGGGGCACGCTGGCCCTGTCGGCAGCCACCTTCATGAACGTGCTCGACTCGTCCATCGCCAACGTGTCGCTGCCCGCCATCTCGGGCGACCTGGGCGTGAGTCCGACGCAGGGCACCTGGGTCATCACCAGCTTCGCGGTGGCCAACGCCATCGCGGTGCCGCTCACGGGCTGGCTGTCGCAGCGCTTCGGACAGGTGCGGCTGTTCGTAGCCAGCGTCACGCTGTTCGTCATCGCCTCGCTGCTGTGCGGGCTGGCGCCCAACATGGCGCTGCTGATCGCCGCGCGCGCGCTGCAGGGTTTCGTCGCGGGGCCGATGATTCCGCTGTCGCAGGCGCTGCTGCTCTCCAGCTACCCGCGCGCGCTCGCGGGGCTGGCGATGGCGATGTGGGCCATGACCACGCTGATCGCGCCGGTGATGGGGCCGCTGTTGGGCGGCTGGATCACCGACAACATGACCTGGCCGTGGATCTTCTACATCAACGTGCCCGTGGGCCTCGCCGCCGCGATCGTCACCTGGGTCCTCTTCCGCAAGCGCGAGACCGCGCCGCGCAAGCTGCCCATCGACGCCATCGGCCTGACGCTGCTGGTGATCTGGGTGGGTGCGATGCAGATCATGCTGGACATCGGCAAGGAGCACGACTGGTTCGAGTCGCCCTGGGTCGTGGCCTGCGCGCTGGTGGCGGCCATCGGCTTCGCGGCCTTCCTGATCTGGGAGCGTGGCGACGACCACCCCATCGTCGATCTCACGCTGTTCGCCAACCGCAACTTCTGGGCCGGCTCACTCGCCACCGCCGTGGGCTACGGCCTGTTCTTCGGCAACGTGGTGCTGCTGCCGCTGTGGCTGCAGCAGTACATGGGCTACACCGCCACGCAGGCCGGCGAGGTGCTGGCGCCCGTGGGCCTGCTGGCGCTGCTGCTCTCGCCCTGGGTGGGCAAGAACATCGGCAAGAGCGACCCGCGCCACTTCGCCACCTTCGCCTTCCTGGTGTTCGCCGGGGTGCTGTGGATGCGCTCGAACTTCAACACCCAGGCGGATCTCGCGACCATCATGGTGCCCACCCTCGTGCAGGGCGCCGCCATGGCGTTCTTCTTCGTCCCGCTGGTGACCATCACGCTCTCGGGAATCCCGCCGGAGCGCATCCCCGCCGCCTCGGGCCTGTCGAACTTCATGCGCATCGTGGCGGGCGCCGTCGGCACCTCGGTCGCCACCACGCTGTGGGAGCGCCGCGCCACGCTGCACCATGCCCAGCTCACCGAGGGGCTCACCCAGGGCAACGCGGCCTTCACCCAGGCGCTGCAGGGCCTGCAGGCCGGCGGCCTCACGCCCCAGCAGGCGCTGGCGCAGGTGGAGCGCCTGGTGAACCAGCAGGCCTTCATGCTCGCGGCCAACGACATCTTCTATGCCTCGGCCGTGCTGTTCCTGCTGCTGATCCCGCTGGTCTGGCTGGCCCACGCGCCGCGCGCATC
>JASGEH010000108.1:0-10376 GCA_047606565.1 Comamonas sp.
GGGCGTGGTGCCGGCCAATTTCAAGGTGCAGGCCTTCGATGGCTTCACCTGGGTCAACGATGCCCACTACATCGTGGTGCCCAAGGGCGTGTCGGCCGAGAAGCGGGCGGTGATCGCCAAGGTGATCACCTTCATGCTGGCGCCCGAGCAACAGGCCCTGACCTATGACGATGGCTACTTCTACCCGGGGCCGGCGGCCAAGGAGGTGCCGCTGTCGGCCGCGCCGACACGCAGCCAGGAGGTCATCGCCCAGTACGGTCGGCCCGAGTACGCCCGGCTGATCGCCGAGCGGCCGCATGCCGTGCCGCTGGATGCCAGCGCCATGGTGGCGGCCTTCCAGAAGTGGGATGCCGAAGTGGGCGCACTGAAATCGAAGTGACGGGCATCGCCGGGGCATAGGGCCGCATCCGGGGGCCGGCCGGTGGGCTTCTGGATGGGCGGCCCGGGCGCCTGCGCCCGCATGACAGACAGACAAGGATTTTTTCCATGACGCATACCTTCCAGCGCCTGCGCCTTGAGCGGGTGGGGCGCCATTTCGTCAATGCCGAGGGGCAATCGGTGGCCGCGCTCGACGGCCTGGACCTGGATATTGGCCGGGGCGAATTCATTGCCTTGCTGGGGCCTTCGGGTTGCGGCAAGTCGACCGCGCTGAACTGCATCGCTGGCCTGACGCCGTTGACGGCGGGCGCGATCTGGCTCGACGAGGCGCGCATCGACGTGCTGCCCAGCGAGAAGCGCGGCTTTGGCATGGTGTTCCAGAACTATGCGCTGTTTCCGCACATGAGCGTGCTCGACAACGTGGGCTTCGGCCTGCGCATGCGCGGCGTCGGCCGTGCCGAGATCGAGCGGCGTGCGCGCGAGGCGCTGCAACTGGTGCAACTGGTGGGACACGAGCGCAAGCTGCCCGGGCAGTTGTCGGGCGGCCAGCAGCAGCGCGTGGCGATCGCGCGGGCGATCGTGATCGAGCCGCCGGTGGTGCTGATGGACGAGCCGTTGTCCAATCTCGACGCCAAGCTGCGCATCGAGATGCGCGCCGAGATCCGCCGCATCCATGGGCGGCTCGACCGCGCCACCATCTACGTCACGCATGACCAGGACGAGGCGCTGTCCATGGCCGACCGCATCGTGGTGATGAAGGAGGGCGTGGTCCAGCAAGTCGGCACGCCGCGCGAGGTCTACGGTCGCCCGCGCAATCTGCACGTGGCGCGCTTCATGGGCTACCGCAACGTGCTGGATTTCGCCATCACCTCGGCGCAGGGCGGGCGCGCGCGGCTCGCTGCGGGCGGCCACGCCTTCGAGGGCGTGCTGATGGAGCCGGCCGGCGTGGGTGAGGGCACGGGCGCGGGCAAGGTCAGCGTGGCGATCCGGCCCGACGACTTCGAGCGCGGCCCGGCGGCCAACGACAACGCCTTCGAGGGCGTCGTCGAGACGGTCGAATACGGCGGCCGCGACTCGCTGCTGCGCCTGGCCTCGCCCTTCGGCCCGCTGTATGCGCGGCTGCCCGGCGACTACGCCGTGGGCGAGCGGGTGGCGCTGCATGTGCCGGCCGACCGTGCCCTGGTCTACGCGGGAGAACGCGCATGAGCGCCGCACGGCCGCTCCGAAGGACGGAGGGTAGTCCAGTGAGCACCGCCGCCGCCCTGGGGCCGGCGCCGACGGCTTTCGACCGGCGCAGCTGGCTGGTCGCCCCCGCGCTGGTCGGCCTGCTGGCGATGTTCATCTACCCCTTCGCCTACGGCCTGCTGCTGTCTTTCCAGCCCGTGGAGGGCGGCGGCATCTGGGCCAACTACGTGCGCTTCTTTTCCGAGACCACGCTGTGGCCCACGGTCTGGATCACACTCAAGCTGGCAGTGCCCGCCACGCTGATCAACCTCGGGCTGTCGATTCCCGCCGCCTTCGCCTTGCGCCGCCGCACGGCCGCCGCCAAGCTGGCGACCCTGCTGCTGGTGGTGCCGATGACGCTGGGCACGGTGCTGATCGCCGATGGCATGCTCACCTACTATGGCCCGAACGGCTGGTTCCCGCAGTTGCTGCAGGCCCTGCACCTGTACGACAGCGAGGTGCGGCTGACCCACAACTACTGGGGCGTGCTGATCTCGCTGGTGATCTCGGGCTTTCCGTTTGCCTTCCTGCTGATCCTGTCCTACGTCAGCGGCATCGACCCGACCCTGGCGCGCGCGGCCTCGACGCTGGGTGCCGGGCCCTGGCAGCAGTTCCGCCGCATCTACCTGCCCCTGCTGGTGCCGGGGCTGACCATGGCGGCCTGCCTGTCCTTCGTCCAGGCCTTCTCGGTGTTTCCCTCGGCGGTGCTGCT
The DNA here is from genome assembly GCA_047606565.1 of Comamonas sp. Classification (GTDB taxonomy): domain Bacteria; phylum Pseudomonadota; class Gammaproteobacteria; order Burkholderiales; family Burkholderiaceae_C; genus Comamonas_F. The sequence continues at coordinate 2,315 of JASGEH010000108.1, forward strand.
GGGGGTGCCGGCCGGCGAGACGCGGGTGATCTCGATCGCCGCCTACGAGGCCGCGTTCGAGAGCTACGACTATTCGCTGGCCTCGTGCGTGGCCATCGTCATGGGCGGCGTCCAACTGCTGATCGTGGGTGCCATGCTGGGCGCGCGCCGCGCTTTTTACTCGGGTCCGACCACAGGAGGCAAGGGATGAACGCCCGCAACGACACATGGACCGCCGGCGCAACGGCCCTGCCGCGCGCCGCCGCGCCATCGACCCCCACCCGGCGCCAAGCGCCGCGCCAGAGTGGGGCCGGCGAGCGGCTGTGGCGCATCGCGGTGTGGAGCGTGATGATCTTCTTCCTCGTCAACGTCGGGCTGATGATCGCGACGGTGGCCATGAACTCGGTCGCCACGCGCTGGTTCGGCACGCCATGGCCGGCCGGTCTGACGCTGGACTGGTACGCGCGGGCCTGGAGCGACTTCCAGTTGGCCCACGTGCTGTGGGTGACGTTCGAGGTGGTGGGCGCGGTGGTGCTGCTGTCGGTGGTCCTGGGCGTGCCGGCGGCCTATGCGCTGGCGCGCGCCGCCTTCCCGGGCAAGCGGCTGGTGCTGCTGGTGTTCCTGCTGCCGCTGATGGTGCCGCCCGTGACCTATGGCATCCCGATGGCGACCGTGCTGTACCAGTTCGGGCTGGGCGGCACGCTGGCGGGCGTGATCCTGGCCAACCTCGTGCCCTCGCTGCCCTTCGTCATTCTGGTGATGACGCCCTTCATCGAGCAGATCGACCCCAACCTGGAGTCCGCCGCCCGCATCTTCGGCGCCAACACCGCGCGCTATTTCCGCCACGTGCTGCTGCCGCTGCTGGTGCCGGGCATCCTGGCGGCGGCGCTGCTGGTGCTGGTGCGCACCATCGGCATGTTCGAGTTGACCTTCTTCACCGCCGGCCCGGACACCCAGACGCTGGTCGTGGCCCTGTACTACGCCGTCTTCTCGACCGGCGTGCGAGCCTCGCAGTCGATCGACGCCATGGCCATGATCTACATGGTGATCACCTTGTTCTGGGTGCTCATCGCCCTGCGCTTCGTCAGCCCGACGCAACTCGTCAGCCGCGTCAAGGAGGCGCCGCGCGGGGAGTAAGGCGGTCTGGTCATGCGGGACAGGTGCGCGTGAGCCGTAGGCTCATACCCAGTTTTCAGTCCGCAAGCCAGGCACGCGATTGAACTCGCGCAGGTTGTTCGTCACCAGGACGACGTCCAAGGCCAGGGCATGCGCGGCGATCAGCATGTCCAGCGAGCCAATCGGCGTGCCGCTCTTTTCCAGATGGGCGCGCACCGGGCCGTATTCGCGCATGGCGGCATCATCAAAGGGCTGGACGTGCAGCGGCGCCAGAAACTTCTCCAGGGCATCGAGGTTGCGAGCCGACCGGCTCTTGGCTACGCCATAGTGCAGCTCGCTGCCGGTGATGCTGGAGATGCCGACCGATCCGGCCTGCAAGGTGGAAAAGCGGGTGAACACCGCTGCCGGCCGGCGGTTGATGATGTAGATGCAGGTGTTGGTGTCGAGCAGAAAGCGCAACTCGGTCACCGCAGTTCCTCGCGTTCCTGCTGTGGCGGCTGGTCGCGCTGCAATTCGAAGCCTGGCTCGAACTCGTCGAGCGCCTCGCGTATCAACTGCCAGGGGTTGTCCATCGGCAGCAGCAGGACGCCGTTGCCGAAGCGCTTGGCGATGACCTCGCTGCCGTCGAAGCGCAGCGATTTGGGCAAGCGTACAGCCTGGCTTCGACCCGACGTGAACAGCTTGGCGGCGGAGATTTCGGCGGTGGCGGGCATGGCGCTCTCCTTGTTGGGGGATAGCTACCAATGATAGTTACCCGCTCTGGGGCGGTCAACTCATCGTCTGTCGTCTTTTGTTTTGCGACATTCGGGCCATGAGGGTGCAAGCGTCAATTGCCCAGCATGCCGCGCCGCTCGATGAAGGCGACCACCTCGGCCAGTCCCTCGCGGGTCTTGAGGTTGGTCATGGCGAAGGGCTTGGCGCCGCGCATGCGCGCGGTGTCGGCGCGCATCACGTCCAGGTTGGCGCCGACGTGGGGCGCGAGGTCGGTCTTGTTGATGACGAAGAGGTCGCTCTTGGTGATGCCGGGGCCGCCCTTGCGCGGGATTTTCTCGCCGGCGGCGACGTCGATGACGTAGATCGTCAGGTCGCTCAGTTCCGGGCTGAAGGTGGCGGCCAGGTTGTCGCCGCCGGACTCGACGAAGACCACGTCGGCGTCGGGGAACTCGCCCAGCATGCGGTCGATGGCTTCGAGGTTGATGGAGCAGTCTTCGCGGATGGCGGTGTGCGGGCAGCCGCCGGTTTCCACGCCCATGATGCGCTCGGCTGGCAGCGCGCCGCTGACGGTGAGCAGCCGCTGGTCTTCCTTGGTGTAGATGTCGTTGGTGATGGCGACCAGGTCGTACTGGTCGCGCATGGCCTTGCACAGCATTTCCAGCAGCGTGGTCTTGCCGGAGCCGACGGGCCCGCCGATGCCCACGCGCAGCGGCGGCAGCTTCTTGGTGCGGCGGGGAATGTGGTGCAGGGCGGAAACGGAGGAGGCGGCGGAGGAGGCGGGGGCGTGGCTCATGATCGGAACAGGCGGGAGTACTGGTTTTCATGCCGGGCCGAGAGGATGGCCAGCATGGGGGAGAAAGACTGCCGGGTGGCGTCGGTGACGGCCAGCGCCTGGTCGACGGCGGCCGGCATGTGCCGCGCCAGCGCGGCGAGGATGCGCTGGCCGGCGCTCTGGCCCAGCGGCACGGCCTTGACGGCGGCACCCACCATGTTTTCGGCCCAGCCGAACAGATAGGACAGGCCGGCCTCGCGCGGCGTGGCCCAGGTGCGCGCCGCGGCGTAGGCGTAGGCGATGGGGTAGGTGGGCTCCAGCCCATCGAAGGCCTGCGCGGCGTCGGTGTGGTGCAGCTTGAGCCATTCCACGAAGGAGCGGCCCATTTGCTCGGTCTGCAGGCGCAGTTCGCTGGTTTCGCGGGTTTCGATGATCCAGCGGCCCAACGCGGCGATGCGCGCGCGGTCGTCGGCGCGCCAGGCGGACAGGGCCTGCAGCATGGCTGGCAGGTCGCTGCGGGCGACGCCGAGCTGCATCTGCGCGAGCAGCCATTCGCGCGCCGCGTCCTCGCTATCGACGCCGGCCCACTCGACGGCGGCCTCCAGCCCCTCGGAGTACGAGAAGCCACCGATTGGCAGGGCCGGCGAGGCCAGCCAGATCAACTGCAGCAGGCTGTGGCCGCTGTCTGCGGTGCTGGGCTCAATGGCCGTGGGCATGTCCATGCGCGTGGTCGTGGTCATGACCGTGGTTGTGGTTGTGGTTGTGGTTGTGGTTGTGGTGATCGTGCGAGTGCCCGTCATGGGCGTGCCCGTGGCCGTGGCCGCCGTGCTGCGCGTAGGCGCCGCCTTCGGGCTCGAAGCTCTCTGTTGCGGCGTGCACGGTCAGGTGCATGGCGCGCAGCATGTCGGCGAGGACGTGGTCGGGTTCGATCTTCAGATGGCTGGGCGTCAACTCGATGGGCACGTGGCGGTTGCCCAGGTGGTAGGCGGCGCGCACCAGGTCGAAGGGCGAGCCGTGCTGGCTGCAGGGGGTGATGACCAGCACCGGCTGCGGCGCGGCCTGCACGCGGATCAGGGCGCCGTCCTCGGTCACCAGCACGTCGCCGCCGCGCACGGCGGTGCCGCGCGGCAGGAAGACGCCGAGGGCGCGGCCGAGCGAGTCGGTGGCGTCGAAGCGGCTTTTCTGGCGCACGTCCCAGTCGAGTTCGACCTGGGCGGCGCGCTTGAGCAGGACGGGCGCGAGGCCCTGGCCTTGCGGCAGGAGCTTGTTGACGAGCAGTCGTGTCATGGCGGGCAAGGAGAGAGGGGGAGGCAAGCCTCGCAGTGTGCCGCAAGTCCGGGGCGTGATCCGGGGACGCCGGGCAATTCGTCGGGGGGATTTGGATATGAGGATATCGCGCAACGGGCCTGGCGTTCGCGTGATGTGATCCGGCAAGTTCGCGGGGGGGCGATTTGAGTTAGCCTCCATCGCCACACGAAGGACTGCATTCATGGCCGACTACACCCCTGTTTTCACGCCACTGGCCGCGCTCGCCGGCGGAGGCCTGATCGGCGCGGCCGCCGTGCTGCTGCTGTGGCTCAACGGGCGCATCGCCGGCATCAGCGGCATCCTGGGCCAGGGCCTGGCGCTGCGCGGCGCGCGGGCCTGGCCCTGGCTATTCCTGGTTGGACTGGTGCTGGGCACGGTGCTGTATGCCGCGCTGTCGCTCGTTCTTCCGCTGGCACCGCTGGCGCCGCGCACCGGCTTTCCGGCCTGGGCGCTGGTGCTGGCCGGGTTGCTGGTGGGCTACGGCACGGCGCTGGGCAAGGGCTGCACCAGCGGCCATGGCGTGTGCGGGCTGGCGCGGCTGTCGCCGCGCTCGCTGGCGGCCGTGGCGGTGTTCCTGCTGGCGGCCATCGCCACCACCTTCGTGGCGCGCCACGTCTGGGGAGGTCTGGCATGAGGCAGGGATTGGCGGCGCTGGCCTCGGGCCTGGTCTTCGGGCTGGGCCTGGCGGTGGCGGGCATGACCGATCCGCGCAAGGTGCTGGCCTTTCTGGACCTGGCCGGCGCCTGGGACCCCAGCCTGCTGCTGGTGCTGGGTGCGGCCGTGACGGTGACCTTCGTGGGCTACCGCTGGGTGCTGCGCCGTCCGGCACCGCTGTTCGACAGCCAGTTCCACCTGCCCACGGCCCGCGCCATCGACGCACCACTGCTGGCCGGCGCGCTGTTGTTCGGCATCGGCTGGGGCCTGGCCGGCTACTGCCCGGGCCCGGCCATCGCTTCGATCGGTTACGGCAACCCCGAGGCCTGGCTGCTGCTACCGGCGCTGGTGGCGGGTAGCCTGCTGCGGCGCTGGCAGACTCGCCAGCGGTGAGGCCGGCCGGATAGTCGCTGGCCGTGTGGGCTGTGCGACGGTCCTCGTCAAAACAGGAAATAGCGCTGCGCCATCGGCAGCGATTTCGCCGGTTCGCAGGCCAGCAGCACGCCGTCGGCTCGCACGGCGTAGGTCTGGTGGTCGATTTCCATGCGGGGCGTGTAGCCGTTGTGGATGAGGTCCTTCTTGCGCAACTGGCGGATGCCGTGGACGGCCGAGAGTGTTTTCTGCAGGCCGTAGCGTTCGCCCACGCCGGCGGCCAGGGCGGCTTGCGAGACGAAGGTGAGCGAGGACTTGGCCAGCGCGCCGCCGTAGCTGCCGAACATGGGGCGGTAGTGCACGGGCTGGGGTGTGGGAATGGAGGCGTTGGGATCGCCCATGGCGGCCAGGGCGATGCTGCCGCCCTTGAGGATCAGGGCCGGCTTGACGCCGAAGAAGGCCGGCTTCCAGATCACGATGTCGGCCCACTTGCCCACTTCCAGGCTGCCGATCTCGTGGCTCATGCCGTGGGCGATGGCCGGGTTGATGGTGTACTTGGCGACGTAGCGCTTGGCGCGGAAGTTGTCGTTGCGGCTGCTGTCCTCGGGCACCCCGTGGCCGGTCGGCTGCGGGTTGGCGAGCCAGCCGCGCTGGGCCTTCATCTTGTCGGCCGTCTGCCAGGTGCGGATGACGACTTCGCCCACGCGGCCCATGGCCTGGCTGTCGCTGCTCATCATGCTGATGGCGCCGAGGTCGTGCAGGATGTCCTCGGCGGCGATGGTTTCGCGGCGGATGCGGCTTTCGGCGAAGGCCAGGTCCTCGGCGATGCCAGCGTCGAGGTGGTGGCAGACCATCAGCATGTCGACGTGTTCGTCGAGCGTGTTGACGGTGTAGGGCATGGTCGGGTTGGTGGAGGAGGGCAGGAAGTTGGCCTCGCCCACCACCTTGAGGATGTCGGGCGCGTGGCCGCCGCCCGCGCCTTCGGTGTGGAAGGCGCACAGCACGCGGCCTTGGGTGGCGGCCATGGTGTCCTCGACGAAGCCGGATTCGTTGAGGGTATCGGAGTGGATGGCGACCTGGGTGTCGGTCTCGTCGGCCACGTCCAGGCAGTTGCTGATGGCGCTGGGCGTGGTGCCCCAGTCCTCGTGCAGCTTCAGGCCGACGACGCCGGCCGCGATCTGCTCGCGCAGCGCGCCGGGCAGGCTGGCGTTGCCCTTGCCCAGGAAGGCCAGGTTCATGGGGAAGGCGTCGGCGGCCTGCAGCATGCGCTCGATGTGCCAGGGCCCGGGCGTGCAGGTGGTCGCCAGCGTGCCGGTGGCCGGGCCCGTGCCGCCGCCCAGCATGGTGGTGATGCCGGCGGCCAGGGCTTCCTCGATCTGCTGCGGGCAGATAAAGTGGATGTGGCTGTCGATGCCGCCGGCGGTGACGATGTTGCCCTCGCAACTGATGATCTCGGTGCCGGGGCCGATGACGATGTCCACGCCGGGCTGGGTGTCGGGGTTGCCGGCCTTGCCGATGGCGGCGATGCGGCCGTCTTTCAGGCCGATGTCGGCCTTGACGATGCCCCAGTGGTCGAGGATCAGTGCGTTGGTCAGCACCGTGTCCACGGCGCCTTCGGCGCGGCTGCGCTGGCTTTGCGCCATGCCGTCGCGGATGGTCTTGCCGCCGCCGAACTTGACTTCCTCGCCGTGGCTGCCGGCGCGCAGCGTGTAGTCCTGCTCGACCTCGATGAACAGGCCGGTGTCGGCCAGCCGCACCCGGTCGCCCACGGTGGGGCCGAAGATTTCCGCGTAGGCGCGGCGTCCCATGGTGGCCATCAGAGCGCTCCCTGCACGAGGCCGCGGAAGCCGTGCACCACGCGGGCGCCGGCCAGGTCGACCAGCTCGACGGTGCGCTGCTGGCCGGGCTCGAAACGCACGGCGGTGCCCGAGGCGATGTTCAGCCGCATGCCGCGCGCGGCCGCACGGTCGAAGTCGAGCGCCGCGTTGGTCTCGGCGAAGTGGTAGTGCGAGCCGACCTGGATCGGCCGGTCGGAGGCGTTGCTGACCACCAGGGTGAGGGTGCGCCGGCCGGTGTTGAGCGCGTGGTCGGGGCCGTCGGTGAGGATTTCGCCGGGGATCATGGGCTGTCCTTTGAAGCTCTTAGGCGAGTTGGGCCAGCATGAAGACGCCCAGCGCCGCGACGCCGGCGCCGGCCGCGCGCGCCAGCACCGCGTGGCCGTGGCGCAGCGCCCAGCCGATGGCCATGCCGGTGGCATGCAGCAGCACGGTGGCGGCGAGCATGCCGGCCAGGGTGGCGGCGGCACCGGCCTCGCCCGCCAGTTCGTAGCCATGCGCCAGCCCGTGGAAGACGGCGAAGGCACCGACCACGGCCGCCGCCGCCCACCCCGGCAGCCGCAGGCGGGTGGCGGCCAGCAGGCCGATGACCAGCAGCGAGGCCGCGATCATGGGCTCCACCGCGGGCACCGCGACGCCTGCCAGCCCCAGCAGCGCGCCCACCAGCAGCATGCCGGCGAAGCCCAGCGGCGCCCACAGCAGCTCGGGTCCGGCGCGGCGCGCGGCCAGCGCGCTCCACAGGCCCACGGCGAGCATCGCGGCCAGGTGGTCGAGCCCGGTCAGCGGGTGCATGAAGCCGGTGGCGAAGCCCGGGTGGTGGTGGCCGTCGACGCCGACGTGGGCGCCTGCCAGCGCCGGCAGCAGCGCGGCGGCGGCCACCAGGGCGGCGCGTTTCGCACCATTTGCACCATTCTGCGAAGACAGGGGACGGAGTGTGGCGGTGGATGTCATTTGAAAATCACTGATTTGGTGCATTTTTAAAAGGGATTCCAAGATTCTTGGCGTCATGCGATGGGTTGGTGCACGGTCACCAGTTTGGTGCCATCGGGAAAAGTGGCCTCGATCTGGATGTCGGGGATCATCTCGGGCACGCCCTCCATCACGTCGTCGCGCGTGAGCAGGGCGCGGCCCGCGCTCATCAGCTCGGCAACGCTGCGGCCGTCGCGCGCGCCCTCCATGACGGCGGCGCTGATGAAGGCGATGGCTTCGGGGTAGTTGAGCTTGAGGCCGCGCGCCTTGCGGCGCTCGGCCAGCAGGGCGGCGGTGAAGATCAGCAGCTTGTCTTTTTCGCGTGGCGTCAGTTCCATGATGA
>JASGEH010000109.1:0-8258 GCA_047606565.1 Comamonas sp.
CTGCCGGTCAGAACAGATAGTGATCGAGCAGCAGGGCCGCGAACAGCAGGCTCAGGTGCACGAGCGAGAAGCGGAAGGTCTTGCGCGCCAGCGGCTCGGAATAAGCCTGCCACAGCGCCCAGGCGTGGCCCATGAAGCCCAGGCTGAGCACCACGGCGGCGGCCAAGTACAGCCACGAACTCATGCCGTAGGCGAAGGGCAGGATGCAGGTGGCCAGCAGCAGCACGGTGTAGAGCAGCACCTGCAGCCGCGTGAAGCGGTTGCCGTGCGTGACCGGCAGCATCGGCAGGCCGGCCTTGCGGTAGTCCTCGACGCGGTAGAGCGACAGCGCCCAGAAGTGCGGCGGCGTCCAGACGAAGATGATGAGGAAGAGCAGCAGCGCCTCGGCCCCCACGTGGTTGGTCAGCGCGGCCCAGCCCAGCACCGGCGGCATGGCGCCCGAGGCGCCGCCGATGACGATGTTCTGCGGCGTCAGCGGCTTGAGCAGCAGCGTGTAGACCACCGCGTAGCCGACGAAGGTGGCAAACGTCAGCCACATGGTCAGCGGGTTGACGCCCCAGTACAGCACCAGCGAGCCCAGGCTGCACAGCACGGCCGAGAAGAACAGCGTCTGGCCGTCGCTGAGTTCGCCGCGCGCGGTCGGCCGCCAGGCGGTGCGCTTCATGTTGGCGTCGATGGTCTTCTCGACCAGGCAGTTGAAGGCCGCCGCCGCGCCGGCCACCAGCCAGATGCCCAGGCAGGCCAGCAGCATGCGCTGCAGCTCGGCCAGGGTCGGCAGGCCGGGCACGGCCAGCACCATGCCGATGAAGGCGCAGAACACGATCAGTTGCAGCACCCGGGGCTTGGTCAGCGCGTAGTACTGCTGCCAGCGGCTCATGTCGTTCAAGGTCTTGGTTGCGCTCATGCGGCAACTCCTGCCCGGGCCGTCGCGGGAGCGGCCGGTTGGTTCTGGTTGTGGGGGAAAGGCTGGGCGCGGCTGCGGCAGAGCAGCCCGGTCATGACGATGGCCAGGCCGGCGGCGCCCGCCGTGTGCAGCGCGGCGGCCAGCAGCGGCCAATCCAGCACGACGTTGCTGATACCGGTGGCGACCTGCACGGCCACGATGCCCAGCAGGCCGCGCGCCGCGCGCGACAGCCCCGGCGTGCGCCACAGCCGCCAGGCCAGCGCACCCATGACGGCGGCCACCAGATAGGCGAACAGCCGGTGCGTGTAGTGGATGGCGGTGAGCGCCTCGAAGCCGATGTAGTCGCCCTCGTGCGTCATGCCCAGTTCGCGCCAGAGGCGGAAACCCTGGGCGAAGTCCATGCTCGGCCACCAGCTGCCGTGGCACAGCGGGAAATCGGTGCAAGCCAGCACGGCGTAGTTGGTGCTGACCCAGCCGCCCAGCGCGATCTGCACGGCCAGCACGGCGGCGGCCAGCCCCATCAGCCGGCGCAGGCCCGGCGGCACGCCCAGGGGCTGAACGCCGTCGTGCGCCCGCGCGAACTTGGCGGCCTGGATGCGCAGCAGCACCAGCAGCACCAGCCCGCCGATGAGGTGGCCGGTGACGATCAGCGGGAACAGCTTCATCGTCACCGTCAGCGCGCCGAAAGCGCCTTGCAGCAGCACCCACGCCAGCGTGAAGGTGGGCCACCACGGCGACACGCCGGTGCGGCGGCGCTCCAGCCAGCCGCCGAGAGTCAGGGTCAGGATCAGCACGCCCACGCCGGTGGCGAGGTAGCGGTGGATCATCTCGATCCAGGCCTTGGAGTGCGTGACCGGGCCGTCGGGCAGCGCCTGCTGCGCCGCGCTGATGTGCTCGACCGCGCCGACCGGGCTGCCAAAGCCGTAGCAGCCCGGCCAGTCGGGACAGCCCAGGCCCGAATCGGTCAGGCGCGTGAAGGCGCCGAAGACGACCAGGTCGAAGGTCAGGAACAACGTCATCAAGGTCAGCAGCCGCAGCCGCCGCGCGGGCGAGGCCCGGCGGTTGCGCAGCCAGATCCACGCCAGGGGGCCCATGGCCACGATGATGCCCATGAGCATCACGCGCAGCACGGGCGCCCAGTTGTAGAGATCTTGCACGTCGTTCATTCCAGCGGGGGGAGCAAAGAAGCGGGGGGCGGCCCGGAGCACGCACACATCGCGGACCGCCACGCCGGCGCGTGGCGCCCAGCGGGCCACACGTCAACCCGCTATTTTGCCGGATCGCTCCCCGCGCGGCATCTGACCTGTCGCAAGAAACCCGCGATTGGACTCCAGCTTAAAAACATGGAACCTATAAAAACCCTTGCAAACCCAGAGCCTGATGCTCCTGTTTTTCATTCAGAAATCGCAAGAAATTCAAGAAATCACGTCAACAGCTTGAACACCGGCCAGGCCGCGCCCAGCACGATCAGGATGGGCACCAGCGTCCAGCACAGCTCCAGCCAGGCCGGTTCCTGCATCGATTCGCCGCGCCGCTTCACCGCGCGGCGGTGGTGCCAGATCGCCGCCAGCATGGCCACGAACACCGCCGCGAACAAGATGGCACACAGCCAAAGCAAGCCCAGGCGCAGCCCCCCCCCGGCCGCCGGAGCCGGCGCGGTGTCTTGCGCCCACGCGGCGCCTGCGGCCAGCGCCAATCCGCCCGCCGCCAGCAGCGGCCGGGCGCGAGACAGGAAAGGAAGGGCGGCGGTCATCAAGGACATGGGGCGGGCAGGAAACAAAGAAGAAAAAAGAACAAACGGCAAACGCAGGCGCGCGAGCATATCAGCAGGGGCCGCAGGCTGCACACCAGCCACGCGGGCGCATCAGGACGCCGGCCTGACGGGCTTCTTGCCCGAGCGCAGCAGGCTGCGCATGTCGTCGAGCCCGATGCTGCTGGTGCCCGCGACCGGCACGCGCGGCGCGGCTTTGAAGGCGTGGCCGTAGATGACCTCGAAGGTCAGCGACAAACGCCCGCCCGCCGGCGCGCCCGGGTCCGCTCCAGTCCCTCCGGCCAGGGCCTGTTCGAGCGCGCGCCGCCAGCCGCGCCCACGCAGCGCCGGGAAACGGGCAGGATGCAGGTTGCGGCCGATCTCGCGCAACTCCTGCAGCAGGCGCGCCGCGCTGTCGTAGGTGAGCACGATGCGCTCCATGTCCATCACCGGCTCGGCGAAGCCCGCCTGCACCAGCATGTCGCCCCAGTCGTGCATGTCGGTGAAGGCGTGGCCCGGCGGCGGCCAGCCCTGGGCCTGGTAGAGCGCACGCAGCTCGCGCGCGGTGTCCGGCCCCAGGCAGGAAAACATCAGAAAGCCGTCAGGCACCAGCGCGTCGTGCCACTGCGCCATCAGGCGCTGAGGCTGGGCGGCGGTGTGCAGGCCCATGTTGGCCCACACCATGTCGACCTGCAGGCCGCGGCCGTCGGGCACCATCTCCAGCGCGGGACCCGGGCCGGACGCCAGCCGCCGCCACCACGACCGCTGCGGCGCAAGCAACTCTCGCGCCGCGCGTGCCAGCGGCTCGGCCGACTCGACCAGCACCGCGCGCGCCTGCGGGTAGCGCTGCGCCACCTGCGCGTGGGTGCGCAGACCACCGCGCAAGGGCGACCAGTCGGCCCAGGCGGCGGGCTGCCGCTTGATCCAGCCCAGCCGCTCCTGCATGCGCTGGCCGATTTCCTCGTGCAGCCACGGCGACAAGGCCGGCGCCCCCACCCGCCAGCGCTCGGCGGCCACGGCGTCGATGGTGGGCGGCGTGGGCGAGGTGACCGGCGTGGTCGGCAAGGAAGCGTTCGAACGGTCTTCGGTCATGGCCCGGGCGAAAAGAAAGGAAAGGCAGCCGCCGCCCAGGTGCCTGTGCACAGACCCGATCGACAGCCGAACCGGGCAGTATATTGGGGAGCGTCAGACACTGCCGCCCCGCGCGCCGAACCACCCGCAAGCCCCAGCCCCGATGCCCGAAGACCGCGCCACGATGCCGCCACCGCCCGCGCAGCCGGCGCCGGGCCTGCGCGCCCATGTCGCCCATGCCGCCGGCGTTCTGGGGCTGCTGGCCCTGCCGGCGCGCTGCCGCATCTGCCACGGTTGGCCCGCGCAAACCTTGTGCGTCGATTGCACCGCCTGCTTCGCCGACACCGCCCGGCGCTGCCCACACTGCGCCCTGCCGCTGGCGCCCGCCGCGCCGTCCGGCCCATGCGCGGCCTGCCAGCGCCGGCCACCCGCGCTGGACTGGGCGCTGACCCGGCAGGACTACGCCTACCCCTGGTCCGGCCTGCTGGCGCGGCTGAAATTCGGCAACGACCTCGGGCTGGCCCGTGCGCTGGGCCGACACATGGCGGCGACACCCGGGCTAGCCGAGCGGCTGACCAGCGTGGATGTCGTCATCCCCCTGCCCCTGTCGCGCCAGCGCCTGGCCGAGCGCGGCTTCAACCAGTCGGCCGCGCTGGCCCGCGCCCTGCTCAGCGCGGCCACGCTCGCGCGTCCACCGGCTCTGCGGCCCGGCTGGCTGGAAAAACACCGCGACACCCCGCCGCAGCACGGGCTGAGCCACGCCCAGCGCCAGGCCAACGCGCGCGGCGCCTACCGCGTACCCGCCGCGCGCGCGCACCAGTTGCCTGGCAGCCGCATTCTGCTGGTGGACGACGTGATGACCACTGGCGCCTCGCTCGGTGCGGCCGCCGCCGCGCTCAAACGGGCTGGGGCGCGGGAAGTGGGCGCGGTGGTGCTGGCGCGGGCATGACGTGAACATGACACGGGCCTCCGAGCCGCCAGCCGCGCGACAATGCCGCCCATGTTCAATATCGTGCTCGTCCACCCCGAAATCCCGCCCAACACGGGCAACGTCATCCGCCTGGCGGCCAATACCGGCTGCCGGCTGCATCTGGTCGAGCCCCTCGGTTTCTCGATGGAAGACAAGCAACTGCGCCGCGCCGGCTTGGACTACCACGAGTACGCCGAGGTGCGGCGCCACGCCAGTTGGAACGACTTCCTCGCCGCAGAGCAGCCCGATCCGGCCCGCCTGTTCGCCCTCACCACCCACGCGCGGCGGCCGGCGCACGGCCAGCGCTTCGCGCCCGGCGACTGGCTGGTGTTCGGCTCGGAAACCGCCGGACTGCCCCAGGCCATCCGCACCGCCATCGCCAGCGCCCAGTGGTTGCGCCTGCCCATGCGCGCCGGCCAGCGCAGCCTGAACCTGTCGAACGCGGTGGCCGTGACGGTGTTCGAGGCCTGGCGGCAAAACGGCTACGCCGGCAGCCAGGAGCCGCTTTCGGAAACGGGACACACGGCCGCAGGAGAATCGGCCGGTGGAAACTCGGCCGCAGAAGAAACAGCCGCTTGATTACCCCACCACCGCGGCGGCGGGCTGGCGCACGGTGCCGCGCAGAAAGGTCTCGACGGCGCGCGCGACCTTGCGGCGCACCTCGGCGGGCGCGATCGGTGCCGACTCGCGCTCGAACAGGCGGCTGCTGACCTCGGCCGTCAGCAGCGCGAGAAACTGGTTGGCGGCCACCAGCGGCTCGATGTCGCGCAGGCGGCCCTGCGCCACGCCCACGGCCATCACCCGGGCCAGCGCTTCGACCGCCTGGCGCGGCCCCGCTTCCTGGAACAACTGGCCGATGTCGGAGCGGCTGGCCTCGGCCACGATCATGCGGTAGACCGCGATGGCGCGGCGGTCGTTGGCCAGCACCTGCAGTGCCCGGTCGCCGAAATCCATCAGCAAGGCCTCGACCTCGAACGGCCCGGCCAGCGCGTCCAGCAAGCGCGCGGTGGCATCGGCCAGGTAGGCCGTCGCATCGGTCTGCACCACGGCCGCAAAGAGTTCCTCCTTCGAGGCGAAATAGCCGTACAGCGTCGCCTTCGATCCGCCCAGCCGCTTGGCCAGTTCGTTCATCGACGCGGCTTCATAGCCCACTTCCTCGAACAATCGGGCCGCCGCCTCGATGATGGCCTGGCGCCTCGCCTCGGTCCGTACTCGCATTCCCTGTCCCCCATAACGGTCTTGATCGTAGCGCCTCGTGTCCGGCACGTGACACACGTTTGTATCGCGGAAACATCGGATTGACGGCATCCGCGATGCTTGACAAGCCCGAATATCCACCTACCATAACAGTACCGCACGGTTCATTTAAGAAAAATTCAAAACAGACCAGCCCCCGGCCCTTGCCGCGCCGTGCCATCGTTCAACGCTCATCTCGCGAGGTTCTCCATGCGCCTGGTCTATCCCTCCCTCATCGCAGCCTGCCTGGTCTTGGCGGGCTGCGCCGGCAGCCAGCCCACCCGCTATGCCCAGCTCGAATCAGCGCCCCTGCTGCGCCCAACGCTGGGCGACAAGCACGTGCCCTATCGCCTCAACCAGGATGTGGATTGGAGCCGCTACACCCGCGTGATCGTCGATCCGGTGGCGATCTACACCGGCCAGGACCACCAGTTCGAGGACGTGAGCGAAGACGAAAAGCAGGCGCTCGCCGACTACATGCGCAAGCGTTTTCGCGACCAGTTAAAGACGCGCTTTCGCATCGTGCCCGACGCGGCGCCGCAGACCCTGCGCCTCAAGCTCACCCTGACCGGCGCCAAGGGCACCACCGCCGGCATCAGCACCTTCACGCGCTTCGACATCGGCGGCGGCCCCTACAACTGGTACCAGTCCGTCGCCGGCGGCGAGGGCACCTTCACCGGCTCGGTCAGCTACGCCGTCGAAATCTTCGACGCCCAGAGCCAGCAGTTGCTCGAAGCCTTCGTCGCCAAGCAATACCCCAACTCGATGAACGTCGGCGCCACAATGGGCCGCATGAGTGCCGCCCAGGTCGGCATCGACAAGGGCGCCACCGCGCTGGCCGCCGAACTTCAATGATTTCCCCATCCTCACTACCCCTGCCACCATGACCAACACCACACACTCCTCCCCCCTCGCCCACCCCGCCGCCACCGCTGGCGCAACGCGCCGCCGGCCCCTGCCCGCGCTGGCCCTGACGCTACTGCTGAGCGCCGGCATCGGCCTGCCGGCCCATGCCGAACTGTTCACGTCCTCGGCCTCCAGCGCCGGCTCGGCGTCCTCGGGCAGCGTCTCCGACTCCATCGAGGGCTCCAGCAACAGCTCCAAGGGCGACGACACCGTGGCCGAAGGCGAATACCAGGTCATGGAAGTGGCCCAGAGCGCCGAGCGCCCCGGCCGCGTCCGCCTGACCCTGCGCAACGAAGGCGCCGCAGCCGGCCACGAATTCTTCCTGTGGGTGCCGCAGCAGGCCCTGGAAGCGCGCGCCGTCGCCACCGGCGACCGCGTGCAGGCCCAGCGCCGCGACTACGGCTGGGAATTCGCGCATGCCGACGACCACCAGGCCTTCTTCCTGGCGCTGGACGACACCTGGCAACGCGACCTGGGCTCGCACGTCGTCGCCCTTTGATGGAGCGCCGCCCCTTGGCCCAACGTGCGGCCCGGCGCGCGGCCACCGCGCTGCTGGCAGCGGCCGCCATCCTGGCGGCCCTGCTGGCGGCGGTGCCGGCGCAAGCCGGCACCTCGACCTCGGGCTTCTGCGACAAGCCCTCGCACATCGACGCCAGCCGGCAGGACCGGCTGCTGCGCTTCGCCGCCGTGGTCAAGCAGGAACTGGCGCGCGCCGGCCACGGCGCCGCGCTGATCTCGCGCACCGGCACCGATCTGGCGCGCTTCGGCATCCGCTACTCGCACGCCGGCATCGCGCTGGCCGACAACCCGGCCGGCCCCTGGGCCGTGCGCCAGCTCTACTACGCCTGCGACGAATCGCGCGCGCGGCTGTTCGACCAGGGCATCTCCGGCTTCATGCTGGGCGCCGACGACCCCTCCCACGGCTACGTCTCGCTGCTGCTGCTGCCCGAAGCCCAGGGCCAGACGCTGGCCGCTGCCGCGCTGGACAAGCGCCAGGCCCTGGCCCTGCTGTCGGCCGACTACAGCGCCAACGCCTACGCCTGGAGCACCCGCTACCAGAACTGCAACCAGTGGGTGATGGAGATGATCGCCGACGCCTGGGGCAACGCCGACGGCGCGCCGCAGCCGCGCGAAGCCGCCCAGCAATGGCTGCGCGCGCAAGGCTACCAGCCCGAGACCATCGACGTCGGCGCCCGCTGGCTGGTCATCGCGGCCCACTTCACGCCGCTGGTCCATGTGCGCGACCACCCGATCGAAGACCTGCGCGCCCTGCAGATGCAAGTCAGCATGCCCGCCTCGATCGAGCAGTTCGTGCGCCAGCAAGTGCCGCAGTCCCGGCGCATCGAGCTGTGCTACGACACCCGCCACATCGTGGTCCGCCGCGACGGCCCGCCACTGGCCGAAAGCTGCCAGCCGGAAGC
>JASGEH010000110.1:0-5679 GCA_047606565.1 Comamonas sp.
CCCCCGCGCTGCGCCGCACGCTGGAGAAGATGGACCGCTTCCGCCAGGGCCTGGCGCGCGCCTTTCCCTGGCCGCACACGCAGGCCGCCACCCTGCCCGACGCCGCCGTGGTCTGCCGCTGCGAGAGCGTGACCGCCGGCGAACTGCGCCGCTGCGTGAGCGAGCTGGGCAGCCAGGAAGTCAACCGCGCCAAGGCCTTCAGCCGCGTCGGCATGGGCCGCTGCCAGGGCCGTTTTTGCGGCCATGCCTCAGCCGAGATCGTGGCGCAGGCCTGCGGCATTCCGGTCGAACAAGTCGGCCGCCTGCGCTCGCAGGCGCCCGTGAAACCCTTGATGATGGACACCCGCGAGGTGCAGGCATGAGCGCCGCAGCCCGCCCGGGCGAAGAGACTCCCATGAGCCACACTGCTTCGAACCCCACGCACGACAGCGACGTGCTGATCCTGGGCGGCGGCCTGATGGGCACCACCACCGCCTTCTTCCTGCGCCAGCGCGGCCTGTCGGTCACGCTGCTCGAACGCGAGCTGGTCGGCCGCCAGGCCAGCGGCACCAACTTCGGCAACGTGCGCCGCCAGGGCCGCGAGCTGCACCAGATGCCGCTGGCCAACCGCGCGCGCGCCGTCTGGGGCCGCGTCAAGGAACTGCTGGGCGAGGACCTGGAATTCGTGCCCTACGGCCACCTGCGCGTGTGCTACACGCCGCAGCAGGCCGCGGTGATCGAACGGCACGCGCACGAGGTCCGGCCGCTGGGGCTGGACCTGCAGCTCTTCACGGCCGAGCAATTGCGCCAGCGCTGGGGCATCTTCGCGCCCGGCGTGGTCGCGGGCTCGTACTCGCCGCAGGACGGCCACGCCAATCCGCGCCTGGCCGGCCCGGCCTTCGCGCGCGCCGCGCAACGTGCCGGCGCCCGCATCGTCGAGCACGCCGAGGTCGCCCACGTCGCCCACGGCAGCGACGGCTTTTCCGCCCACACCACCGACGGCCGGCACTTCCGCGGGGCACAGATGGTGGTGGCCTGCGGCGCCTGGTCCGGCGCGCTGGCCGCGCAGTTCGGCGAGCCCGCGCCGCTTGATCCGCGCGGCCCGCAGATGGGCGTGACCGAGCCGCTGCCCTACGCCATCGGCCCATCGATCGGCCTGTCCTCGCCGATCGAGCACGAGGGCCTGTACTTCCGCCAGATCGCGCGCGGCAACATCGTCTTCGGCGGCGGCCTCAAGGGCCCGGCGCACGCCGACCACATCCGCGCCTACGTGCGGCCCGACAACGTGTTGCGCCAGCTGCGCGAGCTGCGCCGCTTCGTGCCGGCCTTCGCGCAGGTGCAGCTGATCCGCGTCTGGAGCGGCATCGAGGGCTACACGCCCGACTGGCAACCCGTGCTGGGCCCGAGCGCGCGCGTGCCAGGCCTGCACTACGCCTTCGGCTTCAACGGCGAGGGCTTCGCCATCAGCCCCGGCGTGGGCGAGACGCTGGCCGAACTGCTGGCCACCGGCCACACCGAGATCCCGCTGGCACCCTACGCCATCGGCCGCTTCGCGGCAGCGCAGGACACGGCCCAGGCGGCCTGAAGACGGCCGCCGCCCAGGCGGGCGGCGGGTCCGGGCGCGCGGGCCGTGCAGGCTGGCGCACGTATCCGACTCAGCGACTCAGGCCGACAGGATCACGAAGACCTTGCGCAGGGTCTCGGTCACATGCCATTCGCCGGTCGTCTCAGCCGGGAAGAACAGCGTGTCGCCCGCGCGGATCTGCAGCGGCTCGCCGCCCGTGGGCGTGAAGGTGCAGGCGCCCGCGAGGATGTGCATGACCTCGGCATTCGCCAACTGGCGCTGGAAGCGCCCGGGCGTGCATTCCCACAGGCCGCTGCGGTTGTCGCCGGCGCCGGCCAGGTCGACATCGATGCCGCTGAAGTCGCAGGGCGGCTGGCTCAGGGGCGTGGCGGGCGTGCCCTGGTTCTCGAAACCGCCCAGCGTGGCGGATTGGCGCAGGATGGTGATGCTCATCGGGTGGCTTTCGGTTTGCGTCATTGACCAGCCTCGACCGCATCGGCCAGCTGGGCGAGTGTGTGAAAGTGGAAGTCGGGCACGGTGTGCTCGGCTTCGATGGTGCCGCCCGAACCGGCCTGTCCATGGCGGCGCTCGATCCAGCAGCTGGTGATGCCCAGTTTGCGCGCGATGCCGATGTCGTGGTATTGGCTTTGCGCCACGTGCAGGTTTTCGGCCTGCCGGTAGCCCCAGGCGCCTTCGTAGCGGCCACGCGCATAGGCGAAGTAGCGCGCGTCGGGCTTTTCGCACAGCGCGTCGTCGCAGCTCAGCAGCAGGTCGAAGGGGTCGCCCAGGGTGCGGCTGAAATGCGCCAGCGCCCAGGACTGCGCGTTGGTCATGGTCACCAGCTTGAAGCGCTGGCGCAGGCGCTGCAGCGCCTCGGGCGCATCGGGGAAAGCGGGCCATTCGGCCACCGAATCGCGCAGGCCGCGCGCCAGCGCAGCGGTGTCGGGCAGGCCGAGCTGCGGCGCGATGGCGTGCCAGCAGTGCTCCAGGTCGTCGGGGTACCAGTCGGTGCCGCTGCGCTTGCGCGCGGCGCGGTAGGCCGCCAGGAAGGCGTCGTCGCTGACCGCACTGTCCGGCACGGCCCGGCGCAGGTAGTCGAGCATGCCGCGCTCAAAGTCGATCAGTGTGCCGACCACGTCGAAGGTCAACACCTTGAATTGGGACAGAGACATGGAGAATTCTCGGGAGATGGGGAAGCAAAAAGCATACGGGCCCTGCCCTGGCGCAAGGCACTGATCTGGCCGGCCTTTGCCGCAGCCTCTGTGGATTTCGGGCGGGCGTCCGCATGTTTCTTTGGCGCGCACGGGGCGCCCCCGCTCACCGCACGTGATGCAGCCGATTCGCCAGCTCCACGGCCGACTTCACGCCCATCTTGTCGAACACGCGCGCGCGGTGGACTTCCACCGTGCGCACGCTGATGTCGAGCTGGTCGGCGACCTGTTTGTTGGACAGGCCCTGCACCACCAGCTCCATCACGCGGCGCTCGCGCTCGGTGAGGCCGTCGTCGATGAGGCGGGCCAGGTCGCGGCGCTGCTGGCGTTGCGCCAGGGCCTGGCAGCTGTGCGCCAGCGCCTGTTCGACGCGGTCGACCAGGGCGTTGTCGATGAAGCGTTTCTCGCAGAAGTCGAAGGCGCCGCGCTTGACGGCGTCGACGGCCATGGCGACGTCGGCGTGGCCGCTGAGGAAGATCACGGGCAGGACGTCGAGCAGTTGGCGGTCGAGCAGTTGCTGGAACAGCGCCAGGCCGCTCATGCCGGGCGGCATGCGCACGTCCAGCAGCAGGCAGCAAGGTACCGGGGGGATGAAGTCCTGCCCGCTGGCGTCGAGCGTCTGCAGGAATTGCTCGGCGCTGGCGTAGGGCTCAGCGAGCAGGTGGCGGGTGTGCAGCAGCCAGCCCAGCGCCTCGCGCACGCTGGCGTCGTCGTCGATCACGTGGACGGCGGCGATACGGGAAAAACTCATCGGGCGGTCGATTCGCAAAGGGGCGGCGCGGCGGCCGGGGCTTCGGGCGCGGGCGCCGGGTGCAGCGGCAGGGTGAAGGAAAAAATGGTACCGCAGGGCGGGTTGGGTTCGAAGAGCAACTGGCCGCCGTGCTGCTCGACGACGGTGCGGCACAGGCTCAGGCCCAGGCCCATGCCGTCGCGCTTGGTGGAGAAGAAGTGGGTGAACAGGTGGTCGGCGAGTTCGGGCGCGATGCCGCTGCCGAAGTCGGCGACGGAAAACCGGATCAGGCCGACGGTGTCCGTGGCGCCGGGCTGGCGTTCGGCGCGGATGACGAGGCGGCGCAGCGCCGGCGCCGTGCCCGCCATGGCCTGCATGCCGTTGCGCGCCAGGTTGAGCAGCACCTGCTCGACCATGGTGCGGTCGCAGCGCACGGCCGGCAGTTCGGGCGGGATGTTCCATTCCAGCGCCACGCCGAGCTTGCGTGCCTGCAGCGTGAGCAGCGGTTCGAGCGCGGCCTGCAGCGCGCACGGCAGCAGCGGCTCGTGGTCTTGCTGGCGGCGCTGCACGAAATCGCGCACGCTGGTGACGACCTTGCCGGCGCGCTCGGCCTGGGCGACGATCTGTTCGACGGCGCCGCGCACGGCCCGGGCCTGGCTGGCGGTGAGCGCCGCGCCATCGTCCGGGCCATCGCCCTCCCCCACGGCGCGCAGCAGGTTGAGCGAGCCGGCCGCGTAGCTGGAGATGGCGGCCAGCGGCTGGTTGATTTCGTGGCTGATGAGCGAGGCCATTTCGCCGACCGAGGCCAGCCGCGCCGTGGCCTGCAGCCGTTCCTGGCTGGCGCGCGAGATTTCCTCGATGCGGCGCTGTTCGCTGACGTCGATGACGGCGCTCATCCAGCCGCTTTGCCGGCCTTGCGCGTCGAGCAGCGGGGCTTCGTAGATCAGCACGGGAAAGCGGGTGCCGTCGCGCCGCATGAAGGTCGATTCGTGGCCGATACGCGGCGCCTGGCGGCCGTCTGCACGCTGCGCTTCCTGGCGCCGCAGGTAGATCTCGACGCTTTCGGGCGGCCAGTAGGGCGCGGGCATGCCCGAGCCCAGCAGTTGCTCGGCGGGCAGGCCGACCATTTCGCAGAACGCCGGGTTCACGTACGAGATGCGGCCGTGCATGTCGCGCGCGCGCAAGCCGGTGACCAGCGAGTTCTCCATCGCCTGGCGCAGCGCCAGCGCGTCGGCCACCTCCTGCTCGGCGCGGCGGCGCCGGCGCATGTCCTGCGCCAGCAGGCTGACGACGGAGATCAGCGCGATGGTCAGCAACGTGACCACCGCCGTCAGCACGTTGGGAAACAGGCTGGGCGCGGCGTGCCAGTAGACCAGCTTGAGGGTCAGGCTGGCGCCCGGCAGGTCGATCACCTGCTGCGCCGAGAAGGCGCGCGAGGCGCGCCGCGCCGGCGTGTTGATGACCGCCAGCCGGGCGCCGTCGGGGTCGGTGAAGGAGACTTCGTAGGTACGCTGGGCGGGCTTGGCGATCAGTTCGGCGAGCAGGCCACGCAGCGAATAGGTGGCGACCTGGTAGCCGCTGAGCTCGCTGCCGTGGCGGATCGGCTGGCAGACGTCGATCAGCTCCTGCCCGAGGCCGCCGGGGGCGACCGCGTAGAAACTGGCCGAGTACTGCGCCACTCCGCTCTGGGCGGCCAGCGAGCAGGCCAGCGCGGTCTGCAACTGGCGGTCGGCGGGCGAGACACCCGGCGCGCCGTAGGGCGATTCGGCCTGGGCGCGCGGCCGGAAGTCGGTATCCAGCCAGCGCAGCAGCATCAGCTCGCGGCGCTCGTAGAGCAGGGTGTTGGCCAGGAAGGCCCAGCTGCTGTCGTCGGTGGGACCGGTGGGGCTGGTCTGCAGCGCCCGCAGGCTCTCCAGGTTGCGCGCCAGGCCCTGACGGATGTCGAGGCTGGCCACGGCGGCGCTGCGCTCGGCCTCCTCCTGGGCCTGGGCGGTCTCGTACATGCTGGCCAGCCACACCAGCGTGGCCAGCACGGCCACCACCAGCATCACCAGCAGCGGCCACAGCCAGGGTGCCTCGCCGCCGCGCAGCGGGCCGTGGAACCACTCGCGCAGGCGCCGCGCGGCCTGGCGCACCCGGGCGTGGCGGCCGCCTGGCAGCCGCGCCCGCCGCGCCGTCATGCCGGCAGCACCCGG
>JASGEH010000111.1:0-5270 GCA_047606565.1 Comamonas sp.
CGGCGCCGGGTAGTTGACCTCGACCACCTCGATCTCCTGCGGGCCGGTCGGCGTCACCAGCGTCAGCACGTCGCCCTCGCGCGCGCCCAGCAGCGTGCGCGCGATCGGCGAGATCCACGACACCTGGCCCTGCAGGCTGTCGGCCTCGTCGATGCCCAGGATGGTGACGGTGCGCTCGGCGCCCGATTCTTCTTCCGCATAGCGCACCGTGGCGCCGAAGAAGATCTGGTCGTTGCCGTGGTGCAGCGCCGGGTCGGCCACCACGGCGATGTCCAGCCGCCGTGTCAGGAAGCGGATGCGGCGGTCGATCTCGCGCAGCCGCTTCTTGCCGTAGAGGTAGTCGCCGTTTTCCGAGCGGTCGCCATTGCTCGCCGCCCAGTGCACGATGTCCACCACCTTGGGGCGCTCGTGGTCGATCAGTTGCATCAGCTCGGCGCGCAGCCGCGCCTCGCCGGCCGGGGTGATGTAGTTCTTGCCCTGGCTGGATGCCGGCAGCTCGGGCAGCGCCAGGTCGTCGTCATCCTCGTCGCCGTCGGATTCTTTGGTGAAGGCCTTGTTCAAGCGGATGTCCTCGTCGTGTCGTGCCACCCGGGCACGGTCGAGCCGCGCGCCAGCAGTTCGCCCGGCAGCACCACGCGGCGCGTGCTGCGCTCGGGCGCGCGGATGCGCTGCAGCAGCAGTTCGGCGGCGCTGCGCCCGATCTCGTGGGTGGGCTGCGCGATCACCGTCACCGGCGGGTGCTGCAGCGCCGTCCAGTCATTGTTGTCGAAACCGGCCAGCGCGACGCCGCCCGGGCCGTCCAGGCCGGCGTCGCGCAAGGCCTGCTGGGCGCCCAGCAGCAGCAGGCCGTTGGTCGCCAGCACGGCCTGCGGCGGCGCCTCCGCGCGCGCCAGCCACTGGCGCAGCACCCGCTCGCCCTCGGCCACGCTGGGGCGCGCGCTCTCCACGCAGGGCGCCAGCCCGTGTTCGCGCATCACCTGCTCGTAGCCGGCGCGCCGCTCGCGGCCGCTGCTGCTGTGGGCGCCGGCCAGCAGCACCACGCGCTGCCAGCCCTGCGCCAGCACATGCGCGGTGAGCTGGCGCGCCGCGCCCAGGTTGTCGAGCAGCACGCAGTCGGTGCGCGAGAGCGCGGGGGCCCGGTCGACCAGCACCAGGGGCAGCGGCGGCGGCGCGCTGGCCGCACGCCCGGCCGCGCGCACGTACTCGTCGGTAGGCGCCAGGATCGCGCCGCTGGCCTGTTCGTCGGCCATCAGTTCGAGGTAGGCACGCTCCTTGTCCGGGTCTTCGTCGGAATTGCACAGGATGACGCGCAAGCCGTGCGCATAGGCCACGTCCTCCACGGCGCGACTGATGTCGGTGAAAAAGGGGTTGCGGATGTCGGCCACGATCAGCCCGATCACCGAGGCGCGGCGCTGCCGCAGGCGGCGCGCCGCCAGATTGGGCCGGTAGCCCAGCTCGGCGATGGTGCGCTGCACCCGCGCGCGCAAGGCGTCGCTCACAGACTCGGGGTGCCCGAGCACGCGCGAGACCGTGCTGGTGGAGACCCCGGCCAGCCGGGCGACATCCTTGATACTGGTCACAAACGGAGTCTCCTGATGATGGTATCGATTTCCTGAATGCCGGGATTTTGCCTCGCCCATCGACTGTGCGACAGCGGTTTTTCGGCGAGCAGCTCGCAAAACATGTCCATGTTTACCCTTGGTTTCGAGCCCGCGCGGTTGAGTCCGCTAGGCGCTGCCCAGATAATCCGGCGTGAAATCGATACCAGAAAAGAGACCCGGGGCGATCGCAGCATCGGCCCCCGGCCGGTTTTCCTTCTTCTAGCCATCGCGAGCCTTCATGGACATCAACTCCCGACTCCCCGGTGCGCCCGGCGCGCCCGCCACGCCTGCCGCCACGCCTGCCGCAACGCCCGTCGAAGTCAGGCTGGGCGCCGCCCCGCACGACCGCGAAGACGCCGTGCGCGCGGCCGGCAGCCTGCTGGTGCAGGCCGGCTTCGCCCGGCCCGCCTACATCGACAGCCTGCTGCAGCGCGAAAGCGTGGCCACCACCTTCCTCGGCCAGGGCGTGGCGATCCCGCACGGCATGGTCGAGGACAAGCACCTGGTGCTGCGCACCGGCCTGGCCGTGCTGCAGGCGCCCGGCGGCGTCGAGTGGGGCCGCGATGCCGAAGGCCGGCCGCAACGGGTGCACCTGGTGGTGGCCATCGCCGCCGCCTCCGACGAACACATCCAGGTGCTGCGGCGCCTGACCCGGCTGATGCGCGACGAGGCCCGGCTGCGCCAGCTGGCCGCCAGCACCGATGCCGCCGAGATCGTGGCAGCGCTCACCGCCGACACGCCCGCCGCGCCCGCTGCCGCGCATGCGCAAGCCGGCACCGGCGATTTCGCGCTCGGCCAGGACGTCGCCCTCAACTACCCCAACGGCCTGCACGCCCGCCCGGCCGGCGTCTGGGCGCAGACCGCGCGCGGCTTCAAGGCCCAGGTGCGGGTGCGCTGCGGCGAAACCGTGGCCGACGCACGCAACGTCGCCTCGCTGCTGAGCCTGGGCGCCGGCCGCGGCGCGCAACTGCATGTCTCGGCCCAGGGCGAGGACGCGGCGCAGGCGATCCGGCGGCTGCTCGAAGTCATCGTCAGCCTGGGCGACGAGGAAACCCGCCAGGCCGAGCTGTCGGCCGCGCGCCAGCAGCAGGCCCAGGGCCTGGGCCGCGAGCTGGGCGACTGGCAGCCCGAGGCGCGCCGCACCTTCACAGGCATCGCCGCCAGCCCCGGGCTGGTGGTCGGCACGCTGGTGCTGGCCGAGGCGGACGCGCTCGATGTCCAGGACAGCTTCGCCGGCGTGGCGCAGGAGGCCGCCGCCCTCGACGCCGCGCTGGCCGCCGCGCAAGGCCAGCTCGCCACACTGGCGGAGGCCGCGCGCGGCCGGGGCGCCTCCGAGCAGGCCGCCATCTTCGGCGCGCACGCCGAGCTGCTGCGCGACGGCCGCTGGCTGCGCGAGGTCAGCCGCAGCGTGGTGCAGGGCCACGGCGCCGCCTGGGCCTGGAAGAACGTGCTGGCCGAGCGCGTGGCCGCCCAGCGCGCGCTGGCCGACGCCACCCTGGCCGCGCGCGCGGCCGACCTGCAGGACGTGGGCGAGCGCGTGCTGCGCCACCTGCTCGGCCACGGCGAGGCCGAGCAGGGCGCGGCCGCCTGGCCGGCCGACGCCATCTTGCTAGCCGACGACCTCTCGCCCTCGGTCACCGCGCAGATCGACACCAGCCGCGTCAAGGGCTTCTGCACCGCGCGCGGCGGCCCGACCGCGCACACCGCCATCCTGGCGCGCGCGCTTGGCCTGCCGGCCGTGGTGGCCGCCGGCCCCGGCGTGCTGGAGCCGGCGCTGGCCGCCGGCGGCCGCGTCAAGGCCATCGTCGACGGCTACCGGGGCCGCCTCTACATGGCGCCCAGCGAGACCGCGCTGCTGCAGGCCGACGAGCACATGCGCCGCCTGGCCACGCTGCAGGCCGCCGAGGCGCGCGGCCGCATGGAGCCCGCCGTCACCCGCGACGGCCAGCGCATCGAGATCGCCGCCAACGTCAACCGCGCCGACCAGGCCACGCGCGCGCTGGAGGCCGGGGCCGACGGCGTCGGGCTGATGCGCACCGAATTCCTGTTCCTCGAACGCGACCAGGCGCCCGACGAAGAGGCCCAGTACGCGGTCTACCGCGCCATGGTCGAGGCGCTGGGCGGGCGTCCGCTGATCGTGCGCACGCTCGACATCGGCGGCGACAAGCAGGTGCCGCACCTGAACCTGCCGCACGAGGACAACCCCTTCCTGGGCGTGCGCGGCGCGCGCCTGCTGCTGCGCCGCGAGGACCTGCTGGTGCCGCAGCTGCGCGCGCTCTACCGCGCCGCGCGCCACGGGCCGCTGTCCATCATGTTCCCGATGATCAGCACGGTCGAGGAAGTGCAAGCGCTGCGCGCGCGCGCCGAGGCCGTGGGGCAGGAAGTCGACGGCCCGCAAGTGCCGATCGGCATCATGATCGAAGTGCCCTCGGCCGCGCTGGCGGCCGACCGGCTGGCGCGCCACGTCGATTTCTTCTCGATTGGCACCAACGACCTGACCCAGTACACGCTGGCGGTCGACCGCCAGCACCCCGAGCTTGCCGGCATGGCCGACAGCCTGCACCCGGCGGTGCTGCGGCTGGTCGAGCGCACGGTGGCCGGCGCGCGCGCCCATGGCCGCTGGGTCGGCGTCTGCGGCGGGCTGGCCGGCGAACCGCTGGGCGCGGCGCTGCTGGCGGGCCTGGGCGTGGACGAACTGAGCATGGGCACCACCGACATCGGTGCCATCAAGGCGCTGCTGCGCCGCCACACCCACGCCGAGCTGCAGGCGCTGGCGCGGCAGGCGCTGGACGTCGACACCGCCGATGATGTGCGCGCGCTCGAAGCGCAGCTGCGCGCGACCGACGCCGCCGAAGGAGCCAGCGCATGAGCCGGGTCTTCACCATCACCCTGAACGCGGCGATCGACCAGACCGTCACCCTCGACCAGCTGGTGCCGGGCGAGGTCCACCGCGCGCACGGCCAGCAGCTCGAAGCCGGCGGCAAGGGCGTGGGCGTGGCCTCGGTGCTGGCGGCGCTGGGCGTGCCAGTCACCGCCAGCGGCTGGCTGGGCGCCGACAACGACGGCCTGTTCGCGCAGACCTTCGCCGCGCGCGGCATCGCCGACGGCATGCTGCGCGTGCCCGGCCACACCCGCACCAACATCAAGCTGGCCGACCGCCAGCGCGGCGACACCACCGACATCAACCTGCCGGGCCTGGCGCTGGCCGGCCCCGCGCTGGCCGAGGCGCGCCAGGCGCTGGTCGCGCGACTGGCCGCCGAGGTCGGCCCCGGCGACTGGTGCGAGCTGGCCGGCAGCCTGCCGCCCGGCGTGGATGCCGGCTTCTGGCTCGAACTGGCCCACGGCCTGCAGCAGCGCGGCGCGCAACTGGTGGTCGACGTCGCCGGCGCCACGCTGCGCGAGGTGCTCGACGGCTGGGCCGCACAGGTCTCGCCCACGCAAGGCCCAGCGCTCATCAAGCCCAACCGTGCCGAGCTGGAGGAACTGCTGGCGCGCCCCCTGCCCGACGCGGCCAACCTGGCCGAGGCCGCCGATGCGCTGCGCGCGCGCGGCGTGCAACGCGTGGTGGTCTCGCTGGGCGGCGACGGCGCCCTCATCGCCGGCCCCGAAGGCCGCTGGCTGGCGCGGCCGCCGCGCGTGCCGGTGGCCACCACCGTGGGCGCCGGCGAC
>JASGEH010000112.1:0-2811 GCA_047606565.1 Comamonas sp.
ACGCGGGCCCTGGCGCAGCGGCCCCGGCAGGCAGCCGGCCGCGCCGGCGCGCGGGCGCAGGACGGCACGGCCGGGCAGGGCAAGGCCATCGACAGCGCCGCGCTGATCGCCGCCGTGCAGGCCGAAGTCTTTCCGACCGAGCGCAACTGGACGCGCCGCGCCGATCTGCTCGAAGACTCGCTGTCGCGGCTCGACGCCTGGTGGCGGCAAGTCCGTCACAGCCCTGCACCCGGAGATGGCGAGGAGGACGCCGTCGCACGCGTGCGCACCCGCGAAGCCATCGCCATGCTGGCGACCGCGCGCTGGATGTACCGCAGCGCGCTGGCGCGGCCCGAGACGCGCGGCATGGCGCGCCGCGCCGACCACCCCGCGCCCGACCCGGCCTGGGGCCAGCGCCTGCTCAGCGGCGGCCTCGACGAGGTCTGGACCCGGCCACAGCCGGTCGCCGGCGCGGCGCGCCACGCCTACCCGGAGGCCGCATGATCGAGATCGTCAGCCCCGCGCGCTGCACCGGCTGCAACATCTGCGTGCACGCCTGCCCCACCAACGTGTTCGAGGCGGTGCCCGGCGGCATCCCGCGCATCGCGCGCCAGGACGACTGCCAGACCTGCTTCATGTGCGAGCTGTACTGCCCCGAGGACGCGCTCTACGTCGCGCCTGTGGCCGACAGCCCGGTCACGCTGTCCGAGCAGAGCCCGGGCGTCGCGCCGCTCATGGGCAGCTACCGCGCCGCCATCGGCTGGGGCCGGGGCCGCCGCAGCACGGCCGCCGAGGACGCCAGCTTCGAGTTGCTGAAAAGAGCGCATTGAGCTGGCCGCAAGCCTCCCCCAGAACGTGTTCAAAGTCTTTTCATGGGGTACGCATGGCTTCAAAACGCGTCCGATCAAGGCACTGTATTGACCTAGTCAGAGCTCCGGTGGGTTTTAAGCGGCTTTCTTCGCTTCTCCAATCCGTTCCTCGGCCTGCGCTGCTTTGGCTTCGTGGTGTGCCAGGATTTCCTTCATTCCTTCCGGGATGAAGCGTTGCAGGATGTCGCGCATCAGAGGCTGGTAGCCGACGCCGTGGTAGGCGGCGATCATCTTGTAGGCTTCGACCATGTTCCGGGGCATCCGGATGGATATTGCCTGCATGCCGAGGGCGTCGTCGAGGGCCGCCAGGTGTTCGGCGCCGGCAACTCTGGCGTGGGCGGCGTCGGCGCCCAGGGCGCGTTCGTCCCATGCCTTGTCGGTGGGTGCGATTTTCGTCATGGTGTTCTCCGTAGTTGGGTGCGGTAGATGCCCATCTCTGTCTCGTTGGGCTCGTAGCATGTTCGAAGATAGATGTCGGGGCCGCGTTGTATGTACACTACCTTGAGCCATCGGCCACTGTTCGTCGTACTGATGAACCACAGCGTGGGTGGATCGGATTTGTGGTCTTCGCGATCGTCGGTCAGGAGCAGGGAATCCATGTTCTGGAAGCATTGTTCGACTTCTCTGCGATTTACACCGTGCTTGTCGGCCAGCTTTTCGAGGACTGCTCTCGATATCTTCAAGTTCCTCACGGCTGACCTCCAAAGCCCAAAAATCCATCAATGTATATACATGATAGCACGGCGGCCGGATCATGCCTGGGGGCGTTCCCTGAAGCGTTTGATCGCCCGGATCAGGCTTTTGCGAGGGTTGACGGTGTCTGCCGTGCAGGGCGGTCGCGCTATGTAGACACTCCGAAGAGCAGTTGCTCCCGGTATGCCTGATTGTGAGGCGCACGCATCTTGCGGCGGCGCATGCACATGGAACTGCTGTCGTTGGCTCGGCGAGGTCAAGCGCTTTTTGCTGGAAGAAAAATTGATTCGCAAGGACGTGGATCTGGACGCCTGGCGTGTGCCGGATGTGAGTTGATGCGGGCGACGACCATCGCCCGCGCGCGGCGCTTCAGCGCGGCCCGAGATACCCTTCGATGAAGCGCATGCCGAGCGGCACGGTCAGCAGCGCCAGCATGGTCTGCACCGTGATCATGTTGGCCATCAGGCGGGCATCCCCGCCCATCAGGCGAGCCATGATGTAGGCGTTGGGCGCGGCGGGCAGGGCGCAATAGAAGCAGGCGGCCAGGGCGACGGCCGTGGGCAGGCCCAGCAGCAGGCTCACCCCGGCGGCGGTGAGCGGCATCAGGATCAGCTTGAGCGCGGCCGTCAGCCCCAGGGACCAGGGGCGCAGGCCTTGTATTGACCCAGCAGAACCTGCACAAGTCAGGCCGCTAATGCGAATGCCTCAGCGGGAGTCTTCATGTTGAGCGCCTGATGGGGGCGCTGGTGGTTGTAGAAGCCGATCCAGTCGGCAATGACGCGGCTGGCGTGCTGCAGGCTCTCGAAGCGATGCCGGTGCGTGCATTGTTCCTTGAGAGTGCGGATGACGCGCTCGACCATGCCGTTTTGTTGTGGGCAGTGCGGCGTGATGAACTCCTGGCGCAACCCGTAGCTCTTGACCAAGGCCGTGTAGTGGCGGCTGGTGAAGACCAGGCCGTTGTCGGACCTCAGCAAGAAGGACTGCGGCACCCGGCCCAAGGTGCCGAACCGCGCAAGCAGGGCCTGCTCCAGGGCGCTGGCGGCCGTGCTGGCGCGTCCGGTGCGCGAGAGCTGCCAGCCCAGCAGTTCGCGTGTGTGGCAGTCGATGACCAGGGCCAGCGAGGCCCAGCCGTCGCGTCCTGCCCAGATGCGGCACAGGTCCGTCGACCACCGCTCATTGGGCGCCTGGGCCACCGAGGGCAGCGCCTGGATGCGTGGGCGCATGCCTACCGCACGCTTTCTCACCTGCCAGCCCTTGATCTGGAAGATGC
>JASGEH010000113.1:0-4487 GCA_047606565.1 Comamonas sp.
GGACTCGAACAGGGCCTCGGCGCGCTGCACCAGTTCCTCGCGCAACTGGTCGGCGCGCCAGCGCTGCCAGTCTTCCAGTTCGCCGGCGGCGGCCAGCGCGGCGTGCGCGGCGGCCTCGGCTTCCTTGCTCAGATGACGGCCGAATTCCTTGAGCGCCAGTCGCAGGTCAGCGGCGGCCTTGGGCGTGCCCTTGCCCTGGCCTTCGGCGACGGCCTGCTGGACCTTGGCGGCAGCCTCCTGCACGGTGCGATCGGCGACGACGCGGGCACCCGGATCGGCCAGACGCTCGGGCTTGGCGGCGCGGGCCGGCTTGGCCACGGTTTCCGCGGCGGCAGCAACGGCCACCGGCTCGCCACGCTCGACGCGGATCTCGTCGGCCCAGACCGGCACCGGCGGCAGCTCGGCCGTGGCGTCGGCGGCCGCGGCGGCGGCCAGGTTGAGCGCCGACTGGAAGGCCTCGGAGACAGCCACCAGTTGCTGGCGCGAGGCGTCGAGCTGGGCGTGGAAGCGCGCGTCGATGTTGTCCCACTGGGCATCGGTGGCCAGGGCCTCGGCTTGCGCCTGCCATTGGGCCACGTCGGCGGCCAGCGGCTGCTGCACGGCCAGCGCATCGCGCCAGGACTTGGTGGAGAGGACTTCGATGCGCTGGGCCAGCAGCACGGCGGCTTCGCGGTGGATCTGGGCGCGCGTCTGCACGTCCTCGATGGACTTGATGCGCTCGGCGAGCTGGTTGCGCAGGCCGGCCAGCGGCTCGCGCGACAGCGGCGCGCCGGCCTTGGCGGCGTCGCGCTGCCAAGCCATGGCGTCGGCGATATTCAGGCGCTCGGTGCCCAGCAAGGCTTGCGCCTTGCCAGCCCATTCCTCGGCGATCTGCTCCTGGTGGCGCAGGCGCTTGAGTTCGTCGAGCTTTTCGCGCAACGGCTTGGCCGCGCCCTTGTCCTTGACGCTGAGTTCCTTGAAGACGTCCTGCATCTGCTCGCTGCTGGGCGCCGTGGCGAGCCAATCGCGCACGCGCGCGGCGCGTTCGCCCGAGGTGGGCGCGGTGAACGCGCCTCCCGTCAGCGCGTCGAGCGTGGAGATATCGGAGGCGGATTTGGCGGGCGGCTGTGGCACGGCAGTGAGAACCTAAAGATCAGGGGTTGGATGGTGAGAACGTGGACGTTCTGAAAGCCGTATTGTCGCCGCATTGGCCCGGCCCTCGCCAAGTCGATGACCGGGATGGCCCCGCACCCGACGCGGCAGCCGGCCCGGCAGGCCGCGCCCGGTCTGTCCTACAGGGCAAAAAGCCCGTGGTCCGACACGGCGTGCCACGCGCCGCCCCTAAAGTCGATGCACGCCATGCAGACCCCGCGCCGCCCGGCGAGCGCGCATCCATCGAGATGAACCAGCCGCATGGCGCTGGCGCTGCGGCGCCGGATTCATCCATTTGAAGAAACGGAGCTATCGCCATGATCAAGACCCGCAACACCCGCGCACCGCTGGCCGCCCTGTCGGTCATCGCCCTGGCACTGGCCTTGTCGGCCTGCGGCCAGAAGGAAGAAGCCCCCACCTCCTCGGCCCCGGCTGTCGAGGCGCCCGCCACCACGCCGGCCCCGGCCTCCGGCGCCGCCGACCCAGCCGCCAGCAACCAGGCCACGCCCACCGCCCCGGGCGCCACCGACAGCCAGAGTTCGCTGAGCCAGGCCGCCGACGCCACGCAAAACGCCGCAGACACGGCCGCCGTGGCGCTGGATGACACCGGCATCACCACCCAGGTGAAGGCCGAGCTGGTCAAGGACAGCGAATTGAGCGCGCTCGACGTCTCGGTCGAGACCAACGGCGGCCAGGTCACGCTGACCGGCCATGCGCCCACCGCGCAGGCCAAGGAACGCGCCGAGGGCCTGGCCAAGGGTGTCGAGGGCGTCAAGGGCGTGACCAACAACCTGGAAGTCAAGGCCCACTGATCGCCCGGCCGATCCCACGAACGGCATAAACAAAGCCCCTCCGAAGCATGGCCTCGGAGGGGCTTTGAGTTGGCGGCAGGTCGGGGGCTTATTCGAGCTTCAGATTGGACTCCTTCACCACCTTCTGGTAGGTGGAGAACTCGTCCTTGATCTGCTGCGTGAACTCGGCCGGCGAGTTGCCGATGACGATGGAGCCGGTGTCTTCGATGCGCTTGCGCACGGCCGGGTCCTTGAGCACTTCGAGGACACCCGCGTGCAGCCGCTCGACCACCGCCGCCGGCGTGCCCTTGGGCGCCAGGATGCCGTAGAAAGCCATGCGATTGACCGGCGCCAGCCCGACTTCGGCGAAAGTGGGCACGCCCGGCAGCACCGCCAGTTCCTTGGGCGCGGCCACCACGATGGCACGCAGCTTGCCGCTCTGGATGAAGGGCAGCGCCGAGGGCAGGTTGTCGAAGATCATCGGCACCTGGTTGCCGACCACGTCGTTGAGGGCCGGGCCCGCGCCCCGGTAGCCCACGTGCACGGCCTTGACGCCGGCGAGGCTCTTGTACAGCTCCATCTGCAGATGCTGGATACCGCCGACGCCGGAGGACGCGTGCGCGTACTTGTCCGGATGGGCCTTGAGTTCGGCCAGGAACTCCGGGTAGTTGCGGGCCGGGAACTGCGGGTTGACCGCCAGCACGTTGGGCGTGGCGGCGATGTTGACCACGGGCGTGAAATCGGTCGTCGGGTTGTACGGCACCTGCGGGTTGATGGCCGGGTTGGCCGCCACGCTGGAGACCGTGGCGATCGCCAGCGTATAGCCGTCGGCGGACGCGCGCACCATCTCGGCGGTGCCGACCACGCCGCCGCCGCCAGCCTTGTTGTCCACCACCACCGGCTGGCCCAGCACGCGCGAAAGCGGATCGGCCACCACGCGCGCCACGATGTCGGTGGTGCCGCCAGGCGCGAAGGGGACGATGAGGCGGATCGGCTTGGCCGGGAATTTGTCCTGGGCCTGGGCGGTGCCGGCCAGGCCGGCCAGCGCGACAACGGCCGAAGCGACGAGAAGGGTGCGACGACGGGGCATTGCGTTGATCTCCATCCATGAATCAGTGGCGCGATGCCGCAGCATCGCGGGTAAGCACCATCGATGGTAAGGGCTGGGCACGGCCGCTCACGCGCCGCGATGCGCCGTTTCGGTCAGGGCTAACCCTCATCACGCACGCCCCAAACCCCCGGATTCCGTGCTTTCTTTGCCCTGCCCGCCCGGCGGCATCGCCAGGTTCTTGCCCTACCGATGCCCTGCGCTGCCATTTTCTTGCGTGGCCATCCCGACCGCCTGCGCACGGCGCGCGGCAATGGGACAATCACGCCCGTGCCCAGCCCCAAGCGGCCGCGGCCGCCCGGCGCCGTGACATCCAAGCCACGTCCAAGTCACCTCCAATTGACCACCACCTTGCCTTCCGACGCACTCTCCCCCGCCCCGCGCGCCGATGCCAGCCCCGGTTGCGCCGCGCCGCGCCGGCTGCGCCTGCAATGGCGCGACGAGTCCGACACCCAAGCCTGCGCCGCCGCGCTGGCGCAGGCCATCGCGCGGGTCTGCGCGGCCGGCAGCTTCTACATCGAATTGCGCGGCGACCTGGGCGCCGGCAAGACCACCTTCGTGCGCCACCTGCTGCGCGCGCTCGGCGTGGCCGGCCGCATCAAGAGCCCGACCTATGCCGTGGTCGAGCCGCACGACAGCGGCGTGCTGCCGATCTGGCACTTCGACTTCTACCGCTTCGACGATCCGCGTGAATGGGAAGATGCCGGCTTCCGCGAACTTTTCGCCGCCGCCGGCCTCAAAATCGCCGAATGGCCGGACAAGGCCGCAGGGCATGTCCCGCCGCCCGACCTGGCTATCGAAATCCAAGCAATGACCGACGAAACCCGCGCCGTGAACCTGACTGCCCTCTCCGCTGCCGGCCTGAGCCTGCTGGACGCCGCCTCGGCCGGAGCCCGGCCATGAAGCGCCGCCAGTTGCTGCGTGGCCTGCAAGGCGGCTCGCTGGTGCTGCTGCTCGGGCGCAGCCAGATCGCACGCGGCGCCAGCATCGTCGCCGTGCGGCTGTGGCCGGCGGCCGACTACACCCGCGTGACGCTGGAGTCGGACGTGCCACTCAAGGCCCAGCAGGTTTTCATCGCCGACCCGCCGCGCCTGGCGGTCGATCTCGACGGCATCGAGCTCAACCCCGCGCTCAAGGAGCTGGTGGCCAAGGTGCGCGCCGACGACCCCTTCATCAGCGGCATCCGCGCCGGCCAGAACACGCCGACCACCGTGCGGCTGGTGTTCGACCTCAAACAGCCCGCGCGCCCGCAGGTTTTCGCGCTGCAGCCCATCCCGCCCTACCAGTACCGCACGGTCTTCGACCTCTACCCGGAAAAGCCGGTCGATCCGCTCGAAGACCTGATCGCCTCAGTGCAGGGCGGCAACGGCGTGCCGGGGCCAGGGCCGCAACCGGCCCCCGAGCCCGCGCCCGGCCAGGGCGACTGGCCCTCGGCGGCGGCCGGCACGCCGCCGGCC
>JASGEH010000114.1:0-8171 GCA_047606565.1 Comamonas sp.
CCTGCGGGCGCACGTCCACGCTGATCTGGTCGGAGGGCAGCTCGACGATCACGCGGCCGCTGCCGCCCTCGCCGCGCCGGAAATCGACGTGCCCGATGAAGGGCCGGCTGTCGCCGGCGCCTGACCGAGTCAGTGGCGCAAGGGACGCGAGAGGCCCCGTGGGCGCCAGGTCGTCACCCTCGGCCTGGGCCGGCGCCCCCAGGATGACGAACAGTGCCTGGCCGTCGCGCTGCAGGCGGTAAGGGGTGGCGCGCTTGAGGCTCAGCACCACCCGCGTACGTCCCGTGGCCTCTGAGGCGCTGACGCCGCTGACGTTGCCGTAGGCCGGAGCGGCGGCGTGGCGGTCGAGGCCGTTGGCCACGCCGGGCAGGTCGAGCACGATGCGCGCCGGCGTGTGCAGCACGAAGCCAACCGGGTCCTCGGCCAGGGGCTGCGAGAAATCGAGCCGCACCACGTCGTGGCCGCCCTGCCCCACCACGCTGGCCTGGCGCAGCAGCACCTGAGCCGCCGCCGAGGCCGGCGCCACCAGCAGCGCGAGCGCCGCGCCGAGCCAGAAAATCCCGCCCAGCGCGAAGGCGGCGGCCAGACGGCGCCAGCCCTGCGCGCCGCCCCTGGTGATGTCGTTGTGCTTCATGTTCCCGGCCTCCCTGGCCCTTTTTGTCCGTCTGGTCCTTCTTGCAGCCGCAGCGTCGCCGGCCGCTCGATCCACTCGCCCGCGGCATCCTGCACGATCTCGACCAGCACAAGGGCGCCGTCCTCCACCCGTGTGACGCGCCCGTGGTTCTGGCCCAGGCGATCCCCCACGCCGACCAGGTGAACCGTGCGATCGACGCGCAACAGCGCCACCGTGCGGCCCGCCTGGCTCAGGCTGCCCACCATGGCCATGCTGTCGAGCGGGTAGGCCTCCAGCGGCTCGCGGGGGCGCTCGCGCTGGGCTTCGATCAAGGCCTGCGCGGACGACGGCCGGACCTCGCGCCGCAGCAGCTGCAGCAGCTTCTGCTCATCGAAAGGGTCGCGCTCGCCCTCGCCCACATAGGGCTGGGCCGCAAAGCGTGCCGGCGGCTCGATGGGCTGGATGCGCGGGTGCGCCCGGCTGCGCTGCGCCGCCATCCAGGCCGAGAGTTCGCCGCCGCCGCCGCCGCTGTCGCCGTCGCCGGCGGCGCCACAACCCGCAACCAACAGGGCGACCAGCAAGCCCGGCCACAGGGCAGCCGGCAAGGCTAGGCCACGGCGTGCGTGTTGAAACCGGGGCGTCATCGGCGCGGCGCCTTGGTCTGGGCCTTGGCGAGGCGCTGCGCCTCGATCTCGCTGGCATCGAGGTAGCGAAAGGTCTTGGCGGTGGCGTCGAGCACCAGCTTGCCGTCCTTGCCCTGCGCCAACGCCAGGTCGTTGAGCGTGACGATGCGCGAGAGCTGCGCCACGTCGGCCACGAAGGCGCCGATGTCGTGGTAAGTGCCGACCACGCGCACGGCGATCGGCTGCTCGGCGTAGTAGTCGCGCCGGATGACGGCGCCCGGCCGGAACAACTCGAAGGCCAGGCCGCGGCCGAGCCCGGCCTGGTTGATGTCGGAGAGCAAGGCATCCATCTCGGCCTTGCTGGGCAACTGCTTTTCCAGTTGCGTGACGGACTGCTCGACCTGCTGGCGCTGCTGCTTGAGCTGATCGAGGTGGATCGCCTGCCCCAGCTTGCGCACGTAGCCCTGGCGCAGCTGCTGCTCGCGCGCACGTTCGGCCTCGAGCGTCGCACTGAAATCCCGCAGCCACAGCCCCCACAGCAGCAGCACCGCCAACAGCGCGACCGCCGCGCACAGCAGGGCACGCGGCAAGACGGGCCACGACGACGGGTCGTCGCGGTCGAGGTGACGGAACTGGCTGCACGCCTGCGCGCCCCAGGCGGCCAGCGCGCCCCACACACTGCCCCCACCGCGTGCGCTTTTTCGCTGGAAACTCATGGCCGCTCCCCTGGCGCTGCGGCCCGGGCCTCGCTGGCGCGGCGAATCTCCACCGTCACGCGAAAGGCCGCGGTGCGGCGCGCGTCACGCCCGGACACCCGGATGCTGGAGGCCACGATTTCGCCGAGCTGCGGCTGGAACAGCCAGGGGCTGTTGTGGCCCAAGTTGCGCAGCAGCGCCGAAATGCGTTCGTTGGACTGCGCCTGGCCGGCCAGGGTCACGCTCTGCCCACTTTGCCGCAGGCTGGACAGGAAGACGCCATCGGGCACCTGGCGCACCAGTTCGTTGAGCAGGTTGACCGGCTGGTTGCGGTCAGCCTGCAGGCCCTCGACGGCGTCCTGGCGCGCGCGCAGCGCGGTGATGTCGGCCTGCAGGGTGGCGATTTCCTTGATCTGCACGTCGAGCGCGGCGATGCGCGCGCTCAGGAAGGCGTTGCGCGCCTGCTGGCTGCCGATCCGCGCCTGGTACAGGGCCCCGGCCAGCGCCACCAGGCCCGCACCCGCCAGTGCAGCGCCCCCCAGCGTGGCGTGGAAGGCGGTCTTGCGGCGGCGCCGCGCTTCCTCGCGATGCGGCAGAAGATTGATGAACATCAGCGCCCTCCCTGGTGCAGCGCCAGCCCGCACGCTGCGAGGTAGGCCGGCGCCTGCTGGCGCAGCCGCGCCTCGCGCACGCCCGGCCCCAGCGCCATGCCCTCGAAAGGGTCGAGGCGACGGCAGGTGAACGCGGTGGATTCCGCGACGGCCTCAGCCAACCCCGGCACCGATGCCGAGCCGCCGGCCAGCAGGATCTGGTCGACCCGGTTGAACGGCGTGCTGGAGAAGAAGAAGTACAGCGCGCGGGCGACTTCCTGCGCGCCGTCGTGGTTGAAGCCCGGCAGCACGGTCTGGCCGGCGTCGGCGGGCAGCGCGCCCTCGCACTTCGTGGTTTCCGCCTCGTCCCGCGAAAAACCGTACTGCCGCATGAGCCGCTCGGTCAGTTGCTCGCCACCGAAGGACTGGTCGCGCGCGTAGAGCAGTTCGCCGCCACGCAGCACCTGCAGGCGCGTGGTGGCGGCCCCGACCTCGAACAGCGCGACCACCCGGCCGCCCGACGCGGCTGTCGTGGTTGGCTCGACCGGCAAGCGGTCGATCAGACGGCGAGCGGCTCGTTGCGTGGCGTGCGGCCGCACCTCGACAGCCACGGCCTTCAGGCCGGCGGCCTCGGCCAGGCCCGCGCAGTCGTCCACGCGCTCGCGGCGCGCGGCGGCAATGAGCACCTCCTGGCTGCCCGTCATCGGGTCCGGCGCGCCGACCGGGCAGAAGTCAAGGCTGACCTCCTCGCGCGCAAACGGGATGTACTGCTCGGCCTCGATCTCGACCTGCTGCTCCAGCTCCAGCGCGCTGAGCCCGGCCGGCAGCACGACCCGGCGGGTGATGACGGCCGAAGCGGGCAGCGCCAGCGCGGCCTGGCGCGCGCGGCTGCCGCTGCGCTGGACGGCGCGGCGCAAGGCCGAGGCAACCTCGTCGAAGCGGTCGACCACCCCATCGACCACCCAGCCGGGCTGCAGCGGCTCGATGGCGGCATGCGCCACGGCGCAGTCCCCGCCGCGCGTGCGCGACAGCGCCACGAGCTTGATGCTCGATGCACTGACGTCGACCCCCACCATGGGCGCAGACGCCCACGTGAATCGTGATCTCAAAGACATCCTCCCTGCGGCACGCCCCGTGTCCCTGCGTGCTCCGTCCCTGTCGCGCAACCGGACCTGTCTCGGCCCGTGATGCTTCCCGCGCATGCTGCCGGGCAGCGCCCTGGCGGCAGCCACCCTCCAGCCGATTCAACGGCCGCAGCGTTCCCTGTTATTACCGGCGGATGCCGGCCACGCGGAGATTATGTCGCACGCCCGTTAGGGTGTGAACAGGCCCTAGTCGGACTCGCCCAGGTAGGCCGCGCGCACCTTGGGGTCGTCCAGCATGGCCGCGCCGGAGCCCGTCATGGTGATCAGGCCGGACTCCATGACGTAGCCGCGATCGGCGATCTGCAGGGCCAGGCGCGCGTTCTGCTCGACCAGCAGCACCGTCATGCCCTGCGACGAGACCTCGCGCACCACCTCGAAGATCTTCTCGACCATGATCGGACTCAGCCCCATGGAGGGCTCGTCGAGCAGCAGCAGCTTGGGCTGGCTCATGAGCGCGCGGCCCATGGCCAGCATCTGCTGCTCGCCACCGGACAGGGTGCCGGCAAGCTGGTCGCGGCGCTCGCGCAGGCGCGGGAAGGTCTCGAACATGCGCTCGATGTCGGCGGCGATGCCGGCCTTGTCGCGGCGCAGGTAGGCGCCCATCATCAGGTTCTCGGTGATGGTCATGCGGGCGAACACCCCGCGCCCCTCGGGCACCATGACCAGGCCTTCCTTGACCAGGTCCCAGGCGCCCTTGCCGCGGATGCTGCGCCCCTGGTAGACGATGTCGCCACCCTGTGCCGCCAGCGTGCCAGTCAGCGCCTTCATGGTGCTGGTCTTGCCGGCGCCGTTGGAGCCGATCAGGCTGACCAGCTCGCCCTCGCGCACCTCGAAGTCCACGCCCTTGACCGCCTGGATGCCGCCATAGGCCACCTGCAGGCCGGTTACCTTGAGCAAACTGCTTGCCATATGTTCAGGATTCCTCGTGTTCAAGCTGCGGGCCGGTTGCGCCTCAATGCGCCCCGCTGCCCAGGTAGGCCTCGATGACCTGTTCGTTCTTCTGCACCTCGGCCGGCGTGCCCTCGGCGATGACCTTGCCGTAGTCCAGCACCGTGACGCGGTCACACAGGCCCATGACCAGCTTGACGTCGTGCTCGATGAGCAAGATGGTGCGCCCGTCCTTGCGGATGCGGTCGATCAGCTCGCGCAGCATGACTTTCTCGGTGGCATTCATGCCGGCGGCGGGCTCGTCGAGCGCGATCAGCTTGGGGTCGGTGGCCAGCGCCCGCGCGATTTCGAGGCGGCGCTGGTCACCGTAGCTCAGCGTGCGCGCCTTGTAGTCGGCAAGTTGGCCGATACCCACGTAGTCGAGCAGCTGCTGGGCGCGCTCGGCGATGGCCGCTTCCTCGGCCTTGAAGCGGCGCGTGCGCAGGATGGCGCCCCAAACGCCGCTTTTGGTGCGTACGTGGCGGCCGACCATCACGTTCTCCAGCGCCGTCATGTCGGCAAACAGGCGGATGTTCTGGAAAGTGCGTGCGATGCCGGCGCGCGCCACCTCGTGCACGGCGGTCGGCTCGTAGGGCGTACCCTCCAGCTCGAAGGTGCCGCTGTCGGGTGCGTACAGGCCGGTGATGACGTTGAAGAAGGTGGTCTTGCCCGCGCCATTGGGGCCGATCAGCCCGTAAACCTGGCCGGGCCGGATCAGCAGCCCGACGCCGCCGAGCGCCTGCAGGCCGCCGAAGCGCTTGGAAATGTTCTTGACGTTGAGGGTGATATCGCTGTGACTCATTGCGCAGCTCCCGGTTGGGCGGCGGCCTTCCTGGATAGGGTCTTGCCGTGCTCGGGCGCCGGCCACAGGCCGCGCGGGCGCAGCAGCATCACGCTGATCATGGCCAACGCGATCAGCAACTGGCGCAGGATGGCGGCGTCGAGCCGGCCGTCGGTCATGGACTGCAGCGGGCCGGCCACGTAGCGCAGCACCTCGGGCAGCGCGGCCAGCAGCACCGCGCCCAGGATCACGCCCGGAATGTGGCCCAGGCCGCCCAGCACCACCATGGCGACGATCATGACCGACTCCATCAGCGAAAACGACTCGGGCGAGACAAAGCCCTGGAAGGCGCCGAACATGCTGCCGGCCACGCCGCCGAACATGGCGCCCAGGCCGAAGGCCAGCAGCTTCATGTTGCGGGTGTTGATGCCCATGGCCTTGGCGGCGGTCTCGTCCTCGCGGATGGCCATCCAGGCGCGGCCGATGCGCGAGACCTGCAGGCGGTGGCAGATGATGATGGTCAGCACCACGAAGAACAGGAACAGGTAGTAGTAGAGCGTGACCGAGGGGATGGTGTAGCCGAACAGATCGAAGGGCCGGCCGAAGTTGAAGCCGAACAGCTTAATCGAGTCGATCTGGTTGAGCCCCTTGGGCCCGTTGGTGAGGTTGACTGGGTGGTCGAGGTTGTTGAGGAAGATGCGCACGATCTCGCCGAAGCCCAGCGTCACGATGGCCAGGTAATCGCCGCGCAGCTTGAGCGTGGGTGCCCCGAGCAGCACCCCCAGCAGCCCGGCCACCGCCATCGCCAGCGGGATGACCCCCCACAGCGGCACGTGCAGGCCCAGGGGGAAGGCCACCGAGAACCACGCGAAGGTCTGCGCCAGGTGCGGCGAGGCCAGCAGCGCGAACAGGTAGGCGCCGGCGGCATAGAAGGCGACGAAGCCCAGGTCGAGCAGGCCGGCGTAACCGACCACGATGTTCAGGCCCAGCGCCAGGATGACGTAGAGCAGCGCGGTGTCGGCGATGCGCACCCAGGCGTTGCCGAAGCCCTGCAGCACCAGCGGCAGCGCCAGCACGGCGACGATGCCCAGGGCGTAGAGGCCGATGTTTTTCTTGTCAGTCATGAAAGGGGTACTCCTGGCTCAGGCACGGTCGGCCACACGCTCGCCCAGCAGGCCCGAGGGGCGCAGCGTCAGGATCACGATCAGCACGACGAAGGCAAAAATGTCGGTGTACTGGCTGCCCAGGAAACCGCCCGTCAGCGGCCCCAGGTAGCCCGAGCCGATGGCCTCGATCAGGCCCAGCAGCATGCCGCCCAGCACCGCCCCGCCGAGGTTGCCGATGCCGCCGAACACCGCCGCCGTGAAGGCCTTGAGCCCGGGCAGGAAACCCATGGTGTGCTGCACGGTGCCGTAGTTGGAGGCCCACATCACGCCGGCAATGGCGGCCAGCACCGCGCCGATGATGAAGGTCGCCGAGATCACCGTGTCGGGCTTGACACCCATCAGCGCGGCCACGCGCGGGTTCTCGGCCGTGGCGCGCATGGCCCGGCCCAGGCGGGTGCGGTTGACCAGCCAGATCAGCGCCGTCAGCGTGACGGCGGTGGTCGCCAGGATCAGGATCTGCGTGGTGGTGATGACCGCGCCGCCGATGAAGTAGGGCTCGATCGGCAGCAGCGAGGGAAAGGGCTTGTAATTGGGCTTCCAGATGATCATCGCCAGCGCCTGCAGCAGGATGGACATGCCAATGGCGGTGATCAGCGGCGCCAGCCGGGGCGAATTGCGCAGCGGCCGGTAGGCCAGCTTCTCGATGGCGAAGTTGAGCGCCGCGCAGACCACGCAGGCCACCAGCACCGCCACGATCAGGATGGTCCAGCCCGGCCAGCCGGGAAACGCCTCCTGCAGGCCGATGATGACGCTCCAGGCCGTGAGCGCGCCCACCATCAACACCTCGCCATGCGCGAAGTTGATGAGGTTGATGATGCCGTACACCATGGTGTAGCCCAGCGCCACCAGCGCATACATACTCCCCAGGACCAGCCCGTTGATGACCTGCTGCAGCAGGATGTCCATATCGAATCACTCCTCGTCATGGCGTTGGCCGCCCCACGCGGGACGGCTGATCGAAAGCGTTGAAAGCAAAAAACCGGCCAGATCGCGATCCGCGCACGCCAGGCCCGGCCGGTGGTTCACAGAACGCACCAAAACAACTCTGCCACACGCATTGACGCCATTATTCGGTGCACGCGCTGGGGATTTCCCGCAGCGCCTCTGCAAGGCAGGACAAATCATCACCAGAACAGTGCGATTTCGGCGTAGGACGCACCAAAATCAGGAGGCATCACCTGGATCTGCCGCCTCATCCAGCCGGCGCAAGTGGGCCAGCTTCTCCCCGATCCGGATCTCCAGGCCGCGTGGCACCGGCTGGTACCAGCCGGGTTCGGCCATGCCCTCGGGCAGGTAGGCCACGCCCGCCGCGTAGCCCTCGGGTTCGTCATGGGCGTAGCGGTAGGCGCGCCCATGGCCCAGTTCCTTCATGAGCTTCGTCGGCGCATTTCTCAGGTGCACCGGCACCTCCCGGCTCTTGTCCTGCCTGACGAAGGCTCGGGCCGCGTTGTAGGCCTTGTAGCCCGCGTTGCTTTTGGCGGCCACCGCCAGATAAATGACGGCCTGCCCCAGCGCCAACTCCCCTTCAGGGCTGCCCAATCGCTCATAGGTCAAGGCCGCGTCATTGGCGATCTGCAGGGCCCGGGGATCGGCCAGGCCGATGTCTTCCCACGCCATGCGGACGATGCGCC
>JASGEH010000115.1:0-9103 GCA_047606565.1 Comamonas sp.
CCTATGCGCGCGAGATCCAGACGCCCGAGCAGGGCCATGGGCTCGACGGCCTGCTGCGCGCGCGCGCGGGCGACGTGCGCGGCATTCTCAACGGCGTCGACGGCCGGGTCTGGAACCCGG
This sequence comes from Comamonas sp., assembly GCA_047606565.1. GTDB lineage: Bacteria > Pseudomonadota > Gammaproteobacteria > Burkholderiales > Burkholderiaceae_C > Comamonas_F. The sequence goes on from JASGEH010000115.1 coordinate 121, forward strand.
CGGCCGATCCGCTGATCGCCGCCCCCTACGACGGCCGCGATGGCGCCGGCAAGGCCCTCGACAAGGCCGCTTTACAGTCCCTGTTCGGCCTGGCCGCGCGGGCCGAGGCGCCGCTGTTCGCCGTGGTCAGCCGGCTGACCGAGCAAAAAGGCCTGAACCTGGTGCTCGCGGGGCTGGACGAGCTGGTCGCGCGCGGCGGGCAACTGGCCGTGCTGGGCAGCGGCGACCCGGCGCTGGAGGCGGCCTTCGGCGCCGCCGCCGCGCGCCATCCGGGCGCCGTCGGCGTGCGCATCGGCTACGACGAATCGCTGTCGCACCAGGTCTTTGCCGGCGCCGACGTGATCCTGGTGCCCTCGCGCTTCGAGCCCTGCGGCCTGACCCAGCTCTACGGCCTGCGCTACGGCTGCCTGCCGCTGGTGCGCCGGGTCGGCGGGCTGGCCGACACGGTGGTCGACTGCGCGCTCGAGGAGCTGGCCGAGGACCGCGCCACCGGTTTCGTCTTCGAGGCCTTCGACGCCGAGCACTTCGGCCGCGCGGTGCGGCGGGTGTTCGCGCTGCATGCCCGGCCGGCCGAGTGGCAGCAGGTGCGCGCGCGCGCCATGGCCCAGAATTTTGGCTGGGACAGCGCGGCGCGGCAGTATCTGGCGCTGTACCGGGAAATCGCCGTCGCCTGAGTCGCCACCATCCGCAACACCCCGCCGGCCGAAGGGCCGCCCGGCCGCGCGGGGCGGGGGCGGCATGAAGCTTGCAGCGCTTTTCCGGCGCGGCCCCGCCCCCGGCAATCGACTGGACCTAGGAGCAACCATGGACCTGAACCGTTTCGAGTCGGAATACGACCACCTGAGCACCGACGTCGCCACGCTCAAGCGCGCCATCGCCAACAAGCTGATGTACGCGGTCGGCAAGGACCCGGTCTCGGCCTCGGCCGACGACTGGCTGCACGCGGCGGCCTACGCCGTGCGCGACCGGCTGGTCGGGCGCTGGATGACGACCACGCGCGCCCAGTACGAACAGGACGTCAAGCGCGTGTACTACCTGTCGATGGAGTTCCTCATCGGCCGCACCTTCACCAACGCGCTGCTGGCGCTGGACATGCTGGCGCCGCTGCGCCAGGCGCTCGCCGAGCTGGACGTGGACCTCGACGCCATCGCCGACCTGGAGCCCGACGCGGCGCTGGGCAATGGCGGGCTGGGCCGGTTGGCGGCGTGCTTCCTGGACTCCATGGCCACGCTGGGTGTACCGGGCTTCGGCTACGGCATCCGCTACGACTACGGCATGTTCCGCCAGGCCATCGTTGAGGGCCGCCAGGTCGAGGCGCCCGACTACTGGCTGGCGCGCGGCAACCCCTGGGAGTTCCCGCGCCCCGAGTCCCAGTACCGCGTGCGCTTCGGCGGCCACATCGAGGAACGCGCCGGCCACATCGAGTGGAAGGACACCGACGACGTGCTGGCCATGGCCTACGACACCATCATCCCGGGCTACGGCACCGAGGCCACCAACACGCTGCGCCTGTGGCGCGGGCTGGCCACCGACGAGATGGACCTGTCGGCCTTCAACAGCGGCGACTACCGGCGCGCCGTGCGCAGCAAGAACATCTCGGAAAACGTCTCGCGCGTGCTCTACCCGGACGACTCCACGCCCTCGGGCCGCGAGCTGCGCCTGCGCCAGGAGTACTTCTTCTGCTCGGCCAGCCTGCAGGACCTGATCCACCGCTACCAGCGCACCCACAAGAGCTTCGAGGCCTTCGCCGACAAGGTCGGCATCCACCTCAACGACACCCACCCGGTGCTGGCCGTGCCCGAGCTGATGCGGCTGCTCATCGACGAGCACGGCATAGTCTGGGACGAGGCCTGGGCCATCACCCAGCGCGTGTTCTCGTACACCAACCACACCCTCATGCAGGAGGCGCTGGAGACCTGGCCGATCGAGCTGTTCGGCCGCGTGCTGCCGCGCCACCTGCGCATCGTCTTCGACATCAATGCCCGCTTCCTGGCCTGGGTCACCGAGAAGAACGGCTACGACCCCGAGCTGATGCGGCGCGTCTCCCTGGTCGACGAAAGCGGCGAGCGCCGCGTGCGCATGGGCTTTCTGGCGGTGGTGGCCAGCCACTCGGTCAACGGCGTCTCGGCGCTGCACTCGGAACTCATGGTCGAGTCGATCTTCGCCGACTTCGCGCGGCTCTACCCCGGGCGCTTCAACAACAAGACCAACGGCATCACCCCGCGCCGCTGGCTCGCCCAGGCCAACCCCAACCTGGCCGCGCTGCTCGACGCGCGCATCGGCGGCGGCTGGCGGCGCGACCTGGAGCAACTGGCGGCGCTGCGGCCGCTGGCCGACGACGCCGGCTTCGCGCGCGAATTCGCCCAGGCCAAGCAGGCCAACAAGCAGCGCCTGGCCGACTGGGTGCAGGCGCACCTGGGCATCGCGCTCGACCCGCAGGCGCTGTTCGACGTGCAGGTCAAGCGCATCCACGAATACAAGCGCCAGCTGCTCAACGTGCTGCACGTGGTCACCCGCTACCAGCAGATGCTGGCGCAGCCCGACGGCCCGGACGGCAAGGGCTGGGTGCCGCGCGTGGCCATCTTCGCGGGCAAGGCTGCCTCGGCCTACCACATGGCCAAGCTGGTCATCCAGCTCATCAACGACGTCGCCGCCGTGGTCAACGCCGACGAGCGCCTGGGCGGCAAGCTCAAGGTCGTCTTCATCCCCAACTACAGCGTCAGCCTGGCCGAGATCATCATGCCCGCGGCCGACCTGTCCGAGCAAATCTCCACCGCCGGCACCGAGGCCTCGGGCACCGGCAACATGAAGTTCGCGCTCAACGGCGCGCTCACCATCGGCACCCTCGACGGCGCCAACGTCGAGATCCGCGAGCACGTCGGCGCCGACAACATCTTCATCTTCGGCAACACCACGCCGCAGGTCGCCGACATCCGCGCCAAGGGCTACCAGCCGCGCGCGCTCTACGAAGCCGACCCGCGCCTGCATGCCGCGCTCGACGCCATCCGCGACGGCCTGTTCTCGCCGGCCGAGCTGGAGCGCTACCAGCAGATCTACAACACCCTCGTCGAGTGGGGCGACCACTACCTGCTGCTGGCCGACTACGCCGACTACCTGCGCGCCCAGGCCGAGGTCGACGCGCTCTACCGCGACCGCGCGGCCTGGGTGCGCAAGGCCATCCTCAACGTCGCCGGCATGGGCCCGTTCTCGTCGGACCGCACCATCGCCGAGTACGCGCGCGACATCTGGAAGAGCGCGCCGGTGCGGTTGTGAGCCCGCCAACCGGCCGGTGGGTCAGTCGGCCTTGATGCCCGCCTTGCGCACCACCTCGCCATAGCGGGCCAGGCGCTCGCTCATCATCTGGGTGAAGGCGGCGGGCGGCAGTTCCTCGGGCGGGAAGACGCCGCGCTCGCGCAGGGCGGCGCTCATCTTCGGGTCGGCCGCGGCCTGGCGCACGGCCTTGTAGAGGGTCTGCACGATGGCGTCCGGCGTGCCCTTGGGCGCGGCCAGGCCGGTCCAGGAGCTGAGGTTGAGCTGCGGGTAGCCCAGCTCGGCGAAGGTCGGCACGTCCGGCAGTTGCGGCACGCGCTGCTCGGCGGCCACCGCCAGCGCGCGCACCTTGCCGGCCTGGATGTGCGGCAGCATGATGACCAGGTTGTCGAGCAGGAACTGGACTTCGTTGCTGACCATCGCGGTGATCAGCTGCGAGCCGCCGCGGTAGGGCACGTGGGTGGTGTCGATGCCGCTCACGCTCTTGAGCAGCTCGACGTTGAGCTGGCCCATGCTGCCGGTGCCGCCGCTGCCGAAATTGAGCTGGCCCGGGTGCGCCTTGGCGTAGGCGATGAAGTCCTTGAGGCTGTGGATCGGCAGGCTTTCATGCACCACCAGCACGTTGGGCTGGCGGCCCAGGATGGTGATGTTGGCGAAATCTCGGATCGGGTCGTAGCTGATGTTGGGCTGCGTCAGCGGATTGGCCAGGTGGCTGCTCTGCGACGACACCACCAGCGTGTAGCCGTCGGGCTTGGCGCGGGCGACCGTGCCCGAGGCCACCGAGCCGCCCGCGCCCGGGCGGTTGTCGACCACGATGGCGGTACCCAGGATGCGCGACAGCGGCTCCGAATACTGGCGCGCCATGATGTCCACCGAACCGCCGGGCGGGAAGGGCACGACCAGCGTGATCGGGCGGCTCGGGTAGCCGTCCTGGGCGAAGCCGGCCAGCGGCGCGGCGGCCAGGCCGAGTCCGGCGCTGGCGCCCAGAAGAAGACGGCGACGGGAGAGGGGGGTGACGGTGTTTTTCATGAGGTCGGGTGGATAAGTCAACACGTTTTCAGGGATGGTCGATGACCGCCAGCGCCACGGCCTGCGCGCGCGGCACCAGGCTGGCCAGTTCGCAGTACTCGCGCTCGGTGTGGGCATGGCCGCCGAGCGGGCCGGTGCCGCACAGCGTGGGCGCGCCGGCCGCGGCGGTCAGGCCGCTGTCGGCCGCGCCGCCGGTGAATTCGCCGTCCACCTCGAAGCCCGCGCGCCGCGCGCTGCGCTGGTAGAGCGCCAGCAGCTCGGGCGGCGTCTGCCGCATCGGCGTGGTGCGCCGCACGGCGGTGATGCGGCCCTGCGTGCGCGGCAGCGACTCGGCCTCGACGATGGCGCGCACCTGGGCCAGCAGGGCCTCGGGATCGGTCTCGGCGGTGAAGCGCACGTCGAGCTGCGCGCGTGCATGCGGCGCCACCATGTTGGGCACCACGCCGCCCTCGATGCAGCCGACGTTGGTGGTCACGCCAGTGGCCGGGTCGGTCAGCCGGTGCAGCGCCAGGATCTTGTGCGCCAGCGCCTCCACCGCCGAGGCGCCCTGCGCGTGGTTGACGCCGGCATGCGCGGCCACGCCATCGACCTCGAAATCGACCACCATCGAGCCCTTGCGCGCGGTCACCACGTTGCCGCTCACGCGCGCCGGCTCGGCGTTGAAGACCGCCCGCGCGCCGCGCGCCTCGGCCAGGATGATCTCGCGCGTGGCGATCGAGCCGATCTCCTCGTCGCAGGTGAAGAACAGCCGCACCGGCGCGCGCGCGCCGCCCAGGCGCGCCAGCGCCTGCAGCACGAAGACGTTGAGCACCAGACCCGACTTCATGTCGGCCACGCCCGGGCCGTAGGCGCGGCCGTCGGCCACGCGGTAGGGGCGCCGGGCTACCGTGCCCTTGGGGTAGACGGTGTCCATGTGGCCGGTCAGCAAGATGGGGGCGCCGGCGGCCGTGCCCGCCACCCCGGCGCGCAGGATGCTGCCGTAGCCCGGCACGGCCTGCAGCGTGGCGGCGATGCCGGATTGCGCCAGGTGGGCCGCGATCGCCTCGGCCACGGCCGTCACGCCGGCCTCGTCGCGGCTGCCGCTGTCGATGTCGACCAGCCGCTGCAGCAGGGCCTGCATGGCATCGGATTGCCCGGCCAGCCAGTCGAGGACTTGCTGGCGCGCCGATTCGTGTTCCGTGTTCATGTGCGTGTCCTGGAAAAACAAAAGGGGAGGGACCGTGCTGGGCCTGTCCCTGCGTACCATGCGATCCGTGTTGCATGGCCCATTCCGGACTGCAATTTTAATTTCATTGAGTGGCCTGTCATGACAGATCTGTTGCAAAAACGATCCGAACCACCCAGCCTGCGCACCCGGCTGGCCGCGCATGCCGGTGTGCTGACCGGCTCTGAACGGACGTTGGCCGAGGTGCTGGCGCGCGACTATCCGCAGGTGCTGCTGGAGCCCGCCACCGCGCTGGCGCAGCGCACCGGCACCAGCGCCTCGACCGTGGTGCGGCTATTCGCCAAGCTGGGTTACGCCAGCTACGCCGAGGCGCAGCGCGAGGCCCGCGGCGCGGCCAGCGCGCGCCTGAACACCGCCGCCCAGCGCGTCGCCCCCACGCTGGGGGCCGAGCGCGACGTGCGCCAGTGCGTCGAGGACGCCTGGCGGCATGACGAGCGCAACCTCGCGGCCACGCGCGAGGCCATCGACTGGGCGGTGTTCGAGGCGGTGGTGGCGCTGCTGGCCGACGAGGAGCGCCGGCTCTGGGTATTCGCGCAGAAGAACAGCGCGCCGGTGGCGGCCTGGCTGGCGCTGCAGCTCAATATGTGCCGCCCGCAGGTGGCGCAACTGGGCGCGGGCGGCATTGTGCCAACCGACCAACTGCTGTGGGTGCGCCCGGGCGACGTGCTGCTGGCCTTCAGCGTGCGCCGCTATTCGGCCGGACCGATCCACGTCGCGCGCCAGTTCGGCGCCGCCGGCGGCGTGGTCGCCGCGATCGCCGACAGCCCGACCGCCCCGGTGGTCGCGCATGCCGACCACGCCCTCTACGTGCACACCGACAACGCCTCGCCTTTCGACTCCTACACCGCCGCCTTCTTCCTGGGCAACGCCCTGGTCTCGGCCGTCGCCCAGCGCCGCCGCGCTGCCGTCGGCCAGGCCCTGCGCCGGCGCGATGCGCTGTGGGCCGACATCGAGGGCGATCCGGCCGAGGGGCTGCGCTGAAGGCGGCATGCGGGTTCGGGGCGTCGCTTGGCGGGTGCCGGTATGACCGAAAAATCGCCATCTTCTTCGATCCCTTTCTATCTTCAGTGATTGGGTGGGGCGCTGCCCCCCGATGCCCATGGCCGGCGCTCGGGCTGTGGCGGGCCGTGGCGGCGCCCTCCTAGAATTCGGCGCCTGCCCGCTGCTGGCGGGTGCGCTGTTCGCCATGCACCTTTCTTCCTCCTCCCTTACTTCTTCCGGTACCGCGTCCAGCGCCGGCATCGTCCTCGACGACGTGTTGCTGCGCCGGGGCCAGACCACCGTGTTCGACGGCCTTTCGCTCGACTTGCGCGAGGCCCGCATCGGCCTGATCGGCGACAACGGCGCCGGCAAGAGCAGCCTGTTCCGGCTGCTGTGCGGGCTGGAGGCGGCGCAGCGCGGCCGCGTCTCGGTGTGCGGGCTGGACGTGCGCACGCAGCGCGCCGCGCTGCCGCGCACGGTCGGGCTGATGTTCCAGAACCCGGACGACCAGATCGTCTTCCCCACCGTGGCCGAGGAACTGGCCTTCAGCCTGCAGCCGCAGGGCCTGGCGCGCCAGGCGGCGCGCGCGCAGGCGCAGGATTTCCTGGCCGCGCGCGGTTTGCAGCATTGGGCCGGGCGCGCCGTGGAGTCGCTCAGCCAGGGCCAGCGCCAGCATGTCTGCCTGCTGGCCCTGCTGATCGCCGCGCCGCGCGTGCTGCTGCTCGACGAGCCCTACGCCAGCCTGGACCTGCCGGGCCAGGCGCGGCTGGCCGCCGACATCGAAGCCACCGCGCAGCAGGTGCTGGTGTCCACCCATGTGCTGTCGCACGTGCGCGATTTCGAGCGGGTGATCTGGATCGACCACGGCCAGGTACGCGCCGACGGCGCCGGCGCGGCGGTGTGCGCCGCCTACGAGGCCGACGTGCGCGCCCGCGCGGCACGGCGGGGCTGAGGCATGCGCAGCCTCTACAGCGAGCGCATCACCTGGCTGCACCGGGTGCCGGCGTGGGCCAAGCTGCTGGCGCTGGCCGTGCTGGGCGCGAGTCTGTTCGCGGTCCAGGCGCCGTGGGGGCTGGGCGTGTGCGCGGGCGGGGTGTTGCTGGCCTTTGCCTCGCTGGGTGCGGCCACCCGGCCGGCCTGGCGGCTGCTGGTCACCGTGTGGATCGCCGCCGTGCTGGTTGCCGTGTTCCACGCCTGGATGGGGCAGTGGGGCGTGGGCGCGGCGAGCGCGGTACGCCTGGTGTGCGCGGCCATGCTGGGCGCCATGCTGACGCTGACGACCCGCTTCGACGCGCTGCTGGCGGTGTTCGAGGCGCTGCTGGCGCCGCTGCAGCGGCTGGGCGTGCCGACGCAGCGGCTGGCGCTGGGCTTGGGGCTGATGCTGCGCTTCACCGAGCATTTCTTCGTCCAGTGGCGCCGGCTCGACGACGCCCACCGTGCCCGCACCGGGCGCGCCGGCGGCCTGCGCCTGCTGGCGCCGCTGACCATCCGCATGCTGGTGACGGCGCGCCGCGTGGCCGACGCGCTGGCGGCGCGCCTCGGCGGCTGATTTTTTGTGAGTCTTGCAGGAGCTTTCGATGACCTCTGAATCCGTTTCCGCCTCGCGCGGGCTGGCGATGGTGGCGCTGTTTGCCGCGCTGACCGCCGTTTTCGGGCTGATCCCCAAGATCGACCTGCCGTTCGGCGTGCCCATCACCGCGCAGACGCTGGCGGTGATGCTGGCCGGCTGCCTGCTCGGGCCCTGGCGCGGCTTCCTGGCGCTGCTGCTGTTTTTGCTGGCCGTGGCCTTCGGGCTGCCGCTGCTGTCGGGCGGGCGTGGCGGGCTGGCGGTGTTCGCTGCGCCCTCGGCCGGCTTCCTGCTGAGCTGGCCGCTGGCTGCGCTGGCCAGCGGGTGGGTGATGCGCGTGGTGCCGGGCCGCACGCCGCAGGCGCTGGCCTTCAAGGCCTTCGGCGCCGCCGTGGTGGGCGGCATCGGCGTGCTGTATGCGGGCGGCATCGCCGGGCTGGTGCTGCTGGCCAAGCTGAGCGTGTGGCAGGCCACCGTGGCGTCGCTGGTCTTCGTGCCGGGCGATCTGGTCAAGGCGGTGTTGTGCGCGCTGGTGGTGCGCACGGTGGCGCGCGGCCTGCCGGACTGGTCTTTTGGCGGACGCGATGTCACTTGAGGATGTGGCCGGGCGCGTGCTGATCGACATCCCGGCCTTCCAGACGCTGGACCAGCCGCTGGCCCACTGGGCGCGCCAGCGGCCCGAGGCGCTGGCGCTGGCCGATGAGACGCGCGGCTGGACCTTCGCCGCGCTGCACGCGGCCGTGCTTGCGCGCGCCGCGCAACTGCAGGCCGCGCGGGCGCCGCTGACGAGCTGGGAGCGCCCGGAGGCGGAGGGACCAGATGAGGCCCCGGCGATGGACGTGGCCGAGAGTCTGGTCGAGTTCCTGGCCATCGTCGCCAGCGGCCGCACCGCCGCCGTGGCCGACCCGGAC
>JASGEH010000116.1:0-16701 GCA_047606565.1 Comamonas sp.
CGGCGAGGCGCCGCGCCCGCTGCCGCCGCGCGCGATCGCCGGGCTGCGCCTGGGCATCCCGCGCGGGCTGCTGTTCACGCAGACCGAAGACGAGGTGCTGGCCGCGTTCGAACACGCCGCCGGCCGGCTGCGGCAGGCCGGCGCGCATGTCGGCGACGACGCCTTCGACGACTGGCTGGACGCACCGTTTCGCCTGCAGGAACAGGGCACGCTGGTCGCCGCCGAAGCCGCCCACATCCACCACGACGCCCTGCTGCGCCAGCCCGAGGCCTTCGACCCCCTCGTGCGCGGCCGCATCCAGCAGGGCCAGGCCATCACGGCCTCGCACTACGTGGGCGTCCAGCAGGCGCGGCAGGCCCTGCTGCCGCGCGCCGACGCGGCACTGGCCGGCTTCGACGCGCTGATCCTGCCGACCGTGCCCTGCGTCGCGCCGCCCATCGCGGACGTGCGCGACGAAGCCTCCTTTCGGAGCCTCAACGCGCTGATCCTGCGCAACCCCTCGGTCTTCAACTTCCTCGACCTGCCGGCGCTGTCGCTGCCCCTGCCGCGCCCCGGCCTATTGCCCATCGGGCTGATGGTGGTTGGCCCGCGCGGCGCCGACCGCGCGCTGCTGGGCATCGGCGCGGCCATCGAGGCACTGCTCCAGCGCTGAGCCGGCCCTGGCGCGCTGCTCGCCCACCTGTTCACGGTCTTACTGCGCCGCCGCAGTCTTGGCGATGAAGGATTTGGTGCTGTAGAGCGAATGATCCAGTCGGCTCAGGATGGGCAGTGGCGTGGCGCTGCCCTTCTCCTGGGCGTCGATGTAGCACTGGAAGATGTCCACGTCGAGCACGCCCACGTCCTGCACCCGCCCGTCGGCTACCACGTCGGCCAGCGTGGCGTAGCCATCGCCGCCGGTGGCGTTGAAGCTCAGCACCGCCAGCTTATAGGTCCGGCTGTCGTCGAGGGCCAGCCAGGCCTGGCTGGCCGCGTCGTAGACCTCGAAGTTGCTGGCGCGCGCGCCCTTGGCCTGGCCGGCATCGACGTCGAAGCGCAGTCCGCCCGCGTAGGGGTAAGGACCGGTGGTGCCACCGTCCTTGAAGACCGCTTCAAGGCCATCCTCGATCATGCTGCGGGCCTCGGCGCCGGTGATGCGCAAGATCCACAGCCAGGCCAGCACCACCGGGTCCCACAGCCGCAGGCGCTGCATCCAGGCCACGCTCAGCAAGCCGGCCACGGTCGATGCCGTGGTCGCCAGCAGAATGGGCAGAAACACCAGCGTCGGGTCGGCCGCGCCCTGCTGCGCGCGGTACATGAAGATCGACACCGGCAGCACCGTGAGCGACGAGGCATTGAGCACCAGGAACAGAATCTGCGCATTGCTCGCCACCGTGGACGAGGGGTTCAGGTCCTGCAAGACCCGCATCGCCTTCAGGCCGATGGGCGTAGCCGCGTTGTCCAGCCCCAGGCCGTTGGCCGCGAAGTTCAGCGTGATCAGCCCCAGCGCCGGATGTCCCGCCGGCACCTCCGGCATCAGCCGCCGAAACAGCGGCCCCAGCCCACGCGCCAGCGCATCGACCACGCCCGCCTTCTCGGCGATCTTCAGCACGCCCAGCCACAACGTCAGCGTGCCGAACAGCAGCACCATTACCTCCACCGCCAGCTTGGCCTGTCCTCGGCGAGGTTTTCCTGGTCCCCCTTCCATGATTGGGACGGCCCGACGACAAAAAAGCCGCGTGTCTTGCGACACGCGGCTTTTGCGGTTTCAAGTCCAGGCAGGCACGAGGCCTGCGCGGGATTTAGAACCAGTGGTCGAAGCCGACCAGGACTTGGTTGACGCTCTTCTTGTTGTCGTACACAGCGTTCTTGGCCTTCACGTAGTTGTAGCCAGCGTAGACGGTGCTGCGCTTGGACAGCTTGTAGTCGGCGCCCAGACCCAGACTCTGGATCTTGCCGGTATCGGTGGTGTCGGTGGTCGACACGTTGAACGCGTCGTTTTCAGACGTGTAAGAAGCTTGCTGAGCCCAGTTGTAGGTCAGACGCAGAGTCGTCGCACCGAAGGGAGCCTTCAGGCCCACCGTCGCGGCGTTCTTCTTGTCCAGGTTCTTGTTGTACTGGTAGGCACCCAGCAGGGCGACCGGACCGAAGTCATAGGAACCACCCACTTGGTACAGGGCTGCCGTGCCTTCGCCACCGTTCTTGCTGGCGGCAAAGCCTGCACCGACCGGGCCGTTGGCGTAGTCCAGGGCGACGGCGTAGGGAGCCTTGCCTGCACCGGAGTAATCCGTCTCCTTGGTCGCAGCTTGGGCGGAGAGCTTGAGGCCGCTGAAGTTCGGCGAGATGTAGGTCGCGGCATTGGTCCAGCGGCCTTCACCTTCGGACACGCCGTTGTGAGCCAGGGCCGTAGCGCCCAGACCCCACACCGTGCCGGCTGCGCCACCGTAGGTGCCAGCGAAGCTGTCGTTCAGGGTGTATTGCTTGCCGAAGCGGACTTCACCGAAGCCACCCGACAGCGAGACGAACGATTGACGGTTGGCGGAACCACTGGAGGAACCTTCGCCGATGTTGACGCTGCCTTCGATCACGAAGCCAGCCTTCAGGCCGTTGCCCAGGTCTTCAACACCACGGAAACCGATGCGCGAGCCGCCCAGGCCACCCGATTGCTGCGACCACTTGTTGCCGCTGTTGAAAGCCGCGTTGTCGGTCCACTGGTAGTTCACGTCAGCACGGCCGTACAGGGTGACGGAAGACTGAGCCATCGCGGCGCCGGTGGAGGCCAGCACGGCCAGGGCGATCAGGGATTTTTTCATTACAGAATTCTCCAAGGTTAAACATGGGGCCGCCGGTGCCTTTGAATTCCAGACCCGCTGCGGGGCGCATAGCCTGGAAACGCCGGTACCCCGGGCCAACCTCCGTTTCGGAAGTTGATGCTATTGCAACAGACCGGCCGACTTTTAGCCAAGTGTTTTGGCATCGGAACCCCTGTTCTGTTGCGACCCTGCAACAACGAGACAGCCCCCAGCCAACGGCGGCCGGAAGCCATGCGCCGGCGCTGTCAGCCAAGGCCTACAAGTCTTGTGTGACAAGTGGTTGAAAGCCGTTCTTCATGCGTTGCCGCACAGCCGCATTGCACGGTTCAGGCGTCCTTGAGCTCGAAGCTGGTGGTGATTTCAGCCGTCTTGGCCAGCATGAGAGTGGCCGAGCAATACTTCTCGTGGCTCATGTGGATGGCGCGCTCCACCGCGGCGGCCTGCAGGCCCTGACCGCTGACGACGAAGTGCAGGTTGATGCGCGTGAAGACCTTCGGGTCGGTGTCGGCGCGGTCGGCCTGGATCTGCACGCTGCAGCCCTGCACCGCATGGCGGCCACGCTTGAGGATGAGCACCACGTCGTAGGCGGTGCAGCCGCCGGCGCCGGCCAGCAGCAGCTCCATGGGGCGCGGTGCCTGGTTGCGCCCGCCGTTCTCGGGCCGGGCGGCATCAGGGGCACCGTCCATGGCGACGACGTGGCCGCTGCCGGTTTCGGCGATGAAACCCATGCCGGACCGCGTGCCGGCTCCTCCCGTCCAGCTGACCGTGCATTCCATGCTGTTGCTCATGATGTCCTTCTCTTCTCTCAAGGGCGCCGGGACCTGCCCCGACCGAGCCGCCATTGTGGCGGTTTGACAATATGTTGGGCAATTGCAACGAGCCTGCGCAAGCTTTTTTGATCCAGATGGTCCGGGCGTATTGCGTCGCAAAAAACACGGGTTTATACTAGGCATATCTCGCCCTCTGTGGCGCACCGTTTGTCTCCTCCACCCTCCAATGGTGGATTTAAACCCGACTCTTTCGAGTCGGGTTTTTTTTCGCCTACGCACCAAGGCTCATCCGTGGGACAAAGGCCAGCGCGGAACCGAGGCTTATGATGCGGCGGCCTGCCTGTGCCCTTGCCCTGCCTCTCCTGGCGCGTGTGTGACTGGTCAGGGCGAAGGCAAGGTGTCCTGGACTTCTTTCCGTATGAGCAAAACGCAACTGACTCCCGCCGACTACCTCAAGAAAATCCTCACCGCCCGCGTCTACGACGTGGCGCACGAGAGTCCGCTGGAGGTCGCCACGCAATTGAGCCGGCGCCTGGGCAACCACGTGCTGCTCAAGCGCGAGGACCAACAGCCGGTGTTCAGCTTCAAGCTGCGCGGGGCGTACAACAAGATGGCGCACCTCACGCCCGCGCAGTTGAAGAAGGGCGTGATCTGCGCCTCGGCCGGCAACCATGCGCAGGGCGTGGCGCTGGGTGCGTCGCGGCTGGGCACGCGTGCGGTGGTGGTGATGCCGGTGACGACGCCGCAAGTGAAGGTCGATGCCGTCGAGGCCCTGGGCGGCGAGGTGGTGCTGGCTGGCGAGAGCTATTCGGACGCCTACGACCACGCCGTGAAGCTGCAGGCGCGGCAGGGGCTGACCTTCATCCACCCCTTCGACGACCCGGACGTGATCGCCGGCCAGGGCACCATCGCCATGGAAATCCTGCGCCAGCACCAGGGGCCGCTGGACGCGGTGTTCGTGGCAATCGGCGGCGGCGGGCTGATTTCGGGCGTGGCCAACTACATCAAGGCGCTGCGCCCGGAAATCAAGGTGATCGGCGTGCAGATGAGCGACTCCGACGCGATGGACCGCTCGGTGCGCAGCGGCCGGCGCGTGACGCTGCCGGACGTGGGCCTGTTCTCCGACGGCACGGCGGTGAAGCTGGTGGGCGAGGAGACCTTCCGCATCAGCCGCGAGCTGGTGGACGACTACGTGGTGGTCGATACCGACGCGGTGTGCGCGGCCATCAAGGACGTATTCACCGACACCCGCAGCATCGTCGAGCCCTCGGGCGCGCTGGCGGTGGCGGCGATCAAGCAGTACGTGGCGCGCAACAAGGCCAAGGGGCAGACTTACGCGGCGGTCCTGTGCGGTGCCAACATGAATTTCGACCGGCTGCGCTTCGTGGCCGAGCGCGCCATGGTGGGCGAGCAGCGCGAGGCGCTGTTCGCGGTGACGATCCCCGAGGCGCGCGGCAGCTTCCGGCGCTTTTGCGAGGCCATCGGCGGCCTGCCGGGCGCGCCGCGCAACGTGACCGAGTTCAACTACCGCATCAGCAGCCAGGACAGCGCGCACGTCTTCGTGGGCCTGAGCACCAGCGGCCAGGGCGAGAGCGAGAAGATCGCCCGGCAGTTGAACAAGCAGGGCTTCCAGGCGCTCGACCTGACGCACGACGAACTGGCCAAGGAGCACGTGCGGCACATGGTGGGCGGCCCCTCGGCGCTGGCGGCCGACGAGAGGCTGCTGCACTTCACCTTCCCGGAGCGGCCGGGCGCGCTGCTCAAGTTCCTGTCGGCGATGCAGCCGAACTGGAACATCAGCCTGTTCCACTACCGCAACCAGGGCGCCGACTACGGCCGCACGCTGGTGGGCGTGCAGGTGCCCAAGGGCGACGGCAAGGCCTTCAAGGCCTTTCTCGCCGAACTCGGCTACCCCTACAAGGAAGAAACCGACAACCCCGCCTACCGGATCTTCCTGCGGCAGGCGGATTGAGCGCGGCGGCGGCCGCGTACCGGTTGCCTACGTCTGCATCAGCCGCCGGCTGCGCGCGATCGCCATCAGGATGCCCAGCCCCAGCCCCAGCGTGACCATGGCGGTGCCACCGTAGCTGATGAAGGGCAGCGGCACGCCCACCACCGGCAGGATGCCGATCACCATGCCGACGTTGACGAAGGTGTAGGTGAAGAAAATGAGCGTGATGGCGCCCGCCAGCAGGCGCGAGAACAGGCTGGGCGCCTGCGCGGCGATGACCAGGCCGCGCGCGATCAGGAACAGGAAGCACAGCAGCAGCGTGAGGTTGCCGACCAGGCCGAACTCCTCGGAATAGGCGGCGAAGACGAAGTCGGTGGTGCGCTCCGGGATGAACTCCAGGTGGGTCTGCGTGCCCTGCAGAAAGCCCTTGCCCCAGAGGCCGCCGGAGCCGATGGCGATCATGCCCTGGATGATGTGGAAGCCCTTGCCCAGCGGATCGCTGAAGGGGTCGAGCAGCGTGCAGACGCGGTGGCGCTGGTACTCGTGCAGAAAATACCACTGCACGTCGGGCTGGCAGATGGTCGGGCCGCTGGCCACCAGCGCCACGATGCCGATGCCCGCCAGCAGCACCGGCGGCAGGATCAGCTTCCAGCTCAGGCCGGCGAAGAACAGCACGCCCAGCCCGGCGGCCAGCACCAGCAGCGAGGTGCCGAGGTCGGGCTGCTTCATGATGAGCGCCACCGGCACGACCAGGATGGCGCCGGCGACGATGAAGTCCAGCGGCCGCAACTGCCCCTCGCGCCGCTGGAACCACCAGGCCAGCATCAGCGGCAGCGCGATCTTGAGAATCTCGCTGGGCTGGATCTCGGTGCCCACGTTGAGCCAGCGCGTGGCACCTTTCTTGGTGACCCCCGCGAACTCGACGGCCAGCAGCAGCACCACGCCCACGGTGTAGAGCGGCACGGCCAGCTGCATCCAGCGCTGCGGCGAGATCTGCGCGGCCAGCAGCATGATGCCGAAGGCGATCAGGGCATTGCGGCCATGCATGATGAAGCGCGTGCCGTGGTCGAAACCGCTGGAGTACATGGTGACCATGCCGATGCCCACCAGCAGCGCGATGGCCAGCAACAGCCACCAGTCGTAGCCCTGGAACACCGGCAGCAGGCGGCGCCACAGCGGGGGATTATCGAAAGTCGAGGACATCGGGAAAGGCAAACGGAAGGACGGACAGAAACCGGGCGAACCCGCGGGGATGCCGCCAGGATGCGGCCGGCCAGTCGAAGCGGCATTATCCGCGCGCCGCTCCACCGAGCGGGCGACAGCCAAACGATGGGAAGATCGAACCCTGGTCCAGCCGCGCCAGTTCCTGCCCCCTCGCCCCGTCCCTCGCCATGCCCACTTCCGCCACTTCCGCCGCCCCACCGCCCACCACCCACCTGCTCTACCTGCACGGCTTCCGCTCCTCGCCCCAATCCATGAAGGCGCGCAAGGTCGCCGAGCGGGTCGCCCGCGACCACCCCGGCGTGGTCTGGTACTGTCCGCAACTGCCGCCCTCGCCGCGCGAGGCGCTGGACGGCGTGCGGGCCGCGACGGCCCACTGGCCCGCCGCGCGGATGGCCGTGGTGGGCTCGTCGCTGGGCGGTTTCTATGCCAGCGCGGTGGCGGCCGAGCGCGGCTGCCGGGTGGCGCTCATCAACCCGGCGGTACAGCCCGCGC
This sequence comes from Comamonas sp., assembly GCA_047606565.1. GTDB lineage: Bacteria > Pseudomonadota > Gammaproteobacteria > Burkholderiales > Burkholderiaceae_C > Comamonas_F. The sequence goes on from JASGEH010000116.1 coordinate 7,227, forward strand.
GCGACCTGGCGCGCTACATCGGCCAGCAGACGCAGTGGCACGACCCCGCCGACAGCTTCTTCTTCCAGCCCCGCTTCATCGCTGAGCTCGACGCCATCGGCCAGGCCACGCGCCAGCAGGAGGCCAGGGCCACGCCAGAGACCTTCGCCCTGATCGCCAAGGGCGACGAGGTGCTGGACTGGCGCGAGATGGTGGCGCGCTACCCGCACGCGCGCCTGCGGCTGCTCGACGGCGGCGACCACGCCGTCAGCGACTTCGACGCGCACATCGACGCGCTGTTCGATTTCCTCGCCCTGGCCAACTGAGCGGGCATGCCCGGACGGCGTGGGACAATACCGCCCCATGTACGCACTCTATGAAGAAGCCGGAAAATTCCTGGCCGGCCGCGTGATGTCCGAGGCCGATTCCTCGGCGCAGATCGAGCTCGACTCGGGCAAGCGCGTCAAGGTCAAGGCCGCCAACATCCTGCTCAAATTCGAGAAACCCGCTCCTGCCGAGCTAATCGCGCAAGCCCAGGCGCTGTCGGCCGAGGTCGATCTGGCACTGGCCTGGGAATTCGCGTCCGAGGACGAGTTCGCCTTCGCCGATCTGGCACGCGACTATTTCCAGGATCCGCCCACCCCGGTGCAGCAGGCCGCCGCGCTGTTCGCGCTGTTCAATGCGCCGCACTATTTCCGCCGCGCCGGCAAGGGCCGCTTCAAGAAGGCGCCCGCCGAGATCCTGGCGCAGGCGCTGGCCGCCATCGAGAAGAAGCGCCAGATCGCCGAGCAGATTGGCGCCTGGGCGCGCGAGCTGGCCGCCGGCTCCTGCCCGGAGCCGGTGCGCGAGCAGCTCTACAAGATTCTGTTCCGCCCGGACAAGAACGCGCCCGAGTACAAGGCCGTGGTCGAGGCCGCGCGCGACAGCCAGACCGCGCCGCTGGCGCTGCTGCAGGCCGCTGGCGCCATCACCTCGCCCTACCAGTTCCACTGGCAACGCTTTCTGTTCGACAACTTCCCCAAGGGCACCGGCTTTCCCAAGCTCACGGCGCCGGCCATTGCCGACGAGTTGCCGCTGGCCGAGGGCGTCGAGGCCTTCTCCATCGACGACTCGCAGACCACCGAGATCGACGACGCGCTGTCGGTGCGCGGCCTGGGCACGGGCTGCGTGACGCTGGGCATCCACATCGCCGCGCCGGGCCTGGCGCTGGCGGCGGGCGACGCCATCGACAGCGTGGCGCGCAACCGGCTGTCCACCGTCTACATGCCCGGCCACAAGGTGACCATGCTGCCCGACGAGGTGGTGCAGACCTACACCCTGGGCGAGGGCCAGGCGCGGCCGGCGCTGTCGCTGTACGTGAGCTATGACGAGGCCACGCTGGCCGTCACCGCCACCGAGTCGAAGCTGGAGCGGGTGCACATCGCGGCCAATCTGCGGCACGACAAGATCGAGCACATCGTCACCGAGGCCTGGCTGCAGCAGCCGGACTTCGCCCACGATGTCGCGCACGACCCGCTGCCCATCGGGCGCGACGTGCTGGCCTTTCTGTACCGGCTGGCGCTGAACCTCAAGGCGCAGCGCGAGGTGGTGCGCGGCAAGCCCGAGAACTTCAACCGGCCGGACTACAACTTCCGCCTGCTGGGCCACGACGGCGAGGAGCCGACCGGCGACGAGACCGTGCAGATCAGCGTGCGCCGCCGCGGCTCGCCGCTGGACCTGATCGTGGCCGAAGCCATGATCGTGGCCAACAGCACCTGGGGCCAGTGGCTGGCCGAATGCGGCGTGCCCGGCCTCTACCGCAGCCAGGCCAGCCTGCTGCCGGGCGTGAAGGTGCGCATGGGCACGCGGGCGCTGCCGCATGCAGGCATTGGCGTGCCGGCCTATGCCTGGAGCACCTCGCCGCTGCGCCGCTACGTCGACCTGGTCAACCAGTGGCAGATCATCGCCTGCGTGCGCCACGGCAAGACCGCCGCGCTGGCCGCGCCCTTCAAGCCCAAGGACGCGCAGTTGTTCGCCATCCTCTCGGCCTTCGACGCGGCCTACAGCGCCTACAACGGCTACCAGTCGGGCATGGAGCGCTTCTGGACGCTGCGCTACCTGCAGCAAAACGGCATCGCCGAGCTCACGGCCAGCGTCATCAAGGAGCGCCCCGAGGGCGGCTTCCTGGTGCGCGCCGACACGCTGCCGCTGGTGCTGCCGGTGCTGGGTGCGCAAAAGCTCGAACGCGGCGAACGCCTGCGTGTGCGGCTGGGCGAGATCGACCTGATCACGCTGGACGTCGGCGGCACGCTGGTCGAGCGGCTCGGCGCCGAGGGCTCGGACGCCAGCGACAAGCCCGATGCCGATGCGCAGGACGGCGGCGAGGACGAGGAGGACGACGGCACGGCCGGCCCGATCGCCATCGCGGTCGACCTCGGCGACAACCCGACGGAAGAGTCCGCCCCCGCCAGCACCTGAGCTTCCCCCATTCCACCCTGCCGGGCGCGCCCGGCCCCCGCATCCATGTCCACCGCAGATCAATACCGCGTGCTCGGCCATCCGGTCGCCCACAGCAAGTCCCCGCAAATCCATGCGCGCTTCGCCGAACTGACCGGCCAGCGCATCGCCTACGACCGGCAGGAGGTGCCGCTCGACGCCTTCGCGGCCACGCTCGACTTCCTGCGCGCCACCGGCGTCAAGGGCTGCAACGTGACGCTGCCGTTCAAGGCCGAGGCCTTCGAGTACGCGCGCCGGCACGGCCGCGTCAGCCCGCGCGCCGAGCTGGCGCTGGCCTGCAACTTCCTCGACTTCGCCGGCGGCGCGGTCTACGCCGACAACACCGACGGCATCGGCCTGGTGCGCGACCTGCGCGAGCACGCCGGCTGCGAGCTGGCCGGACGCGACATCCTGATCATCGGCGCCGGGGGCGCGGCCGCCGGCTGCCTGGCCCCCTTCATCGAGGCCGGGCCTAAGCGCATCGCCATCGCCAACCGCTCGCCGGAAAAGGCGCAGACGCTGGTGGCGCGGCACTTCCCGCTCTCGCGCGACCACGCGGTCGAGCTGGGCGCCTACGGCCTGCAGGACATTCCGGGCAGTTTCCACATCGTCGTCAACGCCAGCGCCAGCAGCCTGGCCGGCGTGGCCGCGCCGGTGGACGCCCACGTGCTGGCGCCGCAGGCGCTGGCAGTGGACCTGATGTACGGCCCGGCCAGCCAGGGCTTTACCGCCTGGGCGCGCCAGCACGGCGCCACCGCGCGCGACGGCCTGGGCATGCTGGTGGAGCAGGCCGCCGTGGCCTTCGAGGCCTGGCGCGGCGTGCGCCCGGACAGCGCCCGCGTGCTGGCGGAACTGCAAGCCGAATTGGCCGTCCACCCGGCCTGACCGCCGGCTCCTCGCGCCCCGCGCCGCTTCCATCACAACCACCACATGTCCCGCCGCCCTTCCCACGCCGGCCGCTCCCCGTTGCGCGGGCTGAGCGCCTGGCTGCTGGCCGTGCTGGCCGCCGCGCTGGCGCTGCAGCTGTTCTTCCTCGGCCGCATCGCGCTGATGGCGGTGATTGACCCGCAATCGACCGCCTTCCAGCGCTCGGAGTTCGTGCGGCTGGCGCGCGTCGAGGGCGAATTCGCCTGGCACCAGCAGTGGCTGGACGACAGCCAGCTCTCCGACAACCTCAAGCGCGCCGTCATCGCCAGCGAGGACGACGGCTTCTTCGAGCACAACGGCGTCGAGTGGGACGCCATCGAACGCGCCTGGGCGCGCAACCAGCAGGCCGAACAACAAGCCCTGGAGCGCCGCAGCCAGCGGCCGCCGCGCATCGTCGGCGGCTCGACCATCACCCAGCAACTGGCCAAGAACCTGCTGCTGTCGAGCGAGCGCACCCTGGTGCGCAAGGGCCAGGAGCTGGTCCTGACCTTCATGCTCGAAACCCTGTTGGACAAGCGCCGCATCCTGGAGATCTACCTCAACAACGTTGAGTGGGGCGCCGGCGTGTTCGGCGCCGAGGCGGCCGCCCGCCACTACTACGGCAAGAGCGCCAGCCAGCTCACCGCCTACGAGGCCGCGCGGCTGGCGGTCATGCTGCCCAACCCCCGGCGCTTCGAGAAGATGCCAAATTCGCGCTACGTGGCCGGCCGCGCCAGCACCATCGCCGCGCGCATGCGCTCGGTCACACTGCCGTAGCAGTCAGTCCAGCTTGGGAGCGCTCCAACACGATGTTCGGGGGCGCATTAGAATCGCCATGGACAGCGCTATCCAAGACAGAGATTCACAGTCGCCCTGGCGCCGCGAAGACCCTGTCGCCGTCCCGACTTTTCCTTTTCCCGTTCGCCATGCGCCCAGACTATGACCCGCTCCACGCGGCCATCGTGCGGCCTGTGGCGGTATTTCTCCATCAGACGAGGCGACATCCATGCCAAGTACATCCTCCAGCGGCCCCTGGGCCCGCGTCACCGGCGTCCTGTTCGCCCTGCTCGGCCTGGCACTGGGCGCGGGCGGCGCCTATCTGGTCGCGCTGGGCGGCTCCTTCTATTACCTGATCGCCGGCCTAGCGCTGCTGGCCAGCGGCGTGCTGCTGTACCGGCGGCGGTACACGGCGCTGCTGCTGCATGCCCTACTGCTGCTGGGCAGCACGCTGTGGGCGCTGGCCGAAGTGGGGCTGGACTTCTGGCAGCTGCTGCCGCGCCTGGACCTGCCGCTGGCGCTGGGCCTGCTGCTCCTGCTGCCGGCGGTGCGCCGCCCGCTGCGGCCGGCGCCGGTCAGCGGCACGGCGTCGCTGGGCGTGGCCTTGGGCGTGGCGCTGGTGGCGCTGGCAGTGGCCCTGCCGCGCACGCCCACGGCCATCGATGGCACGCTCGAACGCGGGCTGGCGGCGGTGCTTCCGCAGCAAAGCCAGGCGCTGCCGCCCACCCCGCAAGGCGACTGGCCGAGCTACGGCGGCACCGCGCTGGGCCAGCGCTACAGCCCGCTGGCGCAGATCACGCCGGACAACGCCGGCCAGCTCCAAGTGGCCTGGCATTTCCACACCGGCGACCTGCCCGGCAGCCAGGACCCGTTCGAGATCACCAACCAGGTCACCCCACTGAAGGTGGGCGACACACTCTACTTGTGCACCCCGCACAGCATCGCCATCGCGCTGGACGCCACCACCGGCCGCGAGAAGTGGCGCTTCGACCCCAAGATCCAGAGCGACGGCGGCAGCTTCCGAAAGTGGGAGCACATGACCTGCCGGGGCGTGAGCTACTACGACGCCAACGCCTACGCCGCGCTGGCGCCCGAGGCCGCCGCGCCCCGGGCTGCGGCGGCCGGCAGTTGCCCGCGCCGCATCTTCCTGCCCACCGCCGACGCGCGCCTGATCGCGCTCAACGCCGACGACGGCAGCGTCTGCACCGACTTCGGCGACCAGGGCACGATTCACCTGCTGACCGACAACCTCGACGGCCGCATGCTGCCCGGCGGCTATTTCTCGACCTCGCCACCAGCCGTCACGCGCGACCTGGTGGTGATCGGCAGCCACGTCAGCGACAACTACTCGACGCGCGAAGCCTCGGGCGTGATCCGCGCCTTCGACGTCCACGACGGCCACCTGGTCTGGAACTGGGACAGCGGCAACCCCGAGCAGACCGAGCCGCTGCCGCCCGGCCAGCACTACAGCCACAACTCGGCCAATATGTGGTCGGTCATCAGCGTCGATGAAAAACTCGGCCTGATGTACCTACCCATGGGCAACCAGACCCCCGACCAGTGGGGTGCCGGTCGCAGCGAAGGCGCCGAGAAATACAGCGCCAGCGTGGTGGCACTGGACATCGCCAGCGGCCGCGTGCGCTGGCACCGGCAATTCACCCACCACGACTTGTGGGACCGCGACGTCAGCGGCCAGCCTGCGCTGGTCGACATCCAGACCAAAGGCGGCGTCAAGCCCGCCCTGATCTCGGCCGACAAGCAGGGCGACGTCTACGTGCTCGACCGCCGCGACGGCACGCCGATCTACCCCATCACCGAAAAGCCCGTGCCGCAAGGCACACTGCCCGGCGACCGGACCGCGCCCACGCAGCCGTCCTCGGCCATCAGCTTCGAGCCGCCGGTACTGACCGAGGCCGCCATGTGGGGCACCACCCCCTTCGACCAGCTCTATTGCCGCATCCGCTTCAAGCAGATGCGCTATGACGGCCCCTACACACCGCCCGGGCTCGATCAATCCATCGTCCATCCCGGCAACGCCGGCGTGTTCGACTGGGGCAGCACCTCGGTCGATCCGGTGCGCCAGCTGCTGCTGCTCAACCCCAACAGCTTCGCCTTCACCTACAAGATGATCCCGGCCGAGGAAGTGGCGCGGCGCGAGCGCGGCGCCAGCGAAAGCTCGGGCGTGCAGCCCAACACCGGCGCGCCCTATGGCGTGGAGATCTCGGCCTTCATGACGCCCTGGGGCCTGCCCTGCCAAGCGCCGCCGTGGGGCTGGGTGGCGGCGGTCGACCTGACCAACGGCAAGACCATCTGGCAAAAAAAGAACGGCACCACGCGCGACAACGCGCCCTTCGGCATCCCGCTGCCGCTGGGCGTTCCCGGCCAGGGCGGCATGCTGACCACCGCCGGTGGTGTGACCTTCTTCGGCGCCGCACTCGACAACTACCTGCGCGCCTTCGACGTGAGCAATGGCCGCAAGGTCTTCGAGACCCGGCTGCCGGCCGGCGGCCAGGCCACGCCCCTGAGCTACCAGGGCAGCGACGGCCGCCAGTACGTGGTCATCATGGCCGGCGGCCACGGCTCGCTGGGCACCAAGATGGGCGACAGCCTGATCGCCTACGCGCTGCCCGAAGGGACGAAGCGGTAACGCGCACGACGGCCGGCCCGGGGGCAGGCCATCCCGGCCTCCCCCTACACCCCCATTGCTGATGGGTAAAAAACGGCAAGATGACATCAGGGAAGCAAACCATTGATTTCCATGAAGTCAATCGGAACTAGAAATTTATCTCATAAGTAAACCCAGAAAACGAGTTTGAGAAAGAGGGCCCGCCTCCTACATTTGCGCCCCATTCGCGGCCCCGGCTGGGCCCGGCCCGCGCCCCCGCAACAGGAGCCCCCATGTCCCCGCACCTCACCTTGTCTCCCCTTTCCCTGGCCATCCGCACCACGCTGGGCGCGCTGGCCCTGGCGGCCCTGTCCGCCGCCCATGCCGACGCCACGCTCGACAAGATCAAGTCGCGCAAGGAAGTCGTGATCGGCGTGCTCATCAACGGCGGCCCGACCGGCTCCATCGACCCGGCCACGCAGCGCTTCATCGGGTGGAACCCCGAGCTGGCCCGGCAGTTGGGGCGCGAGCTGGGCGTCGATGCCACGCTGGTGCAGGTGCAGCCGTCCAACCGGGTGCAATTCCTGCAGGCCGGCAAGGTCGACCTGCTGGTCGCTTCCATGGAATGGACGCCCGAGCGCGGCGAGATCCTGGGCTTCGCGCCCACGCCCTTCTACAAGGTAGGCGGCGCCGCCATCGCCCTGAAATCCAGCGGCATCAAGCGCTGGGAAGACCTGCGCGGCAAGCCGGTCTGCCTGTCGCAGGGCAGCAACTACGCCAAGACGCTGGCGGCCGAGTACGGCGTCCAGGTCAAGGGCTTCAAGGGCTCGGCCGAATCGCTGCTGGCGCTGCGCGGCAACAACTGCGTCGCCGCCGTCCATGACTCCACGCTGATCTACCCGCTGCTCAAGAACAACACCGACTGGCAGAACTACGCGGCGCCGATCGCCGACACCCTGACGCCCTCGCCCTCGGTGGTCTGGACGCGCAAGGGCGAGACCGACACCATCGCCGCCGTCGACCGCATCGTGCAGGGCTGGCACCGCAGCGGCTGGCTGATCGAGACCGAAAAGCGACTGGGCATCACGCCGCCGCTGCAGGCGCTGGTCGAGCTGCACGACAAAGCCCGCCAAGCCTCCCGCTGACAGCGGCTGCCTCGGCGCGAGCGATTGCCCCCTTCTCCCATGGAAACCACCATCCTCCCGTGGTTCGTCGCCGCCGCGAAGTCGGCCGGGCTGAACTACGCCTTCCTGCTCGAAGCCTACGAGCGCGACGCCTTCGTGCGCGGGCTGGGCGTGACGCTGCAGCTGTGCCTGCTGGTGATTCCGGGCAGCCTGGCCGCCGGCGTGGCGCTGGCGGCGGCGCTCACCTCGGGCCGGCCCTGGCTGGCGGGCCCGGCGCGCGCCTTCGTCGAGGTCACGCGCAATACGCCCACGCTGGTGCAGCTCTACTGCGCCTTCCTGGTGCTCAACATGCTCATCACCCAGGGCCTGCAATCGCACGGCGGCGCCAATCCGCTGACGCCTTTCGCCTGGGTCTTCATCGTGGTTTCGCTGCACAAGGGCGTGTTCCACGCCGAGGCGCTGCGTGCCGGCATCGAGGCCGTGCCGCACGCCACGCGGGAGGCCGCGCAGTCACTGGGTTTCAGCCGCCGGCAGTTGCTGTGGCGCGTGGAGCTGCCGCTGGCGCTGCGCTTCGCGCTGCCGGCACTGGTCAACAACCTGGTCGATCTCGTCAAGATGACGGCGGTGGCCTCGGCCATCGCCGTGGGCGACGTCACCTACGAGTCCATCATGATCTGGACGCAGCGCGACAACGTGCTGGAGTTGCTGCTGCTGATCCTGGGCTACTTCTGGCTGCTGACCTGGCTGGTCAGCCGCGCCGGCCGCTGGCTCGAACACCGACTGAGGATGCCCGGCTATGGCCAGTGACACCGCCACCCGCGCGTCCACGGGCGCGACCCGGTTTTCCCTCTCCCACGCGCAAGCCTGGCTGCTGGCGCTGGCCGCCAGCGCCAGCCTGGTGGCCTGGTGGCTGGCCACCGGCAGCACGCCGCGCGCCTTCGTCCACCTATGGCAGTGGGCGCCGTCCTTGGCGCGCGGCATGTGGACCAACATCACCATCAGCGTGCTGGCCATGGCGCTGGGCAGCGCGGCCGGGCTGGTGATCGGCGCGCTGTCGATCTCGCGCGTGGGCGCCGTGCGCGCGGCCACCCGGCTGTACGTGCAGGCCTTCCGCAACGCACCCATCCTGGTGCTGATCTATTTCACCACCTACGTGTTCCCGTTCGAGATCGGCCTGCTGCAGTGGCGGCTGCCCTTTCCCGACTGGATCAAGGTGGTGCTGGGCCTGGCGCTGCCGGCCTCGGCCAACGTCGCCGAGATCTTCCGTGGCGCCATCCAGTCGATTCCCTCGGCGCAATGGGAGGCGGCGCAGTCGCTGGCCTTCAAGCGCACGCAGATCTTCCGCTGGATCATCCTGCCGCAAAGCGTGCGGCGCATGCTGCCGCCGTGGATGAACCTGTACGCCAGCATCACCATGAGCACCTCGCTGGCTTCGCTGGTGGGCGTGCACGACCTCGTGGACACCGCGCAGATCGCCAGCAACACCGTCATGCGCACCGACTTCACGGTGCTGGTGTACTTCACCATCCTGGCGCTGTTCTTCGCCTACTGCTACCCGATCTCGCGCGCCACGCGCCGCCTGGAAAAACGCCATGCCCTCCGCTGACCA
>JASGEH010000117.1:0-9585 GCA_047606565.1 Comamonas sp.
GCAGCGTGTTGATGGCCTGCGCCGTGAACCACGGCAGGGTCAGCCGCACGAGTTGCGAGGCCGTCAGCAGCGCCATCGCCGTGATCAATATGCGGTGCGCGCCGCGCGCGTGGCGCCACAGTGCGGCATAGAGCTGGCGGATGGCGGAGGGGGCGGGAGGACGGCTCAAGGCAGGTGGCGCGGGGGCGCGAAAAAGGATGGGAAAAGTCCGCATGGCGTGCATTGGCCTGCGAACCGGTCGGTGTCATGGGGCGGGCCGGGATCGATGCCGTGGCCTGCTCCGCAGCGGATTGTGCCAAGGTCGCGGGCGGGCGGGCAGTTGGGCAGGGGACGGCACAGGGTAGGAACGGGGTAGGCACGGGGGATGCAGGAGGAGCACACGGGGAAGGTGAGCCGCCAGGCTGTGCCAAGATGCACTTTCCCGCCCTCGCGGCACGGTGTTGCAGGAGTGTCATGACCGTCGATCCGACCCCGTCTCTGTCTCTCATCCAGGCGCTGGCCCCCACGGGTGTGCTGCGCGCTTCCATCAACCTGGGCAATCCCATCCTGGCCGGCGTCGATCCGGCCACGCGGCAGCCGCGCGGCATCTCGGTCGACCTGGCGCGCGAACTGGCGCGCCGGCTCGGGCTGCCCGTGCAACTGCTGGCGTGGGAGGCGGCGGCCCAGTCGGTCGATGCCGTCGCCAGCGGCGCGGCCGACATCGGCTTTTTCGCCATCGACCCCAAGCGGGGCGAAACCCTGGCCTTCACCGCGCCCTACGTGCTCATCGAAGGTTCTTACCTGGTGCGCGAGGACTCGCCTGTCCGCGACAACGCCGAGGTGGACCGCGCCGGCACCCGCATCACGGTGGGCCGGGGCAGCGCCTACGACCTGTTCCTTTCGCGCGAGATCCGGCAGGCCACGCTGGAGCGGGCGCCGACCTCGACGGCCGTGGTGGATGTCTTCATCGAGCAGGGCCACGACGTGGCGGCCGGCGTGCGCCAGCAACTGGAGGCCGACAGCCGGCGGCTGGGCGGCTTGCGGCTGCTGCCGGGCCGCTTCATGGTGATCCGCCAGGCCATGGGCCTGGCCCGTGCGCGCGGGCCGGCCGCGGCCGACGCCCTGTCGCGCTTCGTCGAAGACGTGAAAAGCGCGGGCTTCATCCAGGAGGCCATGCGCCGCCACGGCATCGAGGGCGCGGCCGTGGCGCCGCCGGGTTGAACGCCCGTGGCGCTCCAGCTCTTGCAATACCTGCTGGCGCGGCTGGAGGCCGAGCCGTTCCCTCCAGGCGGTGCCCCATGACGTCTTCCACGCACGCCGGTCCTGAAATCGCGCCGGCCCGGCAAACGCCGGCGCCCCTGTGGTTGCTGGCCTTGCTCACCTTCTGTGGAACGGCCGCGATCCACATCTTCGTGCCCGCCTTGCCCCAAGTCGTGCAGGCCTTCGGCACCACCGCCAGCGCGGCGCGGATGACGCTCAGCGCCTACATCATTGGCCTGGCGCTGGCGCAGATCATCTATGGCCCTGTCGCCGACTATTTTGGACGCCGCCCGGTGTTGATCGCGGGTATGGCGATCTATGCGGTCGCCGGGGCCGTGGCATTCCTGGCCCCCACGATCCAGGTCTTGATCGCGGCCCGCTTCTTCGAGGCCATGGGCGGCGGCTCGGGCCTGGTTCTGGGCCGGGCGATGGTGCGCGATGGCAGCCGCCACGACGAGGCGGCCAAGAGGCTGTCGCTGATGAATCTGATCGTTCTGGTGGGGCCGGGTATTTCGCCCCTGATCGGCGCCGGCCTGGCCGCGGCCACCGGCTGGCGTTCGATCTTCCTGGTCCTGTGCCTGCTGGGGCTGCTCAACCTCGCGCTGGTCTGGAAGCGTCTGCCGCGAAGCACGCGCGCCGCCGATATGCGACCGAAGGCGGTGATGCGCAACTACCTGGCCCTCCTGCGCTCGCGCCGCTTCCAGGGCTATGCCCTGGGCGGCGGTTTCGCGACGACGGCCATTTATGCCTATGTGGGCGCCGCGCCTTTCATTTTTGTCGAGCAACTGCACCGCCCGGCGGTCGAAGTCGCGGGCTATCTGGCCTTCAACATCCTCGGGGTGTGGTTCGGCAGTCTGATGGCCAGCCGCCTGGCAGGGCGCATTCCACTGGAGAGGCTGCTCATCGCGGGCAACCTGCTCAGCGGGCTGGGGGCGGTGGCTTTTCTGCTGGTGGTTCTGGGCGGCCTGCTGAATGTGCCCATCACCGTCTTGCTGATGCTGGTCGTCAGCTATGGCGCGGGCCTCGCGTCGCCCATGGCGCTGACCCTGGCGCTGAGCCAAAATCCCGCGGCGACGGGCTCTGCCTCGGGGCTGTACGGCTTCGTCCAAATGGTTGTTGGCGCATTTTGCGCGGCGGCCAGCGGTCTCGGCGGCGATCCTGCGCGGGCTGCCGCGGTGGTCCTGACGGGATCGGGGCTAGTGGCGCAGCTGTCTTTCTGGATCGCGCAGCACAGCCGGAACGATGGCTCGACCTAAGCGGGTCTCTGCGATCGGGCCCTCAATGAAAAAAGCCAGCGTATTGCTGGCTTTTCTGCTGCCTTGATTGACAAGGCCAATTCCTGGTCGGGGTGAGAGGATTCGAACCTCCGGCCTCTACGTCCCGAACGTAGCGCTCTACCAGGCTAAGCTACACCCCGTGCTTGATCTTCAGAAAACCACGCCTGAATCTTTGGGTTCAGGAGCGCCGCTGAAGTAGCTGAGCCGCCAATTGTAGCAGGGCTTCGGTGTACTTGTTGGCTTCGAGGGCATGAATTGCGTCGATGGCGCCCTGGGCGCTGGCGGCGGCGGCTTCGCGGCAACCTTCGAGTGCGCCGGTGGCGCGGATGATCTCGACGATGTGGTCGAGCTGCTCGGTGTCGCCGCCGTGTTCGATGGCCTCGCGGATGGCCTGGCGCTGGGGCTCGTCGCCGCGCTGCAGGGCCAGGATCAGGGGCAGGGTGACCTTGCCTTCGCGCAGGTCGTCGCCCAGGTTCTTGCCGAGTTCGTTGGCCTGGCCGTCGTAGTCGAGGGCGTCGTCGATGATCTGGAAGGCGGTGCCCAGCAGTCGGCCGTAGCGGGCGCAGGCCTCTTCGATGGCGGGGCTGGCCTGGCTGAGCACCGCGCCGAGTCGGGCGCTGGCCTCGAACAGCTTGGCGGTCTTCGACTCGATTACCTGCTGGTAGGCCTCGACGGTGAGCGAGGCGTCGTGCATGTTCATCAGCTGCAGCACCTCGCCCTCGGCGATGACGTTGGTGGCGTCGGCCAGGATCTGCATAACGCGCATGTCGTCGGCATCGACCATCATCTGGAAGGCGCGCGAGTACAGGAAGTCGCCGACCAGCACGCTGGCGGCGTTGCCGAAGGCCTCGTTGGCGGTCGGGCGGCCGCGGCGCAGGCTGGACTCATCGACCACGTCGTCGTGCAGCAGGGTCGAGGTGTGGATGAACTCGACCACCGCCGCGAGGTTGTGGTGCTGCACCCCCTGGTAGCCCAGCGCCCGGCTGACCAGCAGGAGCAGGGCTGGGCGCAGTCGCTTGCCGCCGGCCGAGATGATGTGCTGGGCGACGCTGCCGACCAGGGGCACGCCCGAGCCCAGGCGATGGACGATCACTTGGTCGACCGCCTGCATGTCGTCGGCGATCAAGGCAAGGTAGGAGGGGGCAGGGGATGTGGGGGTCAATTGGGTCACCAGCAAAACTGCGCCGGATTATAGGAAGCGCGCGGAGCGCGGGGGCGGAGGGTGGGCCGCTGGCGTGCGGGCGGATGGCATGGAGGGGCTTGGCCATGCGGACGCCACGTGCTAGAATCTTGGGTTCCGCAGAAATCCGTCTGTGGAAATCTTCTCTTTACAGAGGTTCATTATGTACGCGGTCATAAAAACCGGCGGCAAACAGTATCGTGTTGCTGCTGGCGAAAAAATCAAGGTAGAACAGATTGCTGCGGACGTAGGCCAGGAGATCGTGATCGACCAGGTTCTCGCCGTTGGCAGCGGCAGCGAGATCAAGGTTGGCACGCCTCTGGTGTCCGGCGCTACGGTGACGGCAACGGTCCTGTCCCATGGCAAGCACGACAAGGTTCGCATCTTCAAGATGCGCCGTCGCAAGCACTATCAGAAACGTCAAGGCCACCGCCAGCAGTTCACGGAGCTGCAAATCGGTGCGATTGCTGCTTAAGGAGCGTTGACATGGCACAGAAAAAAGGCGGCGGCTCTACGCGAAACGGGCGCGACTCCAAGCCCAAGATGCTCGGTGTGAAGGCTTTCGGCGGTGAACTGATCTCCGCTGGCTCCATCATCGTTCGCCAGCGCGGCACCAAGTTCCACCCCGGCACCAATGTCGGCGTGGGCAAGGACCACACGCTGTTTGCGCTGGTCGACGGCCAGGTGTCGTTCACCACCAAGGGCGCGCTGAACAAGCACACCGTGGTGATTACGCCTCTGGCTGCCGAGTAATTCGGCACAGCAGGACGTTTGCACGTTGCAAAGCCCCGCATGCCGGGGCTTTGTCGTTTCCAGCGCCAGCGCCATGACCAGGGGGCTGCGGCCCAGGCCGCGGCCCTTCGGCAAAATAGGGGCGGTGCGCGGGCTTGCAGGTCCGCCCCACCGCCGTGCCGTTGCCGGCCGCCCCGCGGCAAACCGCGCATTCCACAGAGGATTCAAGCACCATGAAATTTGTCGACGAAGCGTTTATCGACGTGGCCGCTGGCGACGGCGGCAACGGCTGCGTGTCGTTCCGCCACGAGAAGTACAAGGAATTCGGCGGACCCAACGGCGGCGATGGTGGCCGGGGCGGGCATGTGTATGCCTATGTCGACCCGAATCTGAATACCCTGGTGGATTTCCGTTTCTCGCGCCGGCACGAGGCCAAGCGCGGCCAGCACGGCATGGGTTCGGACATGTTCGGCGCCGCTGGCGACGACGTGACGCTGAAGGTGCCGGTGGGCACCATCATCCTGGACGCCGAGACGGGCGAGCAGCTGATGGAGCTGCTGGTGCCGGGCGAGACCGTGCTGCTGGCCAAGGGCGGCGACGGCGGCTACGGCAACATGCGCTTCAAGAGCGCCATCAACCGCGCGCCGCGCCAGAAGACGCCGGGCTGGCCGGGCGAGCGCAAGAGCCTCAAGCTGGAGCTGAAGGTGCTGGCCGACGTCGGCCTGCTGGGCATGCCCAACGCGGGCAAGTCCACCTTCATCGCGGCGGTCTCGAACGCGCGGCCCAAGATTGCCGACTATCCCTTCACCACGCTGCATCCCAACCTGGGCGTGGTGCGCGTCGGGCCCGAGCAGAGCTTCGTGGTGGCCGACGTGCCGGGGCTGATCGAGGGGGCGTCCGACGGCGCCGGCCTGGGCCACCAGTTCCTGCGCCACCTGCAGCGCACGCGGCTGCTGCTGCACATCGTCGACCTGGCGCCGTTCGACGAGGGCGTCGACCCGGTCGAGCAGGCCCGCGCCATCGTGGCCGAACTCAAGAAATACGATGCCGAGCTGTACGACAAGCCGCGCTGGCTGGTGCTCAACAAGCTCGACATGGTGCCGGCCGACGAGCGCGCGGCGCGCGTCAAGGATTTCGTCAAGCGCTTCAAGTTCAAGGGGCCGGTGTTCGAGATCTCGGCGCTGACGCGCGAGGGCTGCGACACGCTGATCCGCGAGATCTACCAGCACGTGCGCAAGGTCGCCGACAGCGAAAAGCCGTTTGTCGAGGTCGATCCGCGCTTTGCCGGACAGGACTGAAGACAGACTCTGCGGCCAGCCGCCAATGAACAGCATCGGAGAGATCGACATGGTTCGGAAGTTGGACCACGAGGGCGCGCATGACCTGGGCAAGGCCCGCCGGATCGTGGTGAAAGTGGGGTCGAGCCTGGTCACCAACGAGGGGCGCGGGCTCGACGAGCGGGCCATCGGCGAATGGAGCCGCCAGCTCGCGGCGCTGGTGCGCGATGGCCGGGAGGTCGTCATGGTCTCCAGCGGCGCGGTGGCCGAGGGCATGAAGCGCCTGGGCTGGACGGTCCGGCCGCGGCAATTGCACGAGCTGCAGGCCGCCGCCGCCGTCGGCCAGATGGGCCTGGCGCAGATGTACGAAACCAAGCTGCGCGAGCACGGCATTGGCAGCGCGCAGGTGTTGCTCACCCATGCCGACCTGGCCGACCGCGAACGCTACCTCAACGCGCGCAGCACGCTGCTGACGCTGCTGGCGCTGGGCGTGGTGCCGGTCATCAACGAAAACGACACGGTGGTCAACGACGAGATCAAGTTCGGCGACAACGACACGCTGGGCGCGCTGGTGGCCAACCTGATCGAGGCCGATGCGCTGATCATCCTGACCGACCAGCCCGGCCTGTACACGGCCGACCCGCGCAAGCAGCCCGACGCGCAGTTCGTGCACCAGGCGCGCGCGGGCGACCCGGAGCTCGAGCGCATGGCTGGCGGCGCGGGTTCGGCCATCGGGCGCGGCGGCATGCTCACCAAGATCCTGGCGGCCAAGCGGGCCGCGCGCTCGGGCGCTTCCACCGTGATCGCCTGGGGGCGCGAGCAGGACGTGCTGATGCGGCTGCTGGCTGGCGAGGCCATCGGCACCCACCTGGTCGCGCAGACCCGCAAGGCGCATGCGCGCAAGCGCTGGATTTCCGACCACCTGCAACTGTTGGGTTGGGTCACGGTCGACGCGGGCGCCGCCAGCAAGCTGCAGGGCGAGGGCAAGAGCCTGTTGCCGATCGGCATGACCGGCGTGGGCGGCAGCTTCTCGCGCGGCGACGTGATCGCCGTGCGCGACCCGCAGGGGCGCGAGATCGCACGCGGGCTGGCCAACTATGCGGCGGCCGAGGCCCAGCAGCTCTGCCGCCTGCCGTCGGCCGACATCGAGAAAGTGCTGGGCTACGTGGCCGAGCCCGAGATGATCCACCGCTCCAACATGACGCTGGCCTGACGCGCTACTGGCGTTGCCGGGCCGGCGCCGATCCGCGCGATGCGCGGGTCGCTCGCTGCTGTTCAGCCCTGCTGGGCTGGCAGTCCGCCGTGCCGCAGCGCGTCGATGATCCGCGCGGCCGGGCCGTTGGGCACCTTGCCGATGCACAGGCCGCCTTCGATCAGCGCGACGCCATATGCGGCGCTCAGGCGGCCGTCGATGTCGCGCCATTGGGCCTTGTCCTGCGGGCGCCACTGGCCGTCGGCACCGGCGCGGGCATAGGTCTTGATTTCGCCGGTCTCGCAGCGGATGCCGTCGTAGAGCACGTTGACGGTACCGCTCGTGCTGCGCGCGACGATCACGTAGCGCACCACGCGATCCTTGCCGTCGATGGTGATGCTGTGCGGATCGATGCCGTAGCTCAGGCTCGAGGCCGGGCCGACATAGACGGGGATGAGACGCTGCAGGTCGATGGCCGGCGGCGGCGGGGCCGGGCTCTCGACCCAGGTCTTGGGCGCATCGTCGGACGGCGGTGTCTGCTGTGCGAGGGCCGATGTCATGCCAGTGGCCAGCAAGAGAACGGGAAGCAGGGCGAGCGGTGCAAGAGCCGGGTGATTCATGAGCGGGGGCGCGGATGGGACGAGGGTGGACGCGGATGCCGTAGGGGTCTTCACTCGTCGGATGAGGTGCGGCGTGGCTGCCGTGTCGTGGGTGGCGGCTCGAAGGTGGCGCCGGGCGGCAGCTCGGGCATGGCCGTGGCGCGGCGCGCACCGTTGCCGGCGGCCTGCGGCGGTGAATGGGCGCCGTCGTCGCGGTGCCGCAGGTTGCCGCGCAGGAAGCGGTTGCGGGTGTCGGCGCGCGGCAGGTAGCGCGCCAGTTCGTTGAGCGCCATCTGGTAGACGCCGCGCTTGAATTCCACCACCACGTCCAGTGGAACCCAGTAGTCGTTCCAGCGCCAGGCGTCGAACTCCGGGTGGTCGGTGGCGCGCAGGTTCAGGTCCCAGTCGTGGCCGGTGAGCTGCAGCAGGTACCAGATCTGCTTTTGTCCCTTGTAGTGGCCGCGCGCGTCGCGGCGGATGTACCGGTCAGGCACCTCATAGCGCAACCAGTCGCGTGTGCGGGCCAGGATGCGGACATGCTCCGGCTTGAGCCCGACCTCCTCGTGCAATTCGCGGAACATGGCCTGTTCGGGGTTCTCGCCCCGGTCGATGCCACCTTGCGGGAACTGCCAGGAGTGGGTGCGGATGCGCTTGCCCCAGAAAACCTGGTTGTTCTGGTTGAGCAAGATGATGCCGACGTTAGGCCTGAAGCCATCCCGGTCGAGCATAATCAAACCCCTAATTTTTAAACTGAGTCCATTATGCACGGCGCTGGCCGCGCGGCCACGGTAAAAGCACCGCAGGCGCCGCACCCGGGCGCAGCCGTGCGGCATCAGCCCTTGATCCGGGGCCCCGCCGGGGCCCGCAGCGCGAATCGCCGTCATGAAAGCCTCTCAATTTTTCGTCTCCACGTACAAGGAAGCGCCGGCTGATGCCGAAGTCGTCAGCCACAAGCTGATGATGCGCGCCGGCCTCATCAAGAAGCTCAATGCTGGCATCTACACCTACATGCCCATGGGCCTGCGCGTCATCCGCAAGGTCGATGCCATCGTGCGCGAGGAGATGAACCGCGCCGGCGCCGTCGAGCTGAGCATGCCCGTTGTGCAGCCGGCCGAGCTGTGGCAGGAGACCGGCCGCTTCGAGAAGATGGGCGCCGAGCTGCTGCGCATCAAGGACCGGCACGACCGCGACTTCGTGATCCAGCCGACCAGCGAGGAAGTGGTCACCGACATCGCGCGCCAGGAGCTGCGCAGCTACAAGCAACTGCCGCGCAACTTTTACCAGATCCAGACCAAGTTCCGCGACGAGCGCCGCCCGCGCTTCGGCCTGATGCGCGGGCGCGAATTCATCATGAAGGACGCCTACAGCTTCGACCGCAGCGCCGAGGCCGCGCAACTCAGCTACCAGGTCATGAGCGAGGCCTACCGGCGCATCTTCGACCGCTTCGGCCTGCGCTACCGCGCGGTCGCGGCCGACAGCGGCGCCATCGGCGGCGACCTGTCGCAGGAGTTCCAGGTGATCGCCTCCACCGGCGAGGACGCCATCGTCTACTGCCCGGACAGCGACTACGCCGCCAACATCGAGAAGGCCGAGGCGCTGGCGCCCACCGAGCCGCGCGGCCCGGCCAGCCAGGCGCTGGTCAAGACCCCGACGCCGGGCCAGAGCACCTGCGCCCAGGTCGCCGAGCTGCTGGGCGTGCCCTTGCAGTCCACCGTCAAGTCGCTGGTGCTGGCCACCGATGAGCTCGACGCGCAAGGCCAGGTCGCCAAGACCCAGGTCTGGCTGCTGCTGCTGCGCGGCGACCACGACATGAACGAAGTCAAGGTCGGCAAGCTGTCTGGCCTGGCCGGTTTCCGCTTCGCCACCGTGCCGGAGATCGAGGCCCACTTCGGCGCCAAGCCGGGCTACCTGGGCCCCATCGGCCTGCAGCAGCCGGTGAAGGTGGTCGCCGACCGCGAGGTAGCGGTCATGGCCGACTGGATCTGCGGCGCCAACGCGGTGGACTTCCACTACACCGGCGTCAACTGGGGCCGCGACCTGCCCGAGCCGGAGCAAGTCGCCGACATCCGCAACATCGTCGCCGGCGACC
>JASGEH010000118.1:0-4912 GCA_047606565.1 Comamonas sp.
CCGACCGGCCCTTGCGCCCGGAGGACTTCGGCGACGTCTCGGCCAGCGTGGTGCCGATCGGTGCGATCCGCGCCAAGCGGGCGCTGGCGCTGGACGAGGGGCTGTCGCTGAGCGGGCTGGTGCGGCGCGGCCGGCTGCCCGGGCTGATCGGAACGCCCGAGGCGATCGCGCGGCACATCCTGGACGGGTGGGCCGCTGGCGCCGTCGATGGCTTCACCATCGTGCCGCGCCGGCTGCCCGACGACCTCGCGCTGTTCGTCGATCAGGTGGTGCCGCTGCTGCAGCGCAGTGGGCACTATCCGCGCAGCTACGGCGAGCGGCGCGCGGCAACGGCATAGGGCTGAACGCGGCAATGCCCGCGAGAGCCAGCGCGTGGGCGCGGCCGTTCGCCCGCGCATCGCGTATTCAAGGGCTCAGTGGCAGTAGGAGCCCGGCTCCAGCAGCGTCGCTTCCAGCGTCTGCAGGGCCAGGCGCTGATCGCGCTGCTGGCGGCCCTGGGGCGAACCGGTCCAGGCTTCGAGCAGGGCCGTGACGGCTTGCGTGTCGCGGCTGTCGGCGGCGGGGGCGAGGCGGGCCTGGTCGCCGAAGGCCGGTTCCAGCACCAGCGGCAGGCGCTGGTAGTAGGCCCAGTCGGGGGCGACCTGCAGGCGGTCGAGCAGGCGGGCGTCGGCGGCCACGCCATCGCATTCGAAGGCCGAGAACGCCGAGAGCGCGGCGATGGCCGAGGGCAGGGTCTTGATGCGCGCGCCGTGCTGCTTGGCCAGCGTGGCGGCGTAGGGGCTGCCCGCGTTCACGCACAGCGTGGTGCCGGCGAGCACGTCGGGCTGGCCCTGACGGGCGGGGCGCGGCAGGATCACCACGCCGCCTCGCGTGTCGGCGGCGCCGCGCGCGCTGCTGCGCGCGGTGGCTGCGTCCGCAGGTCCGGCCAGCCCCAGCGCGAGGTCGATGCCGGCCGTTGGCGCCGTGCTGGCGCCGTCATCGCCGGGCGTCAGTGCCACGGTGCGCAGCCGCGCGCCCAGTTGGCCGGCCAGGTGGCGGGCCAGCGCCAGGTCGTATTCGTCGGGCTCGGCGCGGGTTTCGGGGTCGGGCGAGGGACGGCGGTAGGCGCGCACGCCGATGACGACTTCGCCGCGCGTGGCGATCTGCCGCAGCAGCGGCCCGCCCGCCGTTTCGCGCGCGGCCGGCGCGGCCTGGCTGGCGGGCAGCCAGGCCATCGTCAAGACGGCTGCCAGCGCGGCCAGCACGGTCACGGGCAGGACGGCGGCCACGGCCACGGTCAGCCCGTTGCGCCTGGCAGATTCGCTGGTTTCCTGGGGTGCAGGAGGCCTTCGGTGTTGCGGCGACGGCTTCATGCGGGCTCTTCGTGGCGCCGCGCTGAAACACCGGCGGCCCAGCCTGGCGCTCGGTCTGGCTTCCTCCCTCCTGGCGGGGGAGGGCGGAGAGAGGGAGAGGACTGTACGGGCGCTGGTGGTTGATCGTGTGTTGTAGCCCCCTCTCCCCCGGCCCCTCTCCCGCGAGGGGCGAGGGGGGTGAAGTGCGACCTGCGGCCGGGATGGGGTGGGGGGTGTCTCATCTCACGCGGCCAGCGCCAGCTCGCCGCCCATGGCCTCGATCACCTCGCGGCGCAGGGCGGCGAAGCGGTCGGAGGTGCGGTCGCGCGGGTGCGGCAGGTTGACGTCGATCTCGCGCGCGATGCGTCCGGGGGCGGCCTGCATGACGAAGATGCGGTTGCTCAGGAAGATGGCTTCCTCGATGTCGTGCGTTACCAGCACGGTGGTGATGCGGCGAACCTGCCAGATGCGCAGCAGCTCGTGCTGGAGCTTGATGCGGGTGAGCGCGTCGAGCGCGCCCAGCGGCTCGTCGAGCAGCAGGATGCCGGGCTCGGTGGCCAGCCCGCGCGCGATGGCGCCGCGCTGCGCCATGCCGCCCGAGAGTTGGTGCGGGTAGGCGTCGGCGTGGCCGGCCAGGCCGACCAGTTCGAGGTTGCGGCGCACCGCCTCCTGCTTGCGTGCCTGCGGCCAGTTCAGGTTGAGCAGCGCCAGTCCGATGTTGTCGGCCAGCGTCAGCCACGGCAGCAGGCGGTGGTCCTGGAACACGATGCCGCGATCGAGCGAGGGGCCGGTGATCTTCTGGGCGCCGAGCCGGATCTCGCCCTGGTGCTCGCGGTCGAGGCCGATGAGCAGGCGCAGCAGCGTCGATTTGCCGCAGCCGCTGGGGCCGAGGACGCTGACGAACTCGCCGGGCTCGACCGTCAGGCTGATGTCGTGCAGCACCGGCTGGCTGCGGCCGGGGTAGGTCTTGCCGACGTGGGAGACGACCAGGGGCTGGGATTGCTGTCGGGACATGGCGAAAGATGAGAGGGGGCGAGGGGGTAGGGTCGACGAGAGGGGGTGGCGAGGTATCAGCCCTCGAAGCCCTGCTTCCACTTGAGGGCGCGCTTTTGCACGAGGAACATCAGCCGGTCGATGGCGTAGCCCACCAGGCCGATGGTGACCATGCACACCAGCAGCTGGTCGGTCAGCAGCAGCGATTGGGCGCGGAAGATCAGGAAGCCGATGCCGACCTGCCCGGCGATGCCCTCGGCCACCACCACCAGCGCCCAGGCCAGGCCGGCGCCGTAGCGCAGGCTGACCATGATGTTGGGCAGCGCCGAGGGGAACAGCACCTTGCGAAACAACTGCCAGCGGCTGAGCTGCAGCACCTCGCCGAGTTCGATGTACTGGCGGTCGACGTTGCGGATGCCCTGCAGCGTGTTGAGGAAGACCGGGAAGAACACCGACTTGGCGATCACCAGGATCTTGGCCGGCGCGCCGATGCCCAGCCACAGGATGATCAGCGGCAGCCAGGCGATGCCGGGGATGTGGCGGATGCTGTCGAAGGTCGGGCCGAGGAACTGCTCGACCCGGCGCGACAGCCCCGCGGCCACGCCCAGCACCAGCGCGGCCAGGCCGCCGTAGATGAAGGACTGGCTGACGATGGCGATGCTCTCGAGGAAGTCGCTCAGGAAGGCGTCCTGCGTGAGCAGGTCGATGAAGGACTGCAGCGTCGCCGCCGGCGAGGGCAGGAACACCGGCGGCACCCAGGCGTAATGGCTGGCGGTCTGCCAGAGCGCCAGCACCGCCAGCGGCAGGAGGGCGCCGATCCAGGGCAGGCGCAGCGGCTTGCCTGCCGTCGGTGGGGTCGGGAGGGCTGCGGTGGTGGCGCCGGGGCCGGATGCAAGCGCCTGCGGCGGCGTGGGCGGTAGCGTGGAAGCGGGTGTGCTCATGGGGGAGAGAACTTCAACACGTTCTTAGCGCGAGGCGGTGCGGTAGGGCGAGTAGGCGCCGTCGCCGAAGAAGCGCTCGTCGACCAGTGCGTGGATGCGCTCGTCCGACAGGCGGTTGTCGACCAGGATGTCGTCGCCGTTGGCGACGTACCAGTCCTGGAACTCCTTGATCGTCTCGCGTGCGCTGTTGGCGTTGCGCTCGCCTTCCATGAAGAAGAACTGAGAGGCGTCGGTGATCTGGAACTTGGCCACGTTCTCGGGCACGCGCGTGGCCTTGGCGACGATCTTGGCGGCCGCGTCGGGGTTTTCCTTGACCCACTGCTTGGTGCGCTCCTGCGCGATCAGGAAGGCCTGGATGGCCTGCGGGTAGCGCTCGGCGAAGTCGCGCATGGCGAAGTAGGAGACCCGCCCGGCGCCGCGCTCGTAGACCCCTTGCGTGGGCGTGCGGCCGATCACCTTGGCCTGGCCCTGGGTGTAGAGCGCCGCGCCGCCGGCGGTGCCCAGGTGAAGCGCGGTCGCGTCGATGGCGCCGCTGAGCAGCGCCGAGATCGCCGCCGGGCCCTGGTCGATGGACTGGTAGCGCACGCGGCCCTGCTTGAGGCGGCTGTCGAGCGGCAGGCCGGCCTTGGTCAGCGCCTCGAACGGCGAGGTCCAGTAGCAGCTCACGCGGCTGCTGCCGAACTTCTTGCCGTCGAGGTCGGCCAGGGTGTTGATGGCCGCGTTGTCGGCGCGCGCCAGGATGGGCGTGCGGTTGCCGTCGGAGGGCTGCGACTCCCAGATGATGACCGCGTCGAGCCCGCGCGCGGCGTGCACCACGGCCGGGTAGATCATGCGCTGGGCGATGGCCACGCCGCCGTTGTTGAGCAGCGCGGCCTCGGCGCCGCTGAGTTGGGCCGAGCCCGGCGCCACCATCACGATCTGGCTGATGCCGACCTTGTCGTATTCCTGCTTGAGGATGCCGGTCTCGTGCGCCACCGCCGTCATCGGGTTGAGCTGCAGGCGGATGGCCGGCAGCGGGGGGTGCGCGGCGCTGGCCGCCGGTGTCGTGGCATGGGCCTCGGACACCAGCAGGCCGTAGCCGGCCAGCGCCAGGCTGGCGGCCAGGCCGAGGGCCAGGACGGTGGTGCGCAGGCCGGTTGGGATGCGGTGGGAGGGTGTGGAGGTCATGGTCATCCAGGCGCTGGGCGCGAAAAAGGTTCGATGGAGCAGGGCCCTGGGCCCGCCGTGCGATCCCGCGCATGGTCGGGGGCGAACGGTGGATCGTCAAAGAATGTTTCCGGCGTTGTTTATGTGTCCGCCGTGTGTTTGGTGTGCTTGGTGTACTTGAGCGGGGCTGTGGCGCGCATAAGAAGCTGAGATTTGCTTCCTTGTCCGCCAGCGGCGGCAACGTCACCATCGGCCGCTCGCCGCGTGTGCGGCGTGCTTGTTTCTGCGCTTTTCGCTTTTCGTTTCCAGGCCCTGGTGCCGTCAGAAGGAATCCTCGTCCATGTCCCTCTTCTCCAAGCTGCTGGCCGCCGCCGGCCTGTGCCTGCTGGCCACCGCCGCGCTGGCGCAGAACACCGGGGCCGCCGCGCCCGCGCTCGAACAGACCGAAATCCGCTACCAGGGCTGGGCCGGCCAGGTCATCTGGATCGAGCTGGCCGAGGA
>JASGEH010000119.1:0-9521 GCA_047606565.1 Comamonas sp.
CGCACGGTGCGCCCAGCGGCACTGGCGGCCCCGGCGCGCAGGGCCCCGCCGCCTTCGCCGAAGCCCTGCGCGCGCACGCCGCCGCCCGCCTGCCCGACTACATGGTGCCCGCCGCCTTCGTCTTCCTGGACGACCTGCCGGTCACCCGCAACGGCAAGCTCGACCGCGCCGCGCTGCCCGCCCCCTCCTTCGAGGCCCGCGCCAGCCGCGCGCCGGCGACAGCCAGCGAACGACTCGTGGCCGGCCTGTTCGCCCGCGTCCTCGAAGCCGAGACGCCGCCCGGCGCCGACGACGACTTCTTCGAACTCGGCGGCCACTCGCTGCTGGCCGCGCGCGTGATGGCCGAACTGCGCCGCCAGACCGGCCAGGCGCTGGGCCTGGGCGCGCTGTTCGAACACCCCAGCGTGGCGCGGCTGGCGGCCTACCTCGACAGCCTCGGGCACGCCGGCGCCAGCGACAGCGCTCACCCCGGCGGCGCCGGCTTCGGCCCCGTGCTGGCCCTGCAGCAGCCCGCCGAAGCGCCGGCCCGCCACCGCCCGGCGCTGTTCCTGGTCCACCCGGCCGGCGGCATCGGCTGGTGCTACGGCGCGCTCGGCCGCGCGCTCGACCCGGCGCGCCCGGCCTACGCCCTGCAGGCCGCCGCGCTCGACATCACGGCCGACGCCCCGGCCACCCTGGCCGAGATGGCGCGCCAGTACGCCGACCGGCTGGTCACGCTGCAGCCGCACGGCCCCTACCACCTCGCCGGCTGGTCGGTCGGCGGCATCATCGCCCAGGCCATGGCCGTCGAGCTGCGCGCGCGCGGCCTGCCGGTGGGCGTGCTGGCCCTGCTCGACGCCTACCCCGCCGACGTCTGGCGCGACAGCCCCGAGCCCGAGGAAAACGCCGCCCTCAAGGCGCTGCTGCTGATCGCCGGCTACGATCCGGCCGAACTGAAAGACGTCCCGCTCGAACGCCAGGCCGTCATCGGCTTCCTGCGCGCCAGCGGCCACCCGCTGGGCGAACTCAGCGACGCCGCGCTGCAAGGCGTGATCCGCGTGGTCGAGAACAACAACCGCCTGGTGCGCGGCCACCACCACCAGCGCTACGAGGGCGACGTGCTGTACTTCCGCGCCGCGCTCGACCACGCCGGCACCGGGCTCACCCCCGACTTGTGGCAGCCCCATGTGCGCAGCCTGGCGGTGCACGACGTGCCCACCCTTCACGCCCACCTGACCGGTGCGCAGGCCGTCGCCGCCATCGCGCCCGTGCTCAACCGGCGGCTGAGCGCGGACCAGGGCTAGTGCCTAGAATCGCTCCCCATCACGGGCCACTGCCGCCCGCCTGCACTGGAGCCCCCATGAACGCCCCCGCCCCGCGCTATGCCCTGGTCCCCGAAGTCCGCCCGCGCGCGGTGCCCGCCGCGCTGTTGGCCGCGCTGGCCGAGGCTTTTGGCGCGCGCTGCTCGACCGCGCTGGCGGTGCGCGAGCAGCACGGGCGCGACGAGTCCTCGTTCGACGTGCCGCCGCCAGCCGCCGTGGTGTTCGCCGAAAGCACGGCCGACGTCGCGCGCGCCGTGGCCCTGGCCGCGCGGTACGCGGTACCGGTGATTCCGTATGGCGCGGGTTCGTCCCTCGAAGGCCAGTTGCTGGCCGTGCAGGGCGGCATCAGCCTGGACCTGAGCCGCATGAACGCCGTGCTGGCGATCCAGCCCGAGGACCTGACCGTGACGGTGCAGCCCGGCGTCACGCGCCGCCAGCTCAACGAGGCGCTCAAGAGCGAGGGCTTCTTCTTCCCGATCGACCCGGGCGCCGACGCCAGCCTCGGCGGCATGCTCTCGACGCGCGCCTCGGGCACCAACGCCGTGCGCTACGGCACCATGCGCGAGAACGTGCTGGCGCTCGAAGTCGTCACTGCCTCCGGCGAAATCATCCGCACCGGCACGCGGGCCAAGAAATCGAGCGCGGGCTACGACCTGACGCGCCTGATCGTGGGTGCCGAGGGCACGCTGGGCGTGGTCACCGAGATCACGCTGCGCATCCACCCGCTGCCCGAGGCGGTGTCGGCGGCGATCTGCTCCTTCCCGTCGCTGGACGCGGCGGTGCGCACCACCATCCAGACCATCCAGCTCGGCGTGCCGATCGCGCGCTGCGAGTTGCTCGACGCCCACACCGTGGGGCTGGTCAACCGGCACTCGCACACCACGCTGGCCGAGGCGCCGCTGCTGCTGATGGAGTTCCACGGCTCGCCCGCCGCCGTGCAGGAGCAGGCCGAGCTGGTGCAGGCGATCGCCGCCGAGCACGGCGGCGGCGCCTTCGAATGGGCCGCTACGCCCGAGGCCCGCACGCGGCTGTGGACGGCGCGGCACAACGCCTATTTCGCCGGCGTGCAGTCGGTGCCGGGCGCGCGCGCCATCACCACCGACGTGTGCGTGCCGATCTCGCACCTGGCCGACGCCATCGCCGCCGCCATAGCCGACGCCAACGCCAGCGGCATTCCCTACTTCATGGTCGGCCACGTGGGCGACGGCAATTTCCACATGGGCTACCTGATCGACCCGGCCGACGGCGCCCAGCGGGCGCGTGGCGAGCAACTCAACCAGGCGCTGGTCGAGCGCGCCCTCGCCGTCGGCGGCACCTGCACCGGCGAGCACGGCATCGGCCTGCACAAGATGCGCTTCCTGGCGGACGAAACCGGCGCGGGCGCGGTGGCCCTGATGCGCGCCATCAAGCAGGCGCTGGACCCGCAGGACATCCTCAACCCGGGCAAGATTTTCAGCCTTTGAACAGAGACAGGCCCTGGCCTGCCGCGACCGCGCCATGACGACCGCTTCGACCGCTTCCAAGAACCTCATCCTCGTGCCCGGCCTGCTGTGCGACGCGCTGCTGTGGCAAGCCCAGATCCAAGGCCTGGCCGGCGAGGCCACCTGCTGGGTGCCCGACCACACGCGCCACGACAGCATCGCGGCCATCGCCCGCGCCATTCTGGACGAGGCGCCGTTCGAGACCTTCGCGCTGGCGGGCCTGTCGATGGGCGGCTACATCGCGCTGGAGATCGTGCGGCAGGCGCCGCAGCGCGTGGAACGGCTGGCGCTGCTCGACACCACCGCCGCGCCCGATTCGGCCGAGGCCGGCGACCTGCGCCGCGGCCAGATGGCGCTGTGGCGCACATCGGGCGTGCAGCCGCTGGTCGATGCCACGATGCCGCGCGCGGTGCGGGCCGCCGCACGCCATGACGCGGGCTTGCGCGCGCTGATCGCCAGCATGGCGCTGAACACGGGCTACGCGGGTTTCGTGCGGCAGCAGACCGCCATCATGGGCCGCATCGACAGCCGGCCCTCGCTGGCGGCCATCGCCTGCCCGACGCTGGTGCTGTGTGGGCGCGAGGACGTCCTCACGCCTCCGCTGGCGCACCGCAGCATGGCGCAGGCCATCGCCGGCGCCCGGCTGGTGCAGGTGGCCGATGCCGGACACCTGAGCACGCTGGAGCAGCCGGCCGCCGTGACCGCCGCGCTGCGCGCCTGGCTGCAGGGCTGAAGGCGCGTCCCGCGCCGGCGATCAACAGCGCTCAACAGCGCCCAGCGGCCATCAGAAGCGCACGGTCGCGCTGGCGCTGATGGTGCGCGGGTCGCCCGCCTTGATGTAGTCGGCGTACTGGAAGAGCCAGTATTTCTTGTTGGTGGCGTTGTTGATGGCGAAGCGCAAGGTGGTGTCGTAGCCGCCGATGCGCGTGTCGTAGACGGCGCCCAGGTTGGCCAGCGTGTAGCTGCCGACTTCGATGTCGTTGGCCGCGCGCAGCATGCTGCTGCCGGTGTACTTGAGGCCGGCGTACAGCTTCAGGCCCGGCAGTTGCGGCACACTGTAGGCCAGCCGGGCCGCCACCACCGTCTTAGGCGCGCCCGCGACGCGGTTGCCGCTGTAGTCGCTGCCCCGGTCGTACTTGGCATCGAGCAGCATCAGGTTGCCACCCAGTTCCCAGTTGCGCGCCAGTTGCGTGGTCGCGCCCAGCTCCAGCCCCTGGTAGATGGACAGGCCGTCCTGCACCAGCACGTTGCTGCTGTTGGCGTACTCGGCCCCCCGCTCGATGCGGAACAGCGCGGCGGTGGCGGCCCAGCCCTCGTGCTGGGACTTGATGCCCAGCTCGTACTGCTTGCTCTTGAGTGGGTCCAGCAGCTCGCCGCTGTTGGCGTAGGTGACGCCCACGGTGCTGCCCGCTTCCAGCGACTCGACATAGCTCGCATACGCCAGGGTCTGGGCGTCGAGCTTGTACATCAGGGCCGCCGTCGGCGTCAGCACGCCGTTCTTGTCGTAGGTGGAGGAGACCGCGCCAGTCGTTGAGAAACCGACCTGGCTGTAGTCGGTGTAACGCACGCCCGCCAGCACCGACCAGCGATCCGTCAGCTTGAGCGTGTCGCTGGCGAACAGCGCCTTTTGCGTGATTTCCGCGGCCCGGTACAGCGTCTGCGACCCCGAGCTGTAATAGAAGTTGGTGTTGGGCGACGCGAGCGAGCCGGTGCCGACGTAGTCGTAGACGCCATCGCTGCTGTAGTCGTTCTTCTGCTTCTGCCACGACGCGCCCAGCACCAGCTGGTGCTCCAGCGCGCCCGTGCGCACCTTGCCCTGCAGCAGTGCCTGCAACTGGTTGAACTGGTAGGCCTCGGCGTAGTCGGAGGCGTAGTCGTAGTAGTCGCCCGCGCTGTCGTACGGGTACAGCACCGTTTCGTTGCGACGTGTGCGCGTCGAGCTGTGGCTGTAGACCGCGCGCGCCGTCCAGTCGGGCGCCAGTTCGTAGGTCAGGCCGGTGGCGTAGTAGGCAAAGCGCGTGTTGGCGTAGCTGCCGTCATGCCCCAGCGTGCTGGTGTCGTTGCGCACCGTCGCGGGCAGTTGCGTGCCCGAGAGCAGGCCGGTGTAGATCGTGGGGTCCTGACCAGTGACCTTGCGGTCCTGCAGCAGCAGTTGGGCGTCCCAGGTCAGGCGGCTGCTCAGCCGTGCATCCGTCGCCAGCGACAGCGAATTGCGCCGCACCGAGCCGCTGTTGTAGGTGTTGCCTTCCTCGTGCGTGGCGTTGATGCGATAGCCAAAAGCCCCGCCCTCGCCGGCGCGGCCGCCCAAGTCCACGTGCTCGCTCAGGATGCCCTTGGCGTCATAGCCCAGCGTGAAGCTGCGCACGGGCACCTCGGTCGGGCGCTTGGTGACGTAGTTGAGCAGCCCGCCCGGCGAGCCGAAGCCATACATGAAGCCGGTGGCGCCCTTGAGCAGCTCGATGCGCTCGAAATGCTCCTTGGGCAGCACCACCACGTAGGCGAGGTAGGGATTGCCGTCGATGCGGTAGGAGTTCTGCCAGTCCAGCGGCAGCCCGCGCACGCTCAGATAGCTGGCCCAGGCGCCGTAGGCTGAGCCGTTGTCGGTGACCGAGGCGTCGGTCGCGAAGATATCGCCCAGCTTGTTGGCCTGGCGGGTTTCCAGGTCGTCCTGGGTGACCACGGTGGTGGAGAACGGCGTCTCCAACTGGCTGCGATTGCCCAGCGCGCCACTGTTGACCTTGGAGCCCAGGTGCTGCAGCGTGCTGTCCTCGGCCGGGGTGCTGACCGTGACCTCCGGCAACTGTGCCGCCGTGGCGTCATCCTGCTGGGCCTGGGCCAGGCCTGCGGCCAGCAAACCCACCGCGACCACGGTAGCCTTCAAAGGCCCCGTACGCCATGCTTGAAACGACGTATCCATACCCACCACTCCTTATGCTGATTTTTGAAGCGACACGAATGATGGATACTAATACTGATTCCCAACCTGATTCAAGAATTGGTTTTCAAAACACTTTCCCCGGCGAGGTTGAGCAACACCGGCCAGACGCCAGGCTATTCGGTGAGCGCATAAGCAAAGGCGGGAATGCCGGCGTCCATGCGGGGACAATCGGCCAGCCTCCCCACCGGAATGCGCCAGCTCTCGACCCGCACGTGGTCGAAGACGGCGTCCGAGACCTCCCCTCGACCCGACCGGCTTCGCCGGCTGACCCCACTGCCATGACCGCTCCCACACGCCCCCTCGTCATCGCCAGCCAGATGGATGCCGCCGCCAACGCGCGCCTGCGCGAGCGGCTGGCCCAGGCGCCGTTCGACGGCGCCGGCCAGGCCCGCGTGATCGACCTGGAACCCGGTCAGATCCCGCGCGACCTGCCGCCCGAGGTGCAGGTGCTGATCGCCCGCCCCCTGCCGCGCCACCTGCACAGCCTGCCGCCCGAGGGCTGGCCCTACGGCTTGCGCTGGGTCCAGCTGATGGGCATCGGCCTGGACGGCTACCCGCGCTGGCTGCTCGACCGCGTGCCGGTGGGCGTGGCGCGCGGCACCTCGTCGAACGTGATCGCGGAATACGTGCTGGCGCAGGTCTTCGCCTTCGCCAAAGACCTGCCGGCGCTGTGGATCAACGAGCCAGCACGTTGGAAGCTGCGCCCCACCCGTTCAGTGGCCGGCAGCACGCTGGGTCTGTATGGCTGGGGCGGCATCGCGCAGGCACTGGCGCGGCGCGCGCTGGCGCTCGGGCAGCAGGTGCGGGTGCTGCGGCGCAGCGCCGAGCCGGTCTGGCTCGACGGCGCCGAGCAGCCCGGCCTGACCCGCGCCACCAGCCTGCCGGACCTGCTGGCCCACAGCGACCACCTGGTGCTGGCCGCGCCGGCCACGCCCGACACGCGCGAAGTCATCAACCGCGACAGCCTGCGCCATGCCAAGCCCGGCCTGCACCTCATCAACGTGGCGCGCGGCAGCCTGATCGACCAGGACGCACTGCTGCAGGCGCTGGACGAGGGCGTGGTGGCGCGCGCCTCGCTCGACGTGACCACGCCCGAACCACTGCCCGAGGGCCACCTGCTCTACGAGCACCCCCGGGTGTTCATCACGCCCCACCTCAGTTCGATTTCGGCGGACACCGAGCACGAGCTGATCACGCTGTTCCTGCACAACGCCGCCCGCCAGGCGCGCGGCGAGGGACTGGCGCACCCGCTCGACCTGCAGCGCGGCTATTGAAGAGGGGTCGCCGCCGGTTCACGCTGGCGAGCCGACCGCCCACCAGCCCAGCGCCACCAGCGCCACGCCCGCCAGCACGCTGGCCAGCACGTAGGCCACGGCCATGCCGGTGTCACCGCCCTTGAGCAGCATCACCGTCTCCAGCCCGAACGACGAGAAGGTGGTGAAGCCGCCGATCACGCCCGTGACCAGGAACAGCCGGGCATCGGCCGACAGCAGCGCGTGCTTGTCGGCCAGCCCGGCGATCCCCCCGATCAGCAAACAGCCCAGCAAATTGACGACCAGCGTGCCGACCGGAAAGCGCGTGCCCCAGTGCAGCGCGGCCCAACCCATGGTGGCGCTGCCCATCAGGTAGCGGGTGACCGAGCCCAGGGCGCCGCCGACGGCGACATACAGCAGGGAAGGCATCGAAAAATCCTCGTCAGAATGGGTTCGAAGTCGGCTGGCGCCTGCAGGCTCACCTCGGTCAAGCGCCGCGCTGGCTCAGCGCCAGCCGCGCGGCCAGGCCGATGAACACCGCCGCCGTGGCCCGGTTGAGCCAGCGCTGCGCGGCGGCCGAGCGCAGCAGGCGTTCACGCAGCGCGGCGGCGAACAGCACCACGGCGCCGAAGACCAGCAGCGTCGCCGCGATGAAGATCAGGCCCAGGCAGGCGATCTGCCCAGCCACCGGGCCCGCGCCGCTGGCCGCTGGCCGCACGAACTGCGGCAGCAGAGCCAGGAAGAAGAACACGACCTTCGGGTTCGTCACGTTCATGAATACACCGCGCGCATACAGGCGCCATGACAGGCCCGTCAGCCGGCCGGTCCTGACACGGCAAGCGGTGCCATTGCCCCGGCCCAGCGCATGTGCGGGCGCCTCGGGCGCCGCGCGCCAGGCCCCCCAGGCCAGGAACAGCAGATAGCACGACCCCAGCACCTTGAGCCCGGTGAACGCGGCCTGCGACGCCGCGAACAGCGCCGCCAGGCCCAGCGCCACGGCCAGCGTGTGCACCACCAGCCCCGTGCACAGCCCCAGCACCACGCTGAAGCCGGCACGCCGCCCCTGCGTGGCGGTTTGCATCAGCACGAACAGGTTGTCCGGCCCGGGCGTGACACTGAGCAGCAGCGCCAGCAGGCCGAAGGAGACGGCGGTGTCCAGGCCAATCACGGCCGGCTGACCGGCGGCGCGTCGGGATTTCCATCCGGCGCGGAAGCGCGGGCCGGCGCATCGTCGCCAAACCCCAGCGATTGCTGGCCGCTGCCCGGGGCCGCGGATAGGGATGGCGACGGCGCGGGAGGCGGCGGCGCCTCGGCCGCTCCGCCAACGGATGCCGGTGCTGGTGCCAGTGCTGGTGCCGGTGCCGGTGCAGATGCGGGTCCAGGCTCGGCAGGAGGCCCGCCGACGGCCGCATCGGGATGGCCGCTGGGTTCGACGCGCGTGCCAGTGGCCGCGCCGGGCGCTGTGGCCTGTTCGCGCTGCTGGGCCTGGGCCGCTTCGTCGGCCGCGCGCAGGCGGGCGGCGGTGTTGAGGGTGTCGTCGCCCGTCGGGCCGGCGACGTCGCTCGCCAGCGTGTCGCTGGCGTCCAGGTAGATCTGGCAGAAGCCCTGCAGCAGGATCAGGCCAGGCACCACCCCGGCCAGGGCGAACAGCACGCCAAAGCCGACCAGCGCAGCCAGCACATGGCCGCTGCCGGCAAAGCCCATCATCAGCCCTATCGCCAGGTGAGCCGGATGGGCCGCGTAGAGGGCGTCGGGCCCGAGAATGCCGGCCGACAGGCTCGCCGTGATGGCCGCGCCCAGCAGCAGCACCGCGCCGATGACGGTGCCCGCCACCAGCACGATGAGGGTCAGCACGAACTCCTGCAGGATCACCGTCACCAGCCGGCGCCGCACGATGGCCAGCAGGTGCGCGGCCGCCTGCGTGACGCTGGCGCCGGTCCAGACCGCACAGGCCGCCAGCGGCAGGTAGACGTAGAGCAGCGCCAGCGCGGCCAGGCCCAGCACCAGCGCGGCCGCCGGCAGCACGAAGGCGTAGAGCAGCGGCCCCAGCACCGGGATCTTGCAGACCACCAGCGCCAGCGCCACCAGCAGCACCAGCGCAAGCAGGCCGGCCAGCGCCGTCAGCGCCACGCCCAGCACACGGTGGGCCGACGACAGCGCACGCCGGATGGCGTCGCCCGGCTTGGCCGCCACGCCCATGCGGCAGGCGTCCATGAGCATGATGCCGACCGCGTTGGACCCGTAGAACAGCACCAGCACGCTGGCCAGCCCGCCCAGCAAGGCCAGGGCCGGCGAGCCGGTGATGGCCGTCAGGCCCGAGAGCAGCGACACCGCCAGCGCGGTGCCACCCGCCAGCAGCAGGGCGCGCCAGTTGCTCACGGCGCGGGTGGCGTCGAGCAGCGAGGCGGTCGATTGGAGTTGCCTGGAAAGCGTCAT
The DNA here is from genome assembly GCA_047606565.1 of Comamonas sp. Classification (GTDB taxonomy): domain Bacteria; phylum Pseudomonadota; class Gammaproteobacteria; order Burkholderiales; family Burkholderiaceae_C; genus Comamonas_F. The sequence continues at coordinate 9,410 of JASGEH010000119.1, forward strand.
GGGCCGGTCCGGTCTGGCGTGAAGGTCATGCGCGCGAACAAGCCCCTGCATGCCGGAGCCCGCCGCACCCGTCGTGGTCCATGGTATCAAAACAAGAGTCAGCCGCGCCGGC
>JASGEH010000120.1:0-3036 GCA_047606565.1 Comamonas sp.
CCATCGGCCACGGCAGAGAACAGCGCGTTGCGCAGTGAGCGTGGGACCATCCTACACCTGCCCGCGTCCTCATGTGCGCGTTGGCAACAGGGCTTTCGTGCCGAAAAACAGACAGCCAAATCTGCTGGGCGCATAAGCAAGGGGGTTTCGGTGCCGCACGCACGTTCCCTGGCTCGCCCTCGCATGGCTTGCACGCAAGCAGGAGCCATGCCGGAACGTCGCGCCAGCCGACGCCTGGATGCCGACATGCGGAATGTCGGGTCTTGGCCGTCAGCGCCGCCGGAAGACCGCTGACCGGACGGGGCGCGAGGTCTTGTTGCGTCCGCCCCTCAATCGAGGTGCGCCACCCGATCGGCCAGTTCAGCCATGGAGCGGAAGACCTGGCTGGCGCCGGCCTCGATCAGCGCGGCGTCGCCGCCGTGGGGCGCATAGGCGAGCACCGTGGCCCCGGCGGCGACACCGGCGGTGATGCCGGTGACCGTGTCTTCGACCACCACGCAGCGGCGCGGATCGGCATCGAGGGCGGCGGCGGCGGCCAGGTAGACGTCGGGCGCGGGCTTGGTGCGCGGCATTTCGTGGCCGCTGAAGATGCGGCCCGCGAAATAGGCGTGGAGATCAACCTTGCGCAACTGCATCTCGACCTTGTAGCGGTCGGCGCCCGAGGCGCAGGCGATGCGGCCGGCGAACGACTGGTGCAGCGCAGCGACGGCGCCGTGGATGTGGTCGATGGCGGTCAGGCGGGCTTCGAGCTGCTGGTTGCGGCGCTCGCGGAAGGCCGCCAGCCAAGCCTCGGTGACGGGCTTGCCGGTGTACCGCTGGATGCGGTCGGCCTCGTCCTTGACGGCCTTGCCGACGAAGATGCGCATGCATTCCTCGGCGCTGAGCGTCCAGCCCTCTTCCTCCAGCATGTCGCGCAGCACGCCATTGGTGATGGGCTCGCTGTCGACCAGCACGCCATCGCAGTCGAACAAAACGGCATCGAATTTCAAGACAGGCCTTTCGTCAGTTTCCGGGATAGCCTGCATATTACGCAGGCTCAGCTCCCCGATGACCCCTGGACGGCGGGCTTGGCCGGCGTGATCGCGGTGGTTTCAGTGCTGCGGAGAATGCCGCCGCCGCTGACACTGCCGCTGGCCTGTCCCGCGCCGCCGACGCGCGATTCGCAGTCGCTGCGCTGGTCGGCGGGCAGCCGGGCGCAGCGCTGCAGGGCATTGGCGTGGTAGTCCTGGCCCTGGTCGGCAAGGTGGCCGCGCCGGCCCTCGGCGGCCGCGGCGGCGGCTTCGCGCCGCTCGGTCACGCTGGGGGTGGCGCGCTCGCTGGCGGCGGGCGTGGCCTGCGCCGGCACTTGCGCGCGGGCCGCGCCCCAGGCCAGGCAGGCCCCGATCAGCATCAGGCTGGCCAGGCCGAGGCGGTGGCGGCGCCAGGCGGGGGCGAAAGAAGCCGGGGTGGCGGCCACAGCGGCGGCGGGAGTCGCGCGCGAAGTCATGGGTTTTTCCTCCAGCACGGTCAGACCAGTTGGGCGTCGAGCACGATCTCGTCGACGCTGGCCAGCGCCTTCGACAGCGGGCAGCCGGTCTTGGCGCCTTCGGCCAGCTCCTTGAACTGGGCGGGCGCGAGCCCAGGCACGCTGGCCTTGAGCGTGAGGGCGATGCGGTTGATGACGAAGCCGTCGCCATCCTTGGCCAGCCGCACCTTGGCGGTGGTCTGGGCCTGCGCGACGGTGAAGCCGGCGCGCTCGGCGGCGAAGGCGAAGGCCATGGTGAAGCAGGCGGCATGGGCGGCACCCAGCAGTTCCTCGGGGTTGGTGCCGCCGGTTTCATCGGCGAACCGGGTGCCGAAGCCGTAGGGTTGATCCTTGAGGACGCCGGTCTCGGTGCTGACCTGGCCCTTGCCGGTCTTGCCATTGCCTTGCCAGACGACGAATGCTTGTTTTTCGGACATATCACGCGCTCCTGTGGATGAGGATCGGCCGGGCAATTGAGCCACGCCGATCACGAAAGACGGCTGTTCAGCTTAGCGAGCGCTTGCCGCGAGGTCGCCCCGCTTGGCGCAATCGGGCCGCTTGTCCTACAGGTCGCGGGCCCGGGCGGCGCGTGCCAGCGGCCACGGGCGCATCGGCGTGTCAGCGGATGTCGCCGTCGAGGTAAAGCCAGTGTCCGTTGCGCCGCACGAAGCGGCTGCGCTCGTGCAGGCGCACGGCACGGCCGGCCACGCGGTAGCGGGCGACGAACTCGACCTCGGCCCGGTCCTCGGCCATGCGGTGGTGCGCGCGCACCTCCAGGCCCAGCCATTTCACGGCCGGGTCGAGGTCGAGCGTGGCCGGCACATGCGCCGCGTCCCAGGTGGCGCGCAGGTAGTCCTCGCGCCCCAGCACGAAGGCGCTGTAGCGCGAGCGCATCAGGCTTTCGGCGTCGGGCGCGGGCACGCCGGGGTGGGCGGCATCAAGCCCGAGGTAGCGGCCGCAGCAGGCGGCGTGGCCCAGCGGCCGCCGCCGCGCATCGAGGCGGCCACAGGGACAGGCGGCGGTGGGGTCGCGGTGGGCGTCGTTCATGGCGCGAGTGTAGAAGCAGAAGGTGGAAGGCCAGCCGGGCCGTTCGGTATCATCGGCGGCTTTGCCCCGCATGGGGCGCTGCCTGTGTCCATGTCCGGTCTCAACCTCGCCCAGCAAGAAGCGGTCAACCACCTGCACGGCCCGGCGCTGGTGCTGGCCGGCGCCGGCTCGGGCAAGACGCGCGTGATCACGCACAAGATCGGCCGGCTGATCCAGGCCGGCCTGCCGCCCCGGCGCATCGCCGCCATCACCTTCACCAACAAGGCCGCCAGCGAGATGCGCGAGCGCGCCAGGCAGCTCATCGGGCGCGAGGCCAAGGACGTGGTGATCTGCACCTTCCACGCGCTGGGCGTGCGGCTGATGCGCCAGTACGGCACGGTGCTGGGCCTCAAGCCCCAGTTCTACATCCTCGACGCCGACGATGTGCTGTCCATCCTGAAGGACGCCGGCGGCAGCACCGACAACGCCGCCGCGCGCCAGTGGCA
>JASGEH010000121.1:0-7539 GCA_047606565.1 Comamonas sp.
ACCGCATGACGCGGCCCCCGCAGGGCGGCACGGCAGGCGCCCTCGCGGCACCCGCGCCAGCCGCTCCAGCCGCGCCGCCCACGCCCGCCGAAGACGGCCTGCCCCAGCCGCGCCGAACCTGGGCGGTGCTGGCGGTCTCGCTGGCCATCATCCTCAGCGTGCTCGACGGCACCCTGGCCAACGTCGCGCTGCCCACCATCGCGCGCGACCTTCAGGCCAGCCCGCAGGCCGCGGTCTGGATCGTCAACGCCTACCAGCTCGCCATCATCGCCACCCTGCTGCCGCTGGCCGCGCTGGGCGAAAGCGTGGGCTACCGGCGCGTGTTCAGCGCCGGCGTGGTGCTGTTCACGCTGGCCTCGCTGGCCTGCGCGCTGGCCGGCAACATCGAGGCGCTGGTGGCCGCGCGCGTGGTGCAGGGCCTGGGCGCCGGCGCCATCATGTGCTGCACCTCGGCGCTGCTGCGCTTCACCTACCCGGCCGCCAGTTTCGGCAAGGGCATCGCGCGCAACGCCTTCGTGGTCACGCTGTCGTCGGCCGCCGGGCCGTCGATCTGCGCGGCCGTGCTGGCGGTGGCCGACTGGCCGTGGCTGTTCGTGCTCAACCTGCCGATCGGCATCGCCGCGCTGTGCGCCTGCCGCCACCTGCCGGCCACGCCCCGGCTGGCGCGCCGTTTCGACGGCTGGAGCATCGCCCTCAACGCCCTGGGCATGTGCCTGGGCATCGTCGGCCTCGACCTGCTGCCGCACCGGCCCGCACTGGCGCTGCCGCTGATCGCCGCCGCCGTGCTGGCGATCGGGCTGCTGGTGCGGCGCAGCGCCGGCCAGCCCGCGCCGCTGCTGCCGCTGGACCTGCTGCGCATCCAGCGTTTTCGCTGGGCCATCTCGGCCTCGTTCTGCATGTTCGCCGCGCAGATGTGCGCCTTTGTGGCGCTGCCCTTCTACCTGCAATACACGCTGGGGCGCAGCGCGGTGGAAACCGGCCTGCTGATGACCGCCTGGCCGATCGGCTCGTCGGTCACCAATCTGGCGGTGGCGCAGGTGGTCGACCGCCTGCGCGCCGAAACCCTGTGCGTGGCCGGCGCCGCGCTGCTGATCGCCGGATTGGCCACCTGCGCCGCGCTGCCGGCTGCCGCCGCCGACGGCTGGCTGGCCGCCGCCCTGCTGGTCGCCGGCGTCGGCTTTGGCTGCTTCCAGGCCCCCAACAACCGCGACATGCTGTCGGCCCCGCCACGCGCGCGCAGCGGTGCGGCCGGCGGCATGCAGGCCACCGCGCGCGTCAACGGCCAGACCTGGGGCGCGGCCGCCGCCGGTTTATGCTTCGCGCTCGCCGCCGCGCAGGGCGCCACGCTGGCGCTGGCCGGCGCCATCGGCTTCACCGCGCTGGCCATGGGCATCAACCTGGTGCGCCGCCAGGTCGTGCCGCCGCCGCGCCAGCCCGCCGCCCCCGATCACCGCAACTGAACCCCTCCATTCCCATCATGAGCAACACGCAGGAAATCTCGCCCGGCCTGGTCATCCAGGGCATCCAGCCGCCGCTGGCGCTGGCCGACTACAAGCTGATCGCGTTCGACATGGACTCGACGCTGATCAACATCGAATGCATCGACGAGATCGCCGACGCCGTCGGCAAGAAGGCCGAGGTCGCCGCCATCACCGAGGCCACCATGCGCGGCGAGATCGCCAGCTTCCGCGACAGCCTGCGCCAGCGCGTGGCGCTGCTCAAGGGCGTGCCGGTGAGCGCGCTGCAAGCGGTCTACGACCAGCGCCTGCGCCTGAATCCCGGCGCCGAGGCGCTGGTGCAGGCCTGCCAGCAGGCCGGCCTCAAGGTGCTGCTGGTCTCCGGCGGCTTCACCTTCTTCGCCGAGAAGCTGCGCCAGCGGCTGGGCCTGGACTTCGTGCGCGCCAACCAGCTGGAACAGGACAATGGCGTGCTCACCGGCGCCGTCGTGCGGCAGGACTGGGGCGACGTCTGCGACGGCGACATCAAGCGCCGCACGCTGCTGGGGCTGGCCTCGCTGCTGGGCATCAGCCCGGCGCAGACCATCGCCGTGGGCGACGGCTCCAACGACATCCCGATGATGGAAGCCGCCGGCCTGTCGGTCGCCTACCACGCCAAGCCGCGCGTGCGCGTGGGCGCCAAGGTGGCCATCAACCAGGGCGGCCTCGACCGGCTGCTCGAAGTGCTGCGCTGAAGCAGCCGCACGGCGGCCCCGGGCCGCCAGACTGGAGACCCATTTTGTTTCAGTGGTTCGAAAAGCGGCTGCCGCCCTTCGGCAAGACCGAGGACGAGGACGCCGCCGCAGCCGCCCGGCCGATGCCGGCGCGGCTGCTGCCCTTCATCTGGGCCAGCACCGAAGGCGCGCGCGGCTGGCTGCTGGCGATGATGGTGCTGACGGCGCTCACCGGCGTCTTCGAAGCCTGGCTCTACGCCACCCTCGGCACCCTGGTCGACCGCCTGCAGGCCGCGCCGCCCTCCGGCTTCTGGGCGGCGCAGCGCGGCGAGCTGCTGCTGATCGCCGCCGTGCTGGTGGGCAGCGTGGTGATGATTGCGCTGCAGACGCTGTTCAAGCACCAGACGCTGTCCGGCAACTTCCCCATGCTGCTGCGCTGGCGCTTCCACCGCTGGCTGCTCGACCAGAGCCTGGGCTTCTTCCAGGACGAATTCGCCGGCCGCATCTCGGCCAAGGTCATGCAGACGGCGCTGTCGGTACGCGACATCTGCGTCATCGTGGGCGACGTGCTGACCTTCATCGCCATCACCTTCACCGCCATGGCGGTGGTGGTGGGCGGCTTCGACAGCGCGCTGCTACTGCCCTTCCTGCTGTGGGTGGCGCTGTACCTGGCGATGGTGGCCTTCTTCGTGCCGCGCCTGGGCGCCTCAGCCAAGGCGCAGGCCAGCGCGCGCTCGCTCATGACCGGCCGCATCACCGACGCCTACACCAACATCGCCACCGTCAAGCTGTTCTCGCACGCCGGCCGCGAGGCCGACTACGCGCGCAGCGCCATGCGCGAGTTCCTGGCCACGGTCAACCGCCAGATGCGGCTGGTCAGCGGCTTCGAGATCGTCAACCACGCGCTCATGATGCTGCTGATCCTGTCGACCGCGGGCGTGGCCATCCACCTGTGGGTCGGCGGCCAGGTCGGCGTTGGCGCGGTGGCCGCGGCCACCGCCATGGCGCTGCGGCTGGTCGGCCTGTCGCACTGGATTCTGTGGGAGGCGGCGGCGCTGTTCGAGCACCTGGGCACGGTGCAGGACGGCCTCAACACCATCGCACGCGGTCAGGCCGTGCGCGACGCGCCCAGCGCGGTTCGGTTGCAGGTGCCGCGCGGCGAGGTGCGGCTGGAGCAGGTGCGCTTCGGCTACGGCGCCGGCCAGCCGGTGCTCGACGGCCTGACGCTTGCCATCCGCCCGGGCGAGAAGATCGGCCTGGTCGGCCGCTCGGGCGCGGGCAAGTCCACCATCGTCAACCTGCTGCTGCGCTTCTACGACGTCGAGGGCGGCCGCATCCTGATCGACGGCCAGGACATCGCCGGCGTCACCCAGGAAAGCCTGCGCGCGCAGATCGGCATGGTCACGCAGGACACCGCGCTGCTGCACCGCTCGGTGCGCGAGAACATCCTCTACGGCCGGCCCGACGCCAGCGACGCCGACATGCAGCGCGCCGCGCGCCAGGCGCATGCCGACACCTTCATCGCCGGCCTGAAGGACGCGCAGGGCCGCAGCGGCTACGACGTCCACGTCGGCGAGCGCGGTGTGAAACTCTCGGGCGGCCAGCGCCAGCGCATCGCCATCGCGCGCGTGATGCTCAAGGACGCGCCCATCCTGCTGCTCGACGAGGCCACCAGCGCGCTCGACTCCGAGGTCGAGGCCGCCATCCAGGGCAGCCTCGACACGCTGATGCAGGGCAAGACCGTGATCGCCATCGCCCACCGCCTGTCCACCATCGCCGCCATGGACCGGCTGATCGTGCTCGACCAGGGCCGCATCGCCGAGCAAGGCAGCCACGCCGAACTGCTGGCGCACGGCGGCATCTACGCGCGGCTGTGGGCGCACCAAAGCGGCGGATTCCTGGATCAGGACTGAGGCGACCCGCCCGGGGCCGGCGCGGGATTGACGCCGAGCAGCCGGTACAGCGGCCGCTGGCGCACGCCCTACTGCCGCGCCGTGCGCACCGGCTTGGGCAGGGCCTGCGGCCCGCTGCTGCGCCAGGGGCTGATGTCCAGCCCGCCGCGGCGCGTGTAGCGCGCGTAGACGGCCAGCTTCAGCGGCTTGCAGCGCTGCCAGAGGTCCATGTAGATGCGCTCGACGCACTGCTCGTGGAACTCGTTGTGGTTGCGAAAGCTCACCAGGTACTGCAGCAGCCGCTCCTGGTCGATCTGCGGGCCGGTGTAGGCGATCTGCACGCTGCCCCAGTCGGGCTGGCCGGTGACCAGGCAATTGCTCTTGAGCAGGTTGGAGGTCAGCACCTCGGTCACCGGTGCCTCGCCGGCCTGCGCGCGCAGCAGGTCGGGCGCCGGGGTGTAGCGGTCGCAGGCGATGTCCAGCCGGTCCAGGCTGAGGCCGTCGAGTTCGTGGATGGGCTGGGCGTCGAAGTCCTCCGGCAACACCAGCCGCACGCCCACGCTGGCGCCGGCGGCCGCGCTGAGATCGGCCTGCAGCGTCTCGCGCAGCACCTCGGCGCTGGCCAGCGGCGTGTTGTTGAAGCTGTTGAGGTAGAGCTTGAAGGATTTGCTCTCGATGATGTGGGGCGAGTCGCACGGCACCGTCACCTGGGCCAGCGCCACCTGCGGCTTGCCGCGCAGGTTGAGCCAGCTCAGTTCGTAGGCGGTCCACAGGTCGGCGCCGACGAAAGGCAGCGTGCCCTGAATGCCGATCTCGTCGCGCTTGCCCTGGCGCGCGATGGGAAACAGCAGGCTGGGGTCGTACTGGTCGGCATAGGCCGAGGCCTTGCCGAGCTGCGACTGTTCGGGCGTGTTGGGGCTGGCGGGGGAAGGGGTGGAAGAAGACATGTTCAGTTGAATTCGCGCACCCGCAGCCACTTGGTGGCGATCCACTTCTCGCCCGCGATGACGGGGGCGCCGCCGTGCAGGGTGCGGCTGGACGGATCGGGCCGGGGGTAGGAGAAGAACACCGCCTGGCCGCGCCGGGGCGCGACTTCGAGGCCGATGTCGGGGAAGGTGGTGCCGCCGCCCTGCTCCGGCTCGTTGAGGTAGATCACCACCGTGGCCACGCGCTGGCCGCCGCGCGCCAGGATGCGCGGCGTGCCGGGCTCGTGCGGGTCGAAGTAGTCGTAGTGCGGCTTGTATTCGGCGCCGACGCCGTAGCGCAGCACCTGCAGGCCCTCGCCGTTCTCGACCGGCCAGCGCAGCAGCCGGGCGATGCGGGCCTCGATGCGCCGCACCACCTCGTTTTCGGCGCGCGCGAAGAACATGCCGCTGCTGGTGCGGTCGTCGTTGACTTCCTCGCCGCCAGTCAGGGTGGCCACGGTCAGCGAGCGCGCCATGCGCGGCCGCGCGGCCTCGATCAGCGCCGCGCACTCCGCTGCGTCGAGCAGGTCGCCGAAGACCACGATGCGCGGCTGCTCCAAGCGCGCCAGCACGTGCACGCGGCGGTCGCCGGCGTCGATGACGAGCGGCGAGGAAGACAGGTCCGGTCCGGGCTCGCCGGGCGTGTCGCCCTCGGCCCGCAGCGACTCGCCGGCCTGCGCGCCCAGGGTCTCGTCGAGCGCGCGCGCGGCCACCGGGGCCAGCCAGCCGGCCGCCTCCATGCTGGCCTGCAGGGCCGCGCGCGGCTGCCCGGCCTCGGTCTGGGCGCGGATCCACTGCTGCAGTTCGGGCGTGGCGGTCTGGCTCATCGGTGCGGCTCCGGTTGGCGGGCGATCCGCACCGTCAGTCCGCCAGGCGGCGGCGGAACACCAGCCGGTCGGGGCCGGAGGCCTCGGGCACGTGGGCATAGCCTTCGAGGTCGAAGCCCTCCAGCCCGCGCGGTGTGGCGATGCGGTGGGTGATGGCGTAGCGCGTCATCAGCCCGCGCGCGCGCTTGGCGAGAAAGCTGATGACCTTGTACTGGCCGTTCTTCCAGTCCTCGAACACGCACTCAACCACGCGGGCCTTGAGCACCTTGCGGTCGACCGACTTGAAATACTCCTGCGAAGCCAGGTTGACCAGCACCGGCGTGGCGTCGGCCTGCAGCGCGGTGTTGAGGTAGTCGGCCAGCGTGCTGCCCCAGAACTGGTAGAGGTTGGTGCCCCGGGGGGTGGGCAGCCGGGTGCCCATTTCCAGCCGGTAGGGCTGCATCAGGTCCAGCGGCCGCAGCACGCCGTACAGGCCGCTGAGCAGGCCGACGTGGCGCTGCGCCCAGTCCAGGTCGGCCAGCGACAGGCCGCGCGCGTTCAGCCCCTCGTACACGTCGCCGTTGAAGGCCAGCACCGCCTGGCGCGCGTTGGCGGGCGTGAACTTGGGGCTCCAGGCCAGGTAGCGCGCGACGTTGAGGGCCGACAGCGCGTCGCTCAGGCTCATCAGCTCGGCGATCTGCTGCGGCGACTTCTCGCGCAGCACGGCGATCAACTCGCGGCTGCGGTCGAGGAACTGCGGCTGGGTATGCGGCAGACCGGCCAGCGCGGCGGGCAGCGGCGTTTCATAGTCCAGCGCCTTGGCCGGGGACAACACGAACAACATGGCGATTCCCTTCGAGATTCACTGCGGATAACCTGCCGATTATCGGCCGGGTCGGCGGATGCGCGCGCGGCCGCCCTGGTGTACAACAGCGACCCATGAGCGTCACCCCATCCCCATCCGCTGCACCAGCCCCCGCCCCGCCCGATTCAGACCGCCCGGCCCCGTCCACCGGCATCGCGCGCGGGGTCCCCCTGCTGGTGGCCGCCACCTTCTTCATGGAAAACCTGGACGCCACCGTCATCGCCACCGCGCTGCCGGCAATGGCGCAGAGCTTTGGCGTGGCGCCCTCGCAATTGTCGGTCGGCCTGAGCGCCTACCTGCTGGCGCTGGCCGTGGGCATCCCGGCCAGCGGCTGGCTGGCCGACCGCTTCGGGCCGCGGCGCATGTTCGCGCTGGCCATCGTCGTCTTCACGCTCAGCTCGGTCGCCTGTGGAATGAGCAGCACGCTGCCCGGCTTCACCGCCGCGCGCGTGCTTCAGGGCCTGGGTGGCGCGCTGATGGTGCCCGTGGGCCGGCTGGTGGTGCTGCGCGGCACCGCCCGCAAGGACCTGGTCAAGGCCCTCGCCACCATCACCTGGCCCGGCCTGGCCGCACCGGTGCTGGGGCCACCGCTGGGCGGCCTGATTACCACCCACTGGAGCTGGCACTGGATCTTCTGGCTCAACGTGCCGCTCGGCCTGCTGGCCCTGTGGGCCACGCACCGGCTGATCCACGACGGCCCGGCCGCCGCCGGCCGCCGCTTCGACCTGCCCGGTTTCGCCCTGGCCGCCGTGGGCTGCAGCCTGCTGATGCTGGGCGTGGAATGGGCCAGCCAGCCGCCGCTCGACCGCCCGGCCGTCGCCGCCGCGCTGGCCGGCAGCGC
>JASGEH010000122.1:0-71912 GCA_047606565.1 Comamonas sp.
CACTCCGATTGAATGAAGGTGGCTGGCCGAGGCCGGCGCGTTGTTATGGCGGACGGACTGGCGCGCTGCGCCTGCCGCCGCATTTTTCGGCGGTCCCACCCGGACTGTCGATGCGGGGTGCCCCGCATGCCTGGACAGCAGGGCCAGCCAGCCGCCTCGCCGGGGAGGCGCAGGGGTCATGGCATGGGGGCAGCATGAGGTGTGGATGGGACAGCGCTATCCTATTGAGGTCGCGATGTAACCCCATGGGGGATAACCCTCGGTAATTTTGTTTCCATGCGAGTGAGGGGCGGCACTCCCGTGCCGTGCATCCGGTTTGGCTTACCATGCTGCGCGCCCACCCTCCCCACTGTTCGCACCCATGACCGCCCCCCTCGCCGCCGCTGCCAAGGCCCGAACCTCACGCGCCACCGGCCGGGTCACGCTCGACGACGTCGCGCAGGCCGCCGGCGTCAGCCCCATCACCGTCTCGCGCGCGTTGCGCGGCGCCCGCAGCGTGGCGCCGGAGCTGGTCGAGCGGGTGCGCGCGGCCGCCCACGCGCTGGGCTATGTGCCCAACCTGGCGGCGCGTTCGCTGGCGTCGAGCCGGGGCCATTCGGTGGCGGTGCTGGTGCCGCTGCTGACCAACCGCCTGTTCGTCGATCTGCTCGAAGCCGCCCAGGCCACCTTCCTGGCCGCCGGCTACCAGACCCTGCTGGGCGTCACCCACTACCGTCCCGAGGAAGAGGAGCGGCTGTTGCAGATCTACGCCGCCCAGCGCCCGGCTGGCCTGCTGCTGACCGGTTTCGACCACACAGACGCCACGCGCAGCCTCATCGACGACAGCCGCCTGCCCTGCGTGCACATGATGGAACTGGCCGTCCCCGGCGATGCCGACATCGCCTGCGTCGGCTTCTCGCAGCGGGACGCCGGCCAGGCCATCACGCGCCACCTGCTCGCGCGGGGCCGCCGCCGCATCGCCTTCGCCGCGGCCCAGCTCGACCCGCGCGTCATGCAGCGCCGCGACGGCTACCGCCAGGCGCTGGCCGCCCAGGGGCTGCACGACCCGGCCCTCGAACTCCTCGACCCCGCCCCCTCCACCATGGCCATGGGCGCGCGCATGCTCGAACGCCTGCTGGCCATCGAGCCCGCCGTCGATGCCGTCTTCTTCTGCAACGACGACCTGGCCCAGGGCGCCTTGCTGGCCGCGCAGCGCCATGGCGTGGCCGTGCCCGGGCGCATCGCCATCGCCGGCTTCAACGACCTCGATGGCAGCGACCAGATGGTGCCCCCGCTGACTTCCGTGCGCACCCCGCGCGCCGAAGTCGGCCAGCGCGCCGCCGCCATGCTGCTGGACCTGATCGCCGGCCAGCACCCCGTGCCGCCGCAGGTCGACCTCGGCTTCGAGATCGTGGCGCGCGACAGCACTTGACCTGAACTGACCTGAACGGAGCGCCTCGAATGAACACTGCAAAAGTCGCCGTCGTCACCGGAGCCGGCTCCGGCATCGGCAAAGCCGCCGCCCTGGCCCTGGCGGCCGATGGCTACCGCGTCGTGCTGGCCGGCCGCCGCGCCGATCTGCTCGACGCCGTGCGCCAGCAGGCCCAGGCCCAGAGCCCGGACCCGCACGCGGCCGGCAACCGCGTGCTGGGCGTGCCCACCGACGTCACCGACCCCGACGCCGTGCAGCGCCTGTTCGACCAGGCCGTCGCCGCCTTCGGCCGCGTCGACCTGCTGTTCAACAACGCCGGCCGCAGCAACCCGCCGGGCGACTTCATCGACTGGACCCCCGCGCAATGGCGCGAGGTGGTCGATGTCAACCTCAACGGCATGTTCTACTGCCTGCAGCAGGCCTTCCGCGTCATGCGCGACCAATCGCCGCAGGGCGGACGCATCATCAACAACGGCTCGATCTCGGCCCACACCCCGCGCCCCAACTCGGCCGCCTACACTGCCACCAAGCATGCCGTCATGGGACTGACCAAGACCGCCGCCCTCGACGGCCGCCGCCACAACATCGCCGTCGGCCAGATCGACATCGGCAACGCCTACACCGAACTGGCCGCCCGCATGGCCAGCGGCGTGCCCCAGGCCAACGGCGACATCGCCATCGAGCCCATGATCGACGTCGCCGTCGTCGCCCAGTCCGTGCGCTACATGGCCAGCCTGCCGCTGGAGGCCAACGTCCTCTTCCACACCGTCATGGCGACCCACATGCCCTTTGTGGGGCGGGGCTGACGGCCGCGCTGGCATGACCCGGACAAGAAAAAAGCGCGCTACCTGTTTGATAGCGCGCTTTTCTTTGTTTACTTGGTGCCGGAGAAAGGAGTCGAACCCTCGACCTTCTCATTACGAATGAGCTGCTCTACCAACTGAGCTACACCGGCGAAGCCGCTCATTATACCGTGAATTGAGGCCAGGGTCGTCGAATGGGTGTGCGAGGGGCCGTCAGGCCGCGGCATGCTGCTTGCGGTGCAGCGCGTAGCGGTTCTCGGGGCGTGGCAGTCCCAGGTGTTCGCGCAATGTGCTGCCTTCGTATTCCGTACGGAACAGGCCGCGCCGGCGCAGTTCGGGGAGGACCAGTTCGATGAAGTCCTGCAGCCCGCCCGGCAGGCGTGGCGACATGATGTTGAAGCCGTCGGCGCCTTCGTTCTCGAACCATTCCTGCAGGAAGTCGGCGATGCTTGCGGGCGTGCCGACGATCTGCTGGTGGCCGCGCGCGCCGGCGATGCGCAGGTAGAGGTCGCGGATGGTGAGGTTCTCGCGCCGCGCCAGGTCGATCAGCAGCTGCTGGCGGCTTTTGCCGCCGTTGGTTTCGGGCAGGTCGGGCAAGGGGCCATCGACAGGGTAGGCGGACAGGTCGGCGCCGATCATCTCCGACAGCAGCGTGACGCCGACGATGGGGTGAATCAGATCCTGCAATTGCTGGAACTTGGCCTCTGCCTCGGCCTGCGTGCGGCCGATCACGGGGAAGATGCCGGGCATGATCTTGATGTCGTCCGGGCTGCGGCCGTACTGCACGGCGCGCGATTTGACCTCGCGGTAGAAGGACTGGGCCTCGTCCAGCGTCTGGTGGGCAACGAAGATGACCTCGGCCGTGCGGGCGGCCAGATCGCGGCCGGCGGGCGAGGCGCCGGCTTGCACGACGACCGGGCGTCCCTGGGGCGAGCGCGAGACGTTGAGCGGCCCGCGCACCGCGAAGTGCTTGCCTTTGTGCGCCAGCACATGGTGTTTGTCGGGCTCGAAGTACTGCCCGCTGTCCTTGTCGCGCACGAAGCTGTCGTCTTCCCAGCTGTCCCACAGGCCGGTGACCACGTCGTGGAACTCGGCCGCGCGCTCGTAGCGCAGGGCGTGCTCGTAATGCCGTTCGAGGTTGAAGTTGGCCGCTTCGCCGCGCCCGCTGGAGGTGACCAGGTTCCACCCCGAGCGGCCGCCGCTGATGTTGTCGAGCGAGGCGAACTTGCGCGCGACGTTGTAGGGCTCGTTGAAGCTGGTCGAGACGGTCGCGATCAGACCGATCTTCTCGGTCGCCACGGCCAGGGCGGACAGCAAGGTCAGCGGCTCGAAGTGATCCGAGCGTGCCGTGCGCGCCAACGATGGCAGGTGTTCGCTGCGCACACCGACCGCATCGGCCAGGAAGATGGCATCGAACTTGGCGGCTTCGGCCAGCCGGGCCAGTTCCACGTAGTGGCGGAAATTGCTGCCGGCGTCGGCGGGCACGTCGGGGTGACGCCATGCGGCAATGTGGTGGCCGGTTTGCAGGAGGAAGGCGCCGAGACGGATCTGGCGGGGGCGTGATGACATGGTGAATGTTCCGTTCAACAAAATGCAGGCAGGCTTTTGGCGCGCAGACGCGTGGCGAAAACTCAGTGCGCCTGGTCCGGCCGGCCCAGGAAGTCACCCAGGATGTCGTCGCGCAGGGCGATGAAGCGCGCATCGCTGCGATTGCGGGGGCGGGGCAGGTCGATGTCGAGGGTGCGGCGGATGCGACCGGGGTGCGGCTGCATGACCACCACCCGGTCGCCCAGGAAGACGGCTTCCTCGACATCGTGGGTGACGAGCACCATGGTGATCTTTTCCTGCGCCCAAATGCGCTGCAGCTCGCCTTGCAGCCGTGTGCGCGTCAGTGCGTCGAGCGCGCCGAAGGGTTCGTCGAGCAGCAGCACGCGCGGCCGGTTGACCAGGCCGCGTGCAATCGCCACGCGCTGGGCCATGCCACCGGAAATCTGGTGCGGGTAGGACTGCTCGAAGCCTTCCAGCCCGACGAGGGCCACGTGGCGGGCGACCAGGTCGCGTTTTTCCGCAGCCGGCAGTGCGGCGTTACGCAGCGCGAATTCGATGTTCTGCACCACGGTGAGCCAGGGAAACAGTCGGTGGTCCTGGAACACGATGCCGCGCTCCAAGCTGGTGCCGGCGACAGGCTTGCCGTCGAAGCTGATATCGCCCTCGAAGTCGCTGTCGAGCCCGAGGATCAACCGCAGCAGCGTGGACTTGCCGCAGCCGCTGGCACCGACGATGCTGACGAACTCGCCAGCCTCGATCCGCAGGTCGATGCCATCGAGCACCAGCAGCGAACCGCTGGCCGATTGCGCATGGTCGAAGCGCTTGCTGACACTGCGGATGAGGAGTTCATGGGCTGGTCGTCCGTCGGGCCGGACGCTGGGTGTGGAGGAAGGTGAGATCGCGAGGCTCATGAGGAATTCCTGGAGGCTGAAGCTGCAATGAAAGCCATGACGGCGGCGGCTGGCGTGGGTTTCACCGGGTCTGGGGTTGCCAACGCAGCAGTCGCTTTTCGGCGATGCGCGCGGCGCTGTTGAGCAGCCACCCTGTCAGGCCGACGACGAACATGCCGAAGATCACCAGGTCCATCTGGAAATGTTCGCTGCCTTCGATCAGCAGGTTGCCAACACCCAGGCCCGACACCAGCAGGTATTCGGCACCGATGGTGGCCAGCCATGAATAGATCAGGGCCAGGTACAGGCCGGTGAAGATGGATGGCACCGCTGCTGGCAGCACCACGAAGCGCACCGTCTGCCATCGGCTGTAGCCGTAGACGCGGGAGACTTCGAGCAAGGCTGCAGGGGTATTGCGGATGCCGTCGCAGGTGTTGACCACCACGGGCACCAGCGCGGCCAGCGACAGGAACACCACCTTGGCCACATCGCCCAACCCGAACCACACCGAGATCAGCGGGATCCACGCGAACAGCGAAATTTGCTTGAAGGTGTTGAAGCTGGGACCGATCAAGCGGTTGAACCAGCGCGACAGCCCGAGTGCCAGGCCCAGCGCCAGACCGGCCACGCTGCCGATCAGGAAGCCGGTGGCCTCGCGGGCAAAGCTGGCGGCCAGCGCGCGCCAGAGCTTGCCGGTAAAGACCTGGTCGTAGGCCGTGGACAACACCTTCTCCGGCGCCACCAGCAAGGCTGAGTTGACCAGGTCCAGCCGGGCCAGCAGCCACCACAGCGCAATGGCCACCACTGGCAGCACGAGCCCGCGCCAGTGAGTGGCGGACAGCGGCTGGCGGCCGCGTCTGGAGACGGCTGGTGCGACCGGGAGGGTTGGGGGCGAGACGGCGCTCATGGCAGTGTTCCCGTGATGGCGCTGTTGACCGGCTGACCCTGCGTGAAGCGGCGCTCCAGCGCGTCGAGCAGCCGGTCGATCAGGTAGCCCACCGCACCCACGATGATGACGGCCGCCATCACCAGGTCGAGTTGGAACAACTGGCGCCCGTAGACGATCAGGTAGCCCAGGCCCTCGCTCGAAGCGACCAGTTCGACCACCACCAGAGACAGCCATGCCTTGGTAAAGCCCAGGCGCAGTCCCGTGAACAGGGTGGGGACGGCGTGCGGCCAGACGACGTGATGCACACGCTGGCTGCGGCTGTAGCCGTACACGCGGGCGACTTCGAGCAAGGCCACGGGTGCTTGCCGGAAACCCTGCAGGGTGTTCAGGGTGACCGGGATCAGGGCGGCCTTGGCGATGAGGATGTATTTGAGCGGTTCACCAATCCCCACCAGCAGCAAGACGAACGGCAGCCAGGCCAGTACGGGGATCTGCGTCAGGGCATTGAAGGTTGGCAGCAGGTAGTCCTGCAGCGGCCGCCACACGCCCATCGCCACGCCCAGCGCCAGCCCAAGCACGCTGCCGGCCACGAAACCGATCAGTACGCGTTGCATGCTGGCCTGTAGATTGAGTAGCAGGTCGCCACTGGTCAGCAGTTGCCACAGTGTCTCCCACACGAATGAGGGGGGTGGCAGGACTTGCGGCGAGATCCAACCCTGTTGTGCCCCGGCATACCAAACCGCGAACAAGGCCAGCGGCAACAGGAAGGGCGCCACGGCCCACGAGAGCCGGAATGTCCAGCGGGGTTGCGCAGCCCGGCGCCGTTGCGCCGGATGGGTCTTGGCACGTGGTTGGCTGGGGGACGCGGTGGGTTGCGGCGCGGAAGCGATGGCCGCAAGCACAGCGCTGCGGGCAGAGGCGGTTGCGGTGGCGGATGGCATGCGAGGTGACCTTTTCAGCGCGTGAAGATCAGGGAGATAGCCTGCGGGGCCACCATCGAGTGATGGCCGTTGACCCGAGGGCATGCGTTCAAGTCTTGAGCGTTACCCAGCGCGACCGCCAAGCCGGTCTCAGCGGCTGGCAACGTTGCCATTGGACGGGATAGGCTGGCCCTTGGCGTCATAGCGCGTCCAGTAGTGCTCCAGTCCTTGCTTCTTGAGCGCGGCGTCGAGGAAGCGGGTATCGAACCAGCCATCTATCGAGACGTCGCGGCGGATCAGTTTGAGCGCCAGCGCGTCTTTCACCACCGCGCGGTAACGGTCCAAAACGAAATCGTCGACCAGCGGGGAGTTGCGCGTGGCCAGGGACTGGTTTTCGAACTCCGCGGCCCACGATGCCTTGGGGACGCCGCTGGCCGCCCAGATCGTGAACAGCGCGTCGCGGTTGGCCTCATCCGACGACCACTTGGCGGCCCGCACGAAGACATCGACGACGGTCTGGACCTGTGCCTCATGGCCGGCAATGAAGTCCTCGCGCACCAGCAGCGCGGCCTGGCGCGTGAAGGCGGGGTCTTTGCCTTGCGTGCTGTAGATGATCTTGGCCAAGCCCTGGTCGCGGACCTTGAACCACTCGTAGCCGCCGAAGGACGCATCGACGCCATTGGAGACCAGCGCCGCCTGGGCGCTGCCGCTGTCCAGGTTGACGCCCTTGATGTCGCGCTCGGACAGCCCGTTCGCCGCCAGCACGTTGATGGCGACCAGATGGCCATTGGTGCCCCGGAAGATGGACACCTTCTTGTCGCGCAGGTCGGCGATCGACTTCAGCGGCGAGTCCTTGGGTACGGTTACGTAGAGGTTGTTGCGGGTACCACTGGCCACCAGCAACTTGGTCTTGAGGCCGTTGGCGCGGCCCACCACTTCGGGCAGGTCGCCCTGGTAAGCGAAATCGATCTGCTTGTTCGACAGCGCTTCGTTGACCGCTGGACCCGCACCTTTGAAGAACAGCCATTCAACCTGGGTGCCACTTCCCTCGAATGCTTGCTCCAGCCATTTGTTGGCGCGTATCACGCCGCCAGGCGAGCCGCCCCAGGTGACGGGATCGCCGCCGCCGGCCGTGGCGACACCGATGCGGATGACTTCAGGGTTGGCCGCCAGGGCAGGGGAGAGCCAGGAGGCCGCAACCACGATCGGCGCAAGCATCCACGAACGCAGGAGATGGCGGCGAGATGAGAAAACAGGCATGGTGCATCCAGTGCGTGACGTCGAGGGAAGGTCTCGAAACGAGACATCCGAACAATCTAGGCCGCGAGCGAGGCTGCGCCAAGGACGTATTTCGCAGGTGCTTATGTGCGTGTCGCCCGTCCCACGGTTCCATCCCGCGTGGGGGGGCTGGTGGCCGTGGCTTTGAACACGTTTTAGGGCAAGGCCTGCCCCTGGGCGATGGCTTGCGCCAGCCGCTGTTGCGTGCGGGCGGCCTGTTCGGGGATGCCGAGTTGGGTGTAGACGCGCACCAGCGCGTGCAGCGCGATGGCGTCGTCGGGATCGCTTAGTCGGCGCAGTTCCAGGAACTGCTGGGCCGCGCGCCAGTGGCCGGCCTGGAGGGCGGCGTCTTGCTGGATTTGGGTGAAGAGGTCGCGCTGGGCGTGGCTGCCGCCGATGGCGTCGAGCTGCGGCAGGACGCTGCCGAGCAGGCGTGCCGCGTCGGCAGGGCGGCCGCGCGCGTGCGCCAGCAGGCCGTGCGCGGCCGGCAGGGTGATGTCGCGCCAGACCGGCAGGCTGTGCGCGGGGGCCTCGCGGGCTTGCCGTTGCAGGGCCTGCAGCAGTTGGTCGGCCTGGGGGCGCTGCGCGCGTGCCAGGCCGTAGAGGTATTGCAGCGAGAGGAAGGGTTGGGTGACGTCGTCGGCGCGGGCCGTCAGGTAGTCGGCGAGTGGCTGCCAGCGGTCGCCGACGTCGGCCTGGGCCAGTTCCAGACGCACCAGCAGCGAGACGGCGCCGATCTGGTCTTGCGCGTATTCGGGGACGATGCCCCAGACGTGCCGGTCGTAGATCTGCAGGGCCCGGTCGGTGCGGCCGCGGGCGATGTAGAACAGCGCCAGGTGCCACCAGTTGTGGGTGTAGATGAAGGAGTTGAGCCCGTCCCAATGGTGGCGGACCGATTCCATAAAGCCGATGCCTTCGAGGATGCGTCCCTGCGTCAGCAGCACGTGGGCCAGCGCGTGCTGCGCCCAGGGCTCGCGCGGGTCGAGCGCCAGGGCCTGGCGCGCGGTCTGTTCGGCCTCGGCCAGCAGGTGGCATTGCTCGTAGGCGAAGGCCAGCATGCCGTGGGTCTGCGCCACGTCGGGCGCCTGGCGGCAGGCCTTGAGGCCGATGCGCAGCATGGCGGCGTGGTCGCCCCGGTTGAAGTGCAGGTACTGGGCGAGCTTGGCGGCGAAGAGGTCGCGCGGAAATGCATCGAGCAACTGCTCGGCGCTGCGCAGGGCGGCGGGGATGTCGTCGGCTATCCAGGCCTGCAGCAGGTCCACGTGTCTTTGCACGCGGGGCGGCGCCTGGGCGGCGGTGCGGCGGGCCGCATCGAGGTGGCGGCGCGCGAGCGCGGGGGCTGCGCTGGACTCCATGAACATGGTCAGGAAGCCCGCATAGGCGTTGACCAGCGTATCGCCGGGGGCGGCCTGGGCGGCCTCTAGGATGTGGGCGGCCTTGGGGTGGTAGGTGAGCAGGCCCTCGACGAAGTCGTTGATGGCTTGCACCAGGCCCGGCTGGCGCGCGGTTTCGGGTGCCAGGGGATTGCCCAGATAGTCCGTGGCCATGTCTTGGGCGCCTGTCACGTTCTGAGACGGTGGGGTGCCCGGATCAGGCCTTGCCGGCCGGGCTGTCTTGCGCGGCCTCGGCGTAGTACTGGTTGACGCGCGCGACCTCGTTCTTCGCGCCCAGGATGACGCTGACGCGCTCGTGCAGCTTGGCTGGCTGGACGTCGAGGATGGACTGCTGGCCGTTGCTGGTGGCGCCGCCGGCCTGTTCGACCAGCCAGCCCATGGGGTTGGCCTCGTAGAGCAGGCGCAGCTTGCCGGGCTTGCCGGGTTCGCGCTTGTCCCAGGGGTAGAGGAAGACGCCGCCGCGTGTGAGGATGCGGTGGATGTCGGTGACCATGGAGGCGACCCAGCGCATGTTGAAGTCCTTGCCGCGCGGGCCTTCCTTGCCTTGCAGCAGCTCGCCGATGTAGCGCTGGATGGTCGGGTCCCAGTGGCGCTGGTTGCTCATGTTGATGGCGAATTCCTGGGTGTCGGCCGGGATCTTGACGTCCTCGGCGGTGAGCACGAAGGAGCCCTGCTCGCGGTCGAGGGTGAACATGGCGACACCATCGCCCACGGTCAGAACCAGCGTGGTCTGGGGGCCGTAGATGCAGTAGCCGGCGGCGACCTGCTCGCGCCCGGGCTGCAGGAAGTCGTTCTCGGAGACGCCCGGGTGGTCGCCGGTCTTGCGCAGCACGCTGAAGATGGTGCCGATGCTGACGTTGATGTCGATGTTGGAGGAGCCGTCGAGGGGGTCGAACAGCAGCAGGTATTCGCCTTGCGGGTAGCGGTTGGGCACCACGTAGATGCTGTCCATTTCCTCGCTGGCCATGGCCGCCAGGTGGCCGCCCCATTCGTTGGCCTCGATCAGCGTGTCGTTGGCGATGACGTCGAGCTTCTTCTGCACTTCGCCTTGCACGTTCTCGCTGCCGGCGGTGCCCAGCACGTCGCCGAGCGCGCCTTTGTTGACGGCCAGGCTGATGCGCTTGCAGGCGCGCGCGACGACTTCGATGAGCAGCCGAAGCTGGGCCGGGATGTGGCCGTCGACGCGCTGCTTCTCGACGAGGTAGCGGGTCAGGGAGATCCGGGATGTCATGGTTGCACTCTCCAAAGTTGAAAGACGGTGGGCGTGTGGGCCTCAGGTGCTCGGACGCTTCAGTCGGCCAACGCGCGCGAGACGACTTCGCGCACGTCGCGGCTCAGGTCGGCCTTGGCGGCGACGCGCCGCAGGGCTTCCTCGGCGGCGTGGCGGTAGGGCTGGGCGAGTTTCTTCCAGCGGTCGAGCGCGCGCGCCAGGCGGGCGGCGACCTGCGGGTTGATGGCGTCGAGCGCGGCCACCTGTTCAGCCCAGAACACGTAGCCGGCGGCGTCGGCGCGGTGGAAGGCGCCGGGGTTGGCGCTGCAGTAGCTGAAGATCAGGCTGCGCGCGCGGTTGGGGTTGCGCAGGCTGAAGTCGGGGTGCTTGAGAAGCTGGCGCACGGCGGGCAGCACGTCGCCGCCGCGGTCGCTGCGGCCGGCCTGCAGGGCGAACCATTTGTCGATGACCAGCGCCTCGTCCTTGAACAGCGCGTGGAAGCGCGCCAGCGCCGGCTGGGCCAGTTCGTGGCCGGCGCCCAGCAGCGCGACCAGGGCGTTCTGGCGGTCGGTCATATTGCCGGCGTCCTTGAAGCGCTGGTAGGCGCGGCCGGGCCAGACCGCGTCGCCGCTGCGGCGCGCGGCCAGCACCAGCATGGACAGCGCCAGGCCGGCAAGCGCGCGGCGGCCGCTGGAGACCGGGTCGGGGCGGTAGGCGCCGTTGTCGTGGTGCGCCTCGTAGGCCCACAGCCAGTCGTCGTGGAGCGCGTGGGCGAGCTGCTCGCGCAGCGCCTCGCGCACGGCATGCACGCGCTGCGGGTCGATTTCGTCGAGCTGGTCGGCGATGTAGCTCTCGGAGGGCAGGGTCAGCGCCAGTTCCTTGAAGGCGGCGTCGAGCCGGTCGTCGCGCAGCAGGTCGCGCAGGGCGTCGAGGTAGGGCGCGTCGAGCGTGATGGCGTCGGCGGCATCGGCCGAGGCGATGGCCGCCAGCAGCCGGCGCAGCGACAGGCGCTGGCTGGCTTCCCAGCGGTTGAAGGGGTCGCTGTCGTGGCGCAGCAGCGCCAGCAGTTGCGCGTCGCTGTAGTCGTAGTCGAGCACGACCGGGGCGCTGAAGCCGCGCAGCAGCGAGGGCACCGGCTCCTGCGCGATGCCGGTGTAGGTGATGCGGCTTTCGGCCTCGGTCAGCACCAGGGTCTGCTGGTGGCTGTCGTGGCCGTCGGCGTGGGCCACGGCGATGTCCTGCGCGTTGGCGTGCAGGGCCACGGGCTGGCCGTCGGCGCCGATCAGGCCGAGCGTGACCGGGATCACGGCGGGCTGCTTGCCGGGCTGGCCGGGCGTGGCCGGAACCTGCTGCGTGAAGGTCAGCGTGTAGCTTTGCGCGCTGGCGTCGTAGTGCGACCGGACCGCCAGGCGCGGCGTGCCGGCCTGGCTGTACCAGCGCTTGAACTGCGGCAGCAGGCGCGCGAGCGGGCTGTCGGGGTTGGCGTCGGCGATGGCCTGGGCGAAGTCGTCGCAGGTCACGGCCTGGCCGTCGAAGCGCTCGAAGTACAGCGTGATGCCCCGCTCGAAGCCGGCGCGGCCGACCAGGGTCTGCATCATGCGCACCACTTCGGCGCCTTTTTCGTAGATGGTGACGGTGTAGAAGTTGTTGATCTCGACGTAGCTGTCGGGCCGCACCGGGTGGGCCATGGGGCCGGCGTCCTCGGGGAACTGGGCGGTGCGCAGCACGCGCACGTCCTCGATGCGCTTGACGGCGCGGGCGCTGGCGCTGCCAGCCAGGTCCATGCTGAATTCCTGGTCGCGGAAGACGGTCAGGCCCTCTTTCAGGCTCAACTGGAACCAGTCGCGGCAGGTGACGCGGTTGCCGCTCCAGTTGTGGAAGTACTCGTGGCCGACCACGCTTTCGATGTTGGCGAAGTCGACATCGGTGGCGGTGGCCGGGTTGGCCAGCACGTACTTGGTGTTGAAGATGTTGAGGCCCTTGTTCTCCATGGCGCCCATGTTGAAGTCGCTGGTGGCGACGATCATGAAGCGTTCCAGGTCCAGTGGCAGGCCGAAGCGGGCCTCGTCCCACAGCACCGAGTGGACCAGCGAGGCCATGGCGTGCTCGGTCTTGTCGAGGTCGCCCGGGCGCACGTAGACCTGCAGCAGGTGCTCGGTGCCCGAGCGTGCGCGGATGCGCTGCTCGCGCGCGACCAGGGCGCCGGCGACCAGCGCGAACAGGTAGCAGGGCTTCTTGAACGGATCGACCCACTTGGCGTAGTGGCGGCCGGCCTCCAGCTCGCCGCTGTCGACCAGGTTGCCGTTGGACAGCAGCACCGGGTATTTGGCCTTGTCGGCGCGCAGGGTGACGGTGTAGCTGGCCATCACGTCCGGGCGGTCGAGGAAGTAGGTGATGCGGCGGAAGCCCTCGGCTTCACATTGCGTGAAGAAGGCGTCCTGGCTCACGTACAGGCCCATGAGCTTGGTGTTCTTGGCCGGGCTGCAGGTGGTGAAGATCTCCAGCTCGAAGCTGCCCTCGGCGGGCAGGTTGTCGAGCACCAGTTGCTGGCCTTCCATGCGGAAGGAGGCGGACTGGCCGTTGACCAGCACGCGCGCCAGGTTCAGGTCCTCGCCGTCGAGCTTGAGCGGCTGCGCCGGCACCTCGGCATTGCGGCGCAGCGTCATGCGGTTGACCACGCGGGTCTTGGCCGGGTCGAGGTCGAAGGCCAGGTCGACCGTGTCGATCCAGTAGGGGGTGGCCGTGTAGTCCTCGCGCCGGATGGCGACAGGCTGTCCCAGTTCGTCACGCAACATCAAGAGTCTCCAGGAAGGGGCGAGCGAGCAGCTCGCGGAAATCGGTGATGGCGGCCAGCACGTGCGGGCCCGCCAGTTCTTCGGCGGTATGGGTGGTGCAGACGGCCACGGCCCGCATGCCGGCGCGGCGCGCGGCTTCGATGCCGTAGGGGGCGTCCTCGAACACCAGGCAGTGCGCCGGCGCCACGCCCAGCCGCTCGGCCGCGGCCAGGAAGATGGCCGGGTCGGGCTTGCCCGGCAGGCCCTCGTCGCCGCCGACCACGGCCTGGGCCGGCGGCTCCAGCCGCAGGCGTTCGAGCGCGAAGGCCAGGTTGGCCTGGTTGCCGGCCGAGCCCACGCCGATCTTGAGGCCATGCGCGGCGGCGCGCGCCGCGAACTCGGTCACGCCCGCGACGGCCTGGAAGTCCTGCGCGAACAGCTCGCGGTAGATGGCTTCCTTCTCGTCGTTGAGCGGCTGCGCCTCGGCCTCGGTGAACTCGCGCCCGAACATCGCGCTCACGCACTCGCGGCCATTGCGGCCGTTGATGCGCGCCAGAAAGGCCACCGGGTCGCCGATGGGCTGGCCGTGGCGCTGCGCGAACACCTGCCAGGCCCGCAGGTGGGTGGGCAGCGAGTGGATCATGGTGCCATCCATGTCGAAGATGATGGCGCGGACGGAGGGGGCGGACAGAGTCATCGGCGGCAGGATGGGTCGGGCGGTTGGAACAGGCGTCTCAGACGCCTTGCTTGAGCGAGGCTTCGATGAAGGGGTCGAGGTCGCCGTCGAGCACCTTCTGGGTGTTGGAGATTTCGACGTTGGTGCGCAAGTCCTTGATGCGGCTGGAGTCCAGCACGTAGCTGCGGATCTGGTGGCCCCAGCCGACGTCGGTCTTGCTGTCTTCGAGCTTTTGCTGCTCGTCCATGCGCTTGCGCATCTCGTAGTCGTACAGGCGCGAGCGCAGGCGCTGCCAGGCGACGTCGCGGTTGCTGTGCTGGCTGCGGCTGTCCTGACATTGCACGACGATGCCGGTCGGGATGTGCGTCAGGCGCACCGCCGAGTCGGTCTTGTTGATGTGCTGGCCGCCCGCGCCCGAGGCCCGGTAGGTGTCGGTACGCACGTCTGAGGGGTCGATGTTGACCTCGAAGCTGTCGTCGATCTCGGGCGAGACGAAGACGCTGGCGAAGCTGGTGTGGCGACCGCCCGAGGAGTCGAAGGGCGACTTGCGTACCAGCCGGTGCACGCCGGTCTCGGTGCGCAGCAGGCCGTAGGCGTATTCGCCCTCGATCTTGATCGAGGCGCTCTTGATGCCGGCCACGTCGCCCGGCGTTTCTTCGTCGACCGTGACCTTGAAGCCCTTGCGCTCGGCGTACTTCAGGTACTGGCGCAGCAGCATGCTGGCCCAGTCGCAGGCCTCGGTGCCGCCGGCGCCGGCCTGGATGTCCAGGAAGGCGTTGTTGGGGTCGGCGGGCTGGCTGAACATGCGGCGGAACTCCAGCTTCTCGACCTCGGCGGCGAGCTTGGCGGCTTCCTCGGCAATCGTCTGCAGGCCGGCCTCGTCGCCGTCGGCGCGGCTCATCTCATAGAGCTCGGCGTTGTCGGCCAGCTCACGCGTGAGCTCGTCGATCACCAGCACCACGGCTTCGAGCGACTTCTTTTCCTTGCCCAGTTCCTGGGCGCGCTTGGGGTCGTTCCAGACCGTCGGGTCTTCGAGGGCGGCGTTGACGTCTTCTAGTTTGCGTTGCTTGTTGTCGTAGTCAAAGATACCCCCGTAGCTCGGCGGTGCGAGCCTGGAGGTCTTCGAGCTGGCTGCCAATCTGGTTGATGCGTTCTGCGTCCATGGTGCGGTCTTTCCAAATTCTGTGGGGGAGCGGGGGCCAGGCGGCGCACAGCGGCGGCGCTGGCCAGCGGCAAAGCCCCGGATTGTCCCATGCCTGGACCGGGGCATCGGGCTATCGCGCATCATAGGGATACGGCTGCCGGCATGCCGCGCTGACTCGCTCTACACTGGGCGGCTGTTCCGAGAAAACTGTATCCATCCATGACCGAATTTTCCAAGGTCCGCCTGGGCCAGAGCGATTTGCAGGTGGCCCCGATCTGCCTGGGCACCATGACGTTTGGCGAACAGGTGGACGAGCCCACCGCCTTCGCCATCCTGGACCGCGCGCTGGCGCGCGGGGTCGATTTCCTGGACACCGCCGAGATGTACGCCGTGCCCGCGCGCGCCCAGACCTACGGCGCGACCGAGCGCATCCTGGGCCACTGGTTCGCCAGCCGCCCGGGCGCGCGCGAGCGGGTGGTGCTGGCCTCCAAGGTGGCCGGCCCCTCGCGTGGCTACGACTGGATCCGTGGTGGCAGCCGCAACCTGACCCAGGCCGACATCGTGGGCGCCTGCGACGACAGCCTGCGCCGCCTGCAGACCGACCGCATCGACCTCTACCAGATCCACTGGCCGGTGCGCGCGGTGCCGGCCTTCGGCCGCGTCTATTTCGACCCGGCGGAAGACGACGCGGCGCTGTCGTCCCTGCACGAGCAACTGCTGGGGCTGGAAAAGCTGGTGAAGGCGGGCAAGGTGCGCGCCATCGGCTTGTCCAACGAGACGCCCTACGGCGTCATGGAATTCGTGCGCCTGGCCGAGCAGCACGGCCTGCCGCGCGTGGCGACCGTGCAAAACCCCTATTGCCTGGTCAACCGCAGCGTGGACAACGCCTTGGACGAAGTGTTGCACCGGCTGGACGTGTCGCTGCTGGCCTATTCGCCGCTGGGCTTCGGCCTGCTGACCGGCAAATACGACGCCAGCGGCCTGACCGGGCCGGACGCGCCGGCCGGCGCCCGCATCGCGGCCTACGAATCGGTGCGCCGCCAGCGCTGGGGCCGGCCCGAGGCGCTGGCCGCCGCGCGCCTGTACAACGCCCTGGCGCGCGAGCACGGCCTCACGCCCACGCAACTGGCGCTGGCCTTCTGCTACACGCGCTGGTCGGTGCGCAGCACCATCATCGGCGTGACCAGCGTGGCCCAGCTCGACGAGGATCTGGATGCCTGGGGCACCGTGCTTTCGCCCGAACTGCGGGCCGCCATTGACGCCATCCGCTGGTCGCACCGCGATCCGGCGGTCTAGTCGGGGCCATCAGAACGGCCATCGCGATCCACGCGAGCACCAGGGGGAATCTGCTCTCTTGCGGGTCCTCCTGTCAGAACGGGATGGCTAATGGCGTAAAGCTTGCATCGGCATTGATCAGTTCGACCTTCTTATAGCGAATGCGCAGTTGATCGCCTTCACGTGCCAGTTGGTGCGTGGCTCTGGCGGCGAAAAAGCGCTGGTGGCTTTTCCTGTAGTCGGCAACCAGCAACGCCGATGAGACTTCGGCGGTTGTCTGGGTCTGCTTTTCGATGCGCACGTTGCTGACGAGCCTGATGGTGCGTGAAGGCGGCGACTGCACGTGGATGTCCGGGTGGCGCAGGCGCGCGATGCGGTTGCCCATGAGTTCGCGGTCGTCGAAGAAAATGGACACTTCGGTGTAGGGGTCGGCCTGGCCGGGGCGGGCGGGAACCCAGTACTCGGCATCCTCGGTGTAGAGGGCCTGCCAATCTTCGAAGTGGCGTTCGTCGAGCAGGCGTGCTTCGAGGTAGAGGAAGTCTTCGACATCGTTGCGCGAGAGTGCAGGCCGGGCGGCGGTCAGGGAATCGCTCATGGCTGGATGGCGGTTGGGGTTGTCGTTGCGGGGAGGGAAGTCGGAGCCAGGTAGTCGAGCCAGGCGCGGTATTGATTCCGCATGGGAAGCTCTGTGGCGAGGCGGCCGGTGATCGCGCCGTTCGGCTCCACTGTGTCATGGGCGATGCCGCGGGCGTAGACCAGCCACTCGAAGCCGTCGGCGGCGAGGCCAGTCTGAATGCGTTCGAAGGCTTCGAGGTCGTCGGTCTGGATCAGGGATGCGGCGGAGTGCGAGACGTTCAGGTAGCGCACGACATCGCGATTGATCTTGTCGGGAGCGCCCTTGAGCAGGATGGGAAACACCTGGATCTCGGTACGGTCGACCGAGATGGGGTTGATGACCCGAATGTGCTGGGCGGCCGACTGGAGGACGACGTTGGGATAGATGATGGCGTTGTGCCAGTCGGGCTGCAGGATCTCGCGCGTGCGCTGCTCGCCGTGCCGTTCGATCAGCAAGGCACGGTAGCGTTCGAATTCTGCCCCCGAGCGCTTGTCTGAAAACGGCATGCTGCCGCAGTAGCTGTGGCCTTGCGCAAAGGCGTGCAGCGGGATTTCGTCGAGGGCCTTGCTGGGGTTGGCGCCGTTGGTTTTTCCGCCGCTGCCGATCTGGGGGCCTTCCTCATCGCCGCTGCGGCGCTTGAACTGGCGGCCGTCTTCGCGCATGGTCGAGGCGTGCGAAAAGAAGGGGTGGTACAGGTCGTTGAGGTTTTCGAGCTGGTGTTTCCAGTTGCCGCGGAATTCGTAGCGATGGACGCCGCCGGTGACGAGCAGTTGGCCGTCCGGCGAGAGAGCGACGAGGTCGTCGATGTGACGGCGGATGGGGCCGAGGAACTCACTCAGCGGAACGCCCTCGGGACTGAAGCTGGCAAAGATGAAGCCTTGGTAAGACGCGACACGGGGCAGTTGCACCATGCCGAGTTCGGGGTTCTTGAGGTCGATGCAATCCTTGTAGCCGGCGCGCAGCGGAACGCCCTGGAGCGCGCCGTCGGTGGCGAAGGCCCAGCCGTGATAGAGGCAGCGAAAGAGCTTGGTGTTGCCCGAGTCCTCGTTGCAGACCACGGCGCCGCGGTGTCCGCAGCGGTTGAACAGGACGTGCACCGCACCGTCGCGATGGCGGACGAGTACCACGGGCTTTCCGGCGAGGACGAGGGTCACGAAATCGCCGAGCTGGGGGATCTGCGACTCATGCCCGACATACAGCCAGGTGCGGCTCCACAGGCGCTCCATTTCGAGCTCGAAGATGGCTGGGTCCTGGTAAAGAGAACGGTGGATGCGGTCGGGGCGGACCAGGGCTCTCAGCTTGTCTTCCGAGGGAACGGTGGGTTTGAAGTGCAGCGGTTGTGCGACGGGTGTGCCATTGCCGGCACGCGTGTGAGGGCTGGCGTATTCTGCGGTAGGGCAGGGCATGATGGGCCTCTTTGGACGGGGTCGGGTACTCAGCGTGTGGTCGGGGCGGCAGGCACGGCCTGAGCGGTGCGGTGATCGATGAAGATTTCGTCAGGGGCCTTTTCCGAGATCTGGAAGAACACGCGGGATTTGGCGAGCTTGGCGTCGTCGAGCTGCACCGAGCGGGGCAGGTAGGGAACGGTGTTGTCCCAGGCCTGGTTGCGGATGGCGGCGGGGAAGGCTTGGGTGATTTCTGCCGAGTCGGCGAAGTAGGCGAATACGGCGTCGCGGGCCTGGTCCTTGTTGCTGTGGATCAGGTCGAGGGCGCGCTGCACGGCACGGAGGTATCTGCCGATGGCCTCGCTGCGCTGGTTCAGTACATCCGTGCGGGCGATCTGCACGGTGTATTCGAAATCGGTTTGTTCCTTGAGGTCGAGGGCGGGGTCGACAAGCTTGACGCCGTAGCCTTCGATTGTGGCCTGCTCGATGGCGGGCGATGAGTTGACGAAGGCGTCGATGCGGCCGGCTTTGAGGGCTGCCAGTTGGGCGGCGACGGTGGGGATGTTGACCAGCTTGATGTCGTTGTCGGCGACCTGGGCGTTTTTCAGGACGAAGCGTGCGAACTCGCCGGTCGAGCCGCCGATGTCGGTGACGGCGATGGTCTTGGCGCGCAGCAGGGCGCCCTTGTTCGCCAGCGTGGCCTGGCCGGAGAGGGCGTTCAGGCCGGGGAGATCGGTTCGCGCGACGATGGCTTGCGGAAAGCCCTGCACACCGGTAGCGAAGGCCTTGAGCGGTTGACCCTTGACGACGGCTTGCGAGGCGTTCTTGATGCCGACGATGCCGATGTCTGCACTGGCACCCACCACCGATGCCACTGCGTTGGAGCCGCCGTTACCGTCGGCGATGCTCACGTCCAGGCCCTCTTGCTTGAAGTAGCCGAGCTGCTGGGCCACATAGACGGGCGCAAAGATCAGGTTGGAGACCGAGGTCACGACCTTGAGCTGTTCGGCGGCATGGGCAGCAGGCGCAAAAACCAGCAACGCGGTGGCCAGCCAGCCCGCAACGTGAGGGGCGCGCAGCGAAAACAGGTTCAGGGAGACGAGTTTCATCATGGTGTGTGTCCTTTGCATGGGGGTCGAAGGGAAATCCTGAGGCTCAGTTCTGAAGGCGCCAGCGTGTGCGGCGTGCCAGCCAGCTGACCAGCGAGCCGCTGGCTGCGCCGAGCAACGTGACGCAGGCAATGGCGCTGAAGGTGCCGGCAGTGTTCATGGCCGCGGCGTTGTTCTTTGCGAGCAACCCGAGCCCGCCTGCGGAGGCGACGATTTCTGCGCTGGTCACGGCGACGAAGGCATAGGGCACCGCGATGCGCAGCGAGGCGAGCGTCCAGCCGAGCGATGCGGGAAGGTAGAGCAGGCGCAGGCGCTGCAGGGGCGTTGCGCCGTAGAGGTGGAGCGCGTTGTTCATGGTTTGCGGCAGGCTGCGCATGCCTTCGTAGCCGGCAAAGAAGAAAAAGAACGAGACCGTGAGGCTTGCCAGCACAAACTTCTGCAGATCACCGGTGCCGAACCAGAGGATGAACAGGGGAATGAGCGCGACCTTGGGCAATGCGAATCCCACCTTTACGAAGGGCATCACGATGTGTTCGCAGCGCTGGGAGGCGCCGGCCAGTAGGCCCAGAAGCAGGCCGGAACTTCCGCCGGCCAGCAGGCTGATGGCCACGATGCGGGTGGTGTCCCACGCGGCGCGCTGCAGCACGCCGCGCTTGAGCCAGGCGAGGCTTTGCGCGTAGATGTCTGAAGGCGTGCTGGCCAGCAAGGTGTCGATGTAGCGCCCGGAAGACCATTCCCAGGCGGCCAGCACGGCGATGAGCAGAATCAGCTGGCGGATTGCGATCTCGCCCCGGTGTGGCGTGCGAGGTTCAATCATGGATGTGTTCCTGCTCGGGCGTGAGCCATTGCCACAGTTGGGCGTAGAGAACGGCCTGCACATCCTGCGGCGGGGGCTGTTCGCCCGTGCGGGGCACTTGCAGTTCGTGGATCAACTGCGCCGGGCGCTTGCTGAACACCAGGATACGATCGGACAGGGAGATGGCTTCGTGCAAGTCGTGGGTGACCAGCATCACGGTCAATGCCAAGGCATCGACCAGCCGTCGCAGTTCGAGCTGCATGACCAGACGGGTCTGTGCGTCGAGCGCGCCCAGGGGTTCGTCGAGCAGCAGGAACTCGGGGCTGTAGATCAGCGTGCGCGCGAGACTGACGCGTTTTCGCATGCCGCCGCTCAACTGGTTGGGGTAGTGCCGCTCGAATCCGGCCAGGCCGACGCGCGCGAGCATCTCGGCGGCGCGGGCGTGCCTCTGCGGTTTGGCGATGCGCTGGATTTCGAGCGGAAGGGCGACGTTGTCGAGCAGGTTGCGCCAGCCGAACAGGGCATCGTCCTGGGTCATGTAGCCGACCCGGCGATTGGGCCCACCGACGGTCAGGCCGTCGAATGCGACTTCGCCTTCGTCTGCGGCCATCAAGCCGGCGGTGAGGTTCAGGATGGTGCTCTTGCCGCAGCCCGAGGGGCCGATGAGCGAGACGAACTGGCCGCGCTGGACGGAGAACGAGACGTTGTCGAGTGCCTGCGTGGTGGCGCCCTTGACCTCGAAGGCCTTGCTCACGCCCAGCAGCTTGAGCAGCGGATCGGCGACGGCATGGAATGTGACGGCGGCGCTCATGTCTAACTCCCGGCCGGTGCGCTGAGCGCCCGATCGACGGCATGCAGCAGCACCACGGTGATGGCGCCGAGCACGGCCAGTAGGGCCAGCACGCCGTTGGCGTCCATGTCGGATGCGGCATAGACCAGGGCGTAGCCCAGCCCTGAAGTGGAACTGGTCATCTCGCCCACGATGGCGCCGTGGAACGCGTAGACGAGTCCTTGCTGCAGTCCCAGTGCGACATAGGGTCGTGCTGCAGGGAGGCGGACCTTGATGGCGAGTGTCCATGGGCTGGCGCCCATGAGGCTGGCCGCGTTGAGCAGGTCCTGGCTGGTCTGGCGAACGCCGCTGTAGACGTTGAAGAAAACCATGAAGAAGCCGGTGACGCAGGCCATGAAGACCACCGGCAGGGAGCCGACGCCGAACCACAGCAGCAGCAGCGGGGCCAGGATGATCTTGGGCAGTGCATACAGGCCGTAGATGAACGGCGCGAGTATCCGGTCAAGCAAGGGCAGGGAGCCCAGCAGCAGGGCTATGCCCATACCGAAGACGGCAGCGAGTATGAAACCGATGACGGTATTGAACAGCGTGGCCGCGAGGTGTTGCCAAAGGTAGCCATCGAGGGCCCACGCCACGATCTGGCGCCCGATGTCGAGCGGATTGCTGAGGTAGTAGGCGTTGAAAAGTACTCCTGAGCCCAGTTGCCAGACGACCAGGGCAGCCAGGATGGACGAAGCGCTCCAGAGTGAGCCGGAGCCCGGCAGCCGGCTCCATTGACCGGAACGCTCACGGGAAGGGGCGGGACACGCGCGGGTAGCCGCGTCCAGGGACGGAGTGCTTGGATTCATCTTGGTGCAGTTGGGGCAGTGCCGCTGTCGCCCAGGTGTCCGAGCGAGGTGGCTGCTTCATCGTTGCAACAAATATAGTTTTGTTGATATGAATCCTGATAATTTATTTTTTATTTTGAATAATTGAAAAATGGATAACGCTGGCCGAATCGATCCGTGGTGGTCTCAGTACCAAGTGACGCCGTCGATGAGGCGGACTGGCGTGCTGGCGGGATCCTTCAAGGCCTGAAATAGCGAGCCATCGAGGCTGCGCTGCACGAAAGCGTCGGCGGCGGACGATGCGCTGCCGCCTTTGCGCTGGAGCAGACCGACGTCTCTTGCAATGTGGGCGCCGGTGATGGGCAGGACGTCGAAGCGGGCCGGGTCGATGGTCAGCAACGTCAGCGCAGGCAGGATGGCAACGCCCTGGCCGGCTGCGACGAGACCCAGCACGGTTTCGATGCGCGCCAGCATGTGGCGGGTGTTGAGGTAGAGGCCTTGGTCACGCAACGCATGCTCGATGGTTGCACGGATGCTGGTGCCGGGCAGGGTGCTCAACAGCGGGTATTGCAGCAAATCGCTCAGGGTGAGGCGTGATCGCTTCGACAGGACATGTCCGGCAGGCAGCACGGCATAGAAGCGTTCGCGGTAGAGTGGCTGGAACGCCAGTGTTCCGGGCCGTTCAGGGGCAGCACCGAAGCCGAAGTCGGCGGCTGCGCTTTCGATGAGATCCTGCACGATGGCAAAACTGTCTTCGTTGAGCTGGATCTCGATCTCGGGAAACTGGCTGGCGAAGACATTGATGGCCTGCGGCAGGATGGCTGCGGACACCGAGGGTGTGGAGGCGATAACGATGCGACCTCGTGCGAGCTGGGATTGCTGCCGCATTTCGAGGACGGCCATGTCGACGTCGGCGAGCATCTGGCGGGCGCGATTGAGAAAGCGCTTGCCCTCGGCCGTCAGTGTGACGCTGCGGGTGGTGCGGCTCAGCAGGCTGACTTCGAGCACCTGCTCCAGTTCCTTGATCTGTGCGCTGAGCGAGGGCTGGGAGATGCCGAGCCGTTCGGCCGCCCGGCTGAATTGGCATTCTTCGGCGACGGCGACAAAACTGCGAAGCTTGCCGAGGCTGATGGGCATGGCGATGCGTGGCGTTGGGTGTGAAAGAGGCGAGTCGCGAGTGTCCCACGAACAGGCGAATGCAGATGCTTGCGCATCGCCGATGATCGGGGGATATCCATCACTCAAGTGCTTCGGTTGCCCATGAGCAGAAAAGACCCCGTCAGCGAAACCCCGGCCACGCAGTGGCTCAAGCGGCACGGCGTGGCCTACACCGGTCATGCCTACGGCTACGTGGACCACGGCGGCGCGCAGCACAGCGCGCAGGTGCTGGGGCTGGACCTGCACGCGGTGGTCAAGACACTGGTCATGCAGGACCAGGACGCGCGGCCGCTGCTGGTGCTGATGCACGGCGACCGCCAGGTCTCGACCAAGAACCTGGCGCGCCAGATCGGCGCCAAGTCGGTCGCGCCCTGCACGCCCGAGGTGGCCCAGCGCCACAGCGGCTACCTGGTGGGCGGCACCTCGCCCTTCGGCACGCGGCGGGCCATGCCGGTCTACATCGAGCGGAGCATCCTGGCGCTGCCGCGCATCGCCATCAACGGCGGGCGGCGCGGCTATCTGGTGCAGATCGAGCCCCGGGCCTGCGTGGACGTGCTCGGCGCCCAGTTGGTGGATTGCGCACTGCCGCTGGTTTGAAAACTGTTGCGTCTTCAGCAGCTTTCCCGCATTCCGCTGCGGGTGCGGCAAATCGGGTGCTTATGAATAAAACGTCATAACCTAGACTGTAAATATTTGATTTCCAAACAAGTCGCCATGGCCACAATCGCCGTTTGCCGCCAGCCTGCCGCATGTCGAGGGGCGTTTCGTGCGGCGCTAATTTGGAGATCGACGCATGACTGCCCCTCTGGCCAGCCGCCGCCGTTTCGTGGCCGGCGTGGCGCTTTCCTCGGTTTTTTCCCTGACGCTGGCGTTGCTGCCAGGCCTGGCGGCCGCCGCCGACAAGCTGCGCATCGGCGTCGTGCCTGGTGCCTATGCCGATTCGGTGGCGGTTGCCGCCCAGGAGGCCCGGGCCCAGGGCATCGCGGTCGAGGTCATCGAGTTCACCGACTGGACCACGCCCAACGTGGCCGTCGACTCGGGTGACATCGACATCAACTACTTCCAGCACCAGCCCTTCCTGGCCAACGCGATCAAGAAGCAGGGCTTCAAGCTGGCCAGCGCGGGCACCGGCATCCTGGCCAACGTGGGCCTGTACTCGCTCAAGCACAAGCGCATAGAGGACGTGCCCGTCGGCGGCAAGGTCGGCATCGCCAATGACCCGGTCAACCAGGGGCGCGGCCTGCTGCTGTTGCAGAAGGTGGGCCTGATCAAGCTCAAGCCGGGCGTCGGCTACCTGGGCACGCTCGACGACATCACCGACAACCCGAAGAAGCTGAACTTCGTCGAGGTCGAGGGGCCGCAACTGGTGCGCATCACCAAGGACGTCGACATCGCCCAGGGCTACCCGCACTTCATCGTCGCGGCCAAGGCCTTCGACCCTTCCAGTGGGCTGGCCTATTCGGGCATCGAGGATGCGCAGTTCGCCATCCAGTTCGTGGTCAAGCAAGACCGCGTGAACGACCCGGTGGTGCAGAAGTTCATCCGCATCTACCAGGGCTCGCCCGCCGTCAAGGCCGAGACGCACAAGGCCTTCTCCAACGACGACCGGCTCTACACCCTGGCCTGGACCAAGCCCTGAACCCGCCAAAGCGCATGAAGTAAGCGCATCAGAGCGCAATTCAAAGAAGGAAACCGCATGAAAAATTCTCTCAATCTCTCTCGCCGCTGGGTGATGGCCGGCCTCGCCAGCCTGGCGCTGGCCACGGCCGCCGCCGCGCAGCCGCTCGAAGTCGTCAAGGTCGGCTCGACCCCCGGGGTGACCGCCGACGCGGTGCAGGCCCTGGTGGCCGAGGGCAAGCGCAATGGTCTGGACATCCGTCTGGTCGAGTTCACCGACTGGACGCTGCCCAACGAGGCCCTCAACAACGGCGACATCGACCTCAACTTCTTCCAGCACCAGGCCTTCCTGAACAACGTCATCAAGGAGCGCGGCTACAAGCTGGAGCTGATCGGCCTGGGCCTGCTGCAGAACATTGGCATCTATTCCAACCGCATCCGCTCGCTCGACGCCGTGCCGCCCAAGGCCAAGGTGGCGCTCGCCAACGACCCGGTCAACCAGGGCCGTGGCCTGCTGCTGCTGCAAAAGGCCGGCCTCATCAAGCTGCGCCACGGCACTGACCCCGGCGCCCGCGTGGATGACGTCATCGACAACCCCAAGCAGCTGAAGTTCTTCGAGATCGAGGGGCCGCAGCTCATCCATTCGCTGCAGGACGTGGACCTGGCGGTGGTCTGGCCCAGCCACTTCGTCAACGCCGGCAAGAAGGAACAGGCCAGCCAGGCGCTGCTGTACTCCGGCATCGCCGACACCTTCTACGCCATGGGCTTCGCCGCGCGCAGCGACCGCGCCCAGGAGCCCAAGCTGCGCAAGTTCGTCGCGCTGTTCCAGCACTCGCCCGAGGTGCGCCGCGTGATTGCCGACCGCTTCGACGGCAACGACAAGCTGTACACGCTGCCGTGGCAGCACTGAAGCTGAATGTGAACACGCGAGGACACGCCCCCATGGCCCACGCTTCCACCCTGGCCCTGCGGGGCGACCTGCCAGCGGCGGGCACCCGGACACCAGGTGCCCCCACACCGGCCGCGGCGCACGGCGCGGACGCCGCGCAGTCCCGGTCGGGCGCCGGCTCGGTCGCCTTCCGCGACCTCGCCAAGGTCTACCAGTCGTCCGCCGGCGCGGTGCCGGCGCTGCAGGACATCAGCCTCGACATTCCGGCCGGCAGCATCTTCGGCATCATCGGGCGCAGTGGCGCGGGCAAGTCCAGCCTGCTGCGCACCATCAACCGGCTGGAGGAACCCACCAGCGGCCAGGTGCTGGTCGATGGCATCGACATCGGCACGCTGGGCGAGGCCGACCTGGTGCGGCTGCGCCGGCGCATCGGCATGATCTTCCAGCACTTCAACCTGCTGTCGGCCAAGACCGTGTTCGACAACGTCGCGCTGCCGCTGCGCGTGGCCGGCACGCCGCGCCCCGAGATCGAGCGGCGCGTGAACGAGCTGCTCGCGCTGGTCGGCCTGCAGGACAAGCACAAGACTTATCCGAGCCGGCTGTCGGGCGGGCAGAAGCAGCGCGTGGGCATCGCCCGGGCGCTTGCCACCGGCCCCGAGATCCTGCTGTGCGACGAGGCCACCTCGGCGCTCGACCCCGAGACCACGCAGTCCATCCTGGCGCTGCTGCGCGACATCAACCGCCGCCTGGGCATCACCGTCATCCTCATCACCCACGAGATGAGCGTGATCCGCGAGATCGCCGACCAGGTGCTGGTGCTGGAGCAGGGCCGCATCGCCGAGCTGGGCCCGGTCTGGCAGGTCTTCGGCTCGCCCCGGCACGACGCCACGCGCGCGCTGCTGGCGCCGCTGCAGCACGGCCTGCCCGACGACTTGCGCGCGCGCCTGCTGCCCGAGCCGCCCGCCGAGGGCGCCTTCGAGCGCATCGTGCAACTGGGCTACAGCGGCGAGGGCGGGCTGGAGCCCGACTTCGCGCGCATCGTCCAGGCGCTGCCGGCCGGCGCGCGGCTGCTGCACGGCGGCGTTGACCGCATCCAGGGCCATGCCCATGGGCGCCTGCTGCTGGCCATCGACGGCCGCCTGCCGCTGCCGGACTTCGCGGCGCTCACGCAAGGCCCGTCGGCCATCGCCCACCACATCGACGTCATCGGCCATGTCCCTGTCTGATTTCTCCCTCTCCATCCCCGCCGAGCGCTACTGGCAGGCGCTGTTCGACACGCTGACCATGGTCGGCGTCTCGGGCGCCATCGCCTTCGTGGCCGGTATTCCGCTGGCTGTGCTGCTCATCGTCACCGCGCCCGGCGGTTTCCTGGCCTCGCCGCGCCTCAACCGCGCCGTCGGCAGCGTGGTCAACGGCTTTCGCGCCACGCCCTTCATCGTGCTGCTGGTGGCGCTGATCCCCTTCACGCGGCTGGTCGCCGGCACCACCATCGGCGTCTGGGCCGCCATCGTGCCGTTGGCCATCAGCGCCACGCCGTTTTTCGCGCGCATCGCCGAAGTCAGCCTGCGCGAGGTCGACCACGGCCTGATCGAGGCCGCCCAGGCCATCGGCTGCAAGAAATGGCACATCGTGCGCCACGTCTACCTGCCCGAGGCGCTGCCCGGAATCGTCGGCGGCTTCACCATCACGCTGGTGGCGCTCATCAGTTCCTCGGCCATGGCCGGCGCGGTCGGCGCCGGCGGCCTGGGCGACCTCGCCATCCGCTACGGCTACCAGCGTTTCGACACGCAGGTCATGCTGATCGTCATCGCCGTGCTGATCGCGTTGGTCACCGTGGTGCAGACCACGGGCGATGCCTATGTGCGCTGGCTGCGCGCGCGCTGAGGAGGCCGGATCCCATGCGTTTTTCCACTGCCTTGCGCATCGCCGCCACCGGCCTCGCGCTGGTCGCCGCCGGTGCCTGGTCCCAGGCGCCCTTGCGCATCGGCGTCACCCCGGGTCCGCTGGCCGACTCCATCGAGGTCGCGGCCGGCCAGGCGCGCCAGCAGGGCCTGGAAGTCCAGGTGGTCGAGTTCACCGACTGGACCACGCCCAATGCTGCGCTGGCGGCCGGCGACCTCGACGCCAACTATTTCCAGCACCACGCCTTTCTCGACAACGCCATCCGGCAGCGGGGCTACACATTCCGCAGCATCGGCGTGGGCCTGCAAGGCAGCCTCGGGCTCTATTCCGCGCGCTACAAGCGGCTGGAAGACGTGCCCAGCGGCGCGCGCCTGGCGATTGCCGACGACCCCGCCAACCAGACCCGGGCACTGAGCTTTCTGCGCGACATCGGCCTGATCACGCTCAAGGTGCGCAATCCGCGCGCGATCTCGATCGATGACATCGCCAGCAACCCCCGCAATTTCAAGCTGGTGGAGATTCCCGGCCCGCAACTGGTGCGCTCGTTCGAGGACGTCGACCTCGAAGTCTCGCCGCCCAGCAGCTTCGTCACGGCGGGCCGCAAGGACGTCGCCAACGCCGCACTGCGCTACTCCCTGGATGACGACAGCTACTGGGCCATCCAGTTCGTGAGCCGGGCGGACAACGCGGCCGATCCGCGCCTGGCACAGTTCATCGCGATTTACCAGGCCTCGCCCGAGGTGCGCCAGCAACTGCACGCGTCTTACGGCAGCAACCGCAATTTCTACCGCCTGGCCTGGTTGGCGGCGCAGCCGCAGCGGCCATGAGTCGCACCCGGCCGTGCCTCACGAAGTGCCTGCCATGGGCGGACGTCGCTTGAGCGTGGGGGCGTTCCGCCAGCCGCACGCCATGGAGTCTTGTGATGAATCCGCCGATCGCCCGCCATCCCCTCATCCTCAACGCGTTCAGCATGAACAGCGTGGGGCATATCAACCACGGCCTGTGGACGCATCCGCGCGACCGGTCGAGCGAGTACACCACGCTGGAGTACTGGACCGACCTGGCCCGCGAACTGGAGCGGGGGCTGTTCGACGGGCTGTTCATCGCCGACATCATCGGCGCCTACGACACCTACCAGCACTCGGCCGACGTGACCTTGCGCGAGTCGGTGCAACTGCCGATCAACGATCCGACGCTGGTGGTGCCGGCCATGGCGGCCGTGACGCGGCATCTGGGCTTTGGCGTCACGGTCAACGTCTCTTACGAGCAGCCTTATCTGCTGGCCCGCCGGTTCTCGACGCTGGACCACCTCACGCGCGGGCGCATCGGGTGGAACATCGTCACCGGCTACCTGGATTCGGCGGCACGGGCCATGGGGCAGGAGCGCCAGCTCGCGCATGACGAGCGTTACGACCGCGCCGACGAGTTCATGGACGTGCTCTACCAGTTGTGGGAAAGCAGCTGGAGCGATGCCGCCGTGCTGCGCGACCGCGAGCGCCGCATCTATGCCGACCCCGGGCTGGTGCGGCCGGTGCATCACCGGGGCCGCTACTTCCAGGTCGATGGCTATCACCTGAGCGAGCCATCGCGCCAGCGCACGCCGGTGCTGTTCCAGGCGGGCAGCTCGGGGCGCGGGCTGCAGTTCGCTGCGCGCCACGCGGAATGCGTGTTCATGGCGATCCAGGACAAGGCGGCCACGGCCGCGCTGGTGCGGCAACTGCGCGCACAAGCCGTGCAGGCCGGGCGCCAGCCGCAAGACATCAAGGTCTTGGTCGGCATCACGCCGGTGGTGGGGCGAACGCCGCAGCAGGCCCGGGAAAAGTACCAGGAGTACTGCCGCCACGCGAGCCCCGAGGCGGCACTGACGCACCTGTCCGCGACGGCCGGCATCGACTTTTTCGAGTACCGGCGGGATACGCCGCTGCTGCAACAGCACAAGAGCAATGGCATTGAAAACAGCATCCAGCGCCTGGCCAACGGCCGCGAGGGCTACACGCTGGGGCATTTGCTGGACGAGCTGTCCCTGGGCGGGCGCTACGCCACGATCGTCGGAGACGCCAGGCAGGTCGCCGACGAGATGCAGTCCTGGGTCGACGAGGCCGGTGTGGACGGTTTCAACATCGCGCGCACCGTGGTGCCGGAGAGCTTCGTCGATTTCATCGATCTGGTGGTGCCTGAACTGCAAGCGCGTGGCCTGCACAAGACCGCCTATGCGCAGGGCAGCCTGCGCCACAAGCTGTTCGGCCAGGGCGACCACCTGCCGCCGCAGCATCGCGCGGCGGCTTTCCCGCCGCCGGCCGCATCGCCATCCGAAGCATTGAAGGGCACACCATGAGTCATCCACGTTTTCCGAAGAAATTCGCGGCTTTCGTTGCCGTTGCGCTGCTGGCCGGCTCGGCGCTGGCGGCCCCGCTCAAGATTGGTGTCGTGCCGGGCATCTTCGCCGATTCGGTCGAGGTGGCCGCACAGGAGGCCCGCAAGCAGGGGCTGGAGGTGCAGGTCGTCGAGTTCACCGACTGGGCCACGCCCAACGTCGCGCTCAACGCGGGCGACATCGATCTGAACTACTACCAGAACAGCAACTACCTGGCCAATGCGGTACGCGACACGGGTTTCCCGCTGACCAGTGTGCAGGCGGGCATCCTGTCGTATCTGGGGCTGTACTCGCTCAAGTACAAATCCCTGGACGATCTCCCCACGGGCGCCAGGGTCGCGATTGGCAACGATGCCGTCAACCTAGGCCGTGGGCTGCGGCTGGTGCAGGCGGCGGGCCTGATCAAACTGCGCCCGGACACCGGCCTGCTCGGCACGACCCGCGACATCGTCGAGAACCCGAAGAAGCTGCAGTTCGTCGAAGTCGAAGGCCCGCAACTCGTGCGCATCACACCCGACGTCGATCTGGCCGTGGGCTACCCGTACTTCATCCTGGCATCCAAAGCTTTCGATGCCACTCAGGCACTGGCGTTGACCAGCTACGAGGACGATTCCTGGGCCATCCAGTTCGTCGCCCGCACCGACAAGGCGGCCGATCCGCGAATCGCCAAGTTTCTTGATGTCTACAAGACGGCGCCCACGGTGCGCAGTGCCATCGATCGCTTCTATCAGGGCGAGCCCAAGCTCTACCGCCTCACCTGGCTGAGGAAGTCGGCACCATGAGCAGCAAGTCCCGGTACATCCACGTCAACGCGTTCAACATGAACTGCGTCGGCCATATCCACCATGGCCTGTGGACGCATCCGCGCGATCGCTCGACCGAATACCACACGCTCAAATACTGGACGGACATCGCGCAGATCCTGGAAAAAGGCCTGTTCGACAGCCTGTTTCTGGCCGACGTGATCGGCTACTACGACGTCTACGGCCAGAGCGTGGACGTGACGCTGCGCGAGGCCGTGCAACTGCCGGCCAACAACCCGTGGCTGCTGGTTTCGGCGATGGCGGCGGTGACCCGGAACCTGGGCTTCGGGGTGACCGCGACCATCGGCGCGGAGAACCCCTATACCTTTGCCCGCAACGTCACCACGCTCGACCAGCTCAGCCAGGGGCGCATCGGTTGGAACATCGTCACGGGCTATGTCGACAGCGGCGCGCGTGGCCTGGGTCAAGACGGCTTGAGCGCACACGACGCCCGCTATGACCGGGCCGATGATTTCCTGGAACTGGCCTACAAGCTGTGGGAGGGCAGTTGGGAGGACGATGCCGTCGTCGCCGACAAGGCGCGCCGCATCCATGCCGACCCGGCCAAGGTCCATGTCATCGCGCACGAAGGGCCTTATTACCGCTCGCAGGCCATCCACATGAGCGCGCCGTCGCCGCAGCGCACGCCGCTGCTGTTCCAGGCCGGGGCCTCCGAGCGCGGCCAGCGCTTCGCCGCGCGGCATGCCGAAGGCGTGTTCATCGGCGCGCCCGACCCGGCCGCCGCGCGCGCCATCTCGCGCCGCCTGCGGCAGGCCGTGGTGGACGCCGGGCGCAGGCCCGACGACATCAAGATCTATGCCGGCATCTCGGTGGTGCCGGGCCGCACCGAGGCCGAGGCGCGTGACAAATACGCCGAATACCTGTCCCACGCCAGCGTCGAGGGCGGTCTGGCGCATTTCGCGGCCAGCACCGGGGTCGACTTCGCGCGCCATGGGCCCGATGAACCCATCGCCTATGGCCAGGGCAATGCCATCCAGTCGGCGGTGGCGGCCGCGCGCCAGCAGGGCTGGACCACGCGTGCGCAGTTGCAGGAGAAATTCACTTCGGGCAGCCGCCACCAGCCCATCGTCGGGGATGCCCGCCAGGTGGCCGATGCGCTCGAGCGCTGGATCGACGAGGGTGAGATCGACGGCTTCAATCTCGCGCGGCTGGTGGTTCCCGAGAGCTGGGCGGATTTCGCCGACATCGTCGTGCCCGAGCTGCAGAACCGAGGCCGCTACAAGACCGCCTACGGCGAGGGCAGCCTGCGCCAGCAACTGTTCGCCCGCGGCGACCGGCTGCCGCCGCAGCATCCCGCCGCCCAGTGGCGCCGGTGAGCGCACAGGCGGCAAGCCCCGATCATTTTCCGAACCAAGCCATGCAACAGGCCGCCCCCTTGCCAGACGCCTTCCGAAATCCCTCCCCAAGGAAACCCCATGAGCCCTGACATCTTCTGGTTCCTGCCCACCTCGGGTGACACCCGCTACCTGGGCAAGTCCGACTTCGGCCGCAAGCCCACCATCGAGTACCTGCGCAGCATCGCCACCACCAGCGAGAACCTGGGCTACGACGGCCTGCTGATTCCCACCGGCAGTTCCTGTCTCGACCCCTGGGTGGTGGCCTCCAGCCTGGTGCCGGTGACCACGCGCATCAAGC
Source organism: Comamonas sp. (assembly GCA_047606565.1). GTDB lineage: Bacteria > Pseudomonadota > Gammaproteobacteria > Burkholderiales > Burkholderiaceae_C > Comamonas_F. Next base: position 32,135 of record JASGEH010000122.1, read on the forward strand.
TGCTGGTGGCGCTGCGCACCTCGTTGGGGGCGCCGGTGTCCTCGGCGCGGCAGGCCGCCACGCTGGACGCCGCGCTGCATGGGCGGCTGCTGCTCAACGTGGTGCCGGGCGGCGACGCGGTCGAGCTGGAGGCTGACGGCATCTTTCTCGACCACGACGCGCGCTATGCCAATGCCGATGAGTTCCTGAGCATCTGGCGCCGGCTGCTGCAGGGCGAGACGGTCAACCACGACGGCCGCTTCTACAAGGTGCGCGACGCCAAGAATTTCTTTCCACCGGTGCAAAAACCCTATCCGCCGCTGTACTTCGGCGGCTCGTCGGAGGCGGCGCACGAACTGGCGGCCAAGCAGGTCGATGCCTACCTGACCTGGGGCGAGCCGCCCGCGGCCGTGGCCCAGAAGTTCGCCGACATCCGCCAGCGCGCCGCCCGCCACGGCCGCACGGTGCGGTTGGGCGTGCGGCTGCACGTCATCGTGCGCGAGACCAACGAAGAAGCCTGGGCCGATGCCGAGCGCCTCATCAGCCACCTGAGCGACGAGGACATCGCGCGCGCCCAGCAGAACTACGCGCGCATGGACTCGGTCGGCCAGGCCCGCATGGCCGCGCTGCACGGCGGCCGCCGCGACCAGCTGGAGGTCGCGCCCAACCTGTGGGCCGGCGTCGGCCTGGTGCGCGGCGGTGCCGGCACATCGCTGGTGGGCGACGCGCAGACCGTCGCCGCGCGCCTGCAGGAGTACGCCGACCTGGGCGCCGACACCTTCGTGCTCTCGGGCTACCCGCACCTGGAGGAATCGATCCGCTTCGCCGAGCTGGTCTTTCCGCTGCTGGGCAAGCAGGCCGTGACCGACCGCGAATCGGCCCAGACCGGCGGCGCCTTCGACGTGCGCGCCGTGGCGCAGGGCAAGAACTGAGGCTCCATCCACCGAGGACAAAACCATGACACAACAGCAGCAAATCACGCAAGGCTGGGGCGAAGGCCCGAGCGACCGCTACGAAGCCCTGGCCGGGCGCTTCCGGCCCCTGTTCACGGAGATCCGCGCCGGTGCCGTCGAGCGCGAGCTGCAGCGCCGCCTGCCGCACGCCGAGATCCGCCGGCTGGCCGCCGCCGGCCTGACCGCCGTGCGCGTGCCCACCGAATTTGGCGGCGCGGGCGCCAGCCTGCCCGAGCTGTTCAACCTGCTCACCGAGCTGGGCGAGGCCGATTCCAACCTCGCGCAGTCCATCCGCGCGCACCTGGGCTTTGTCGAGGTCGTGCTCAACTCGCGGCGCAGCGCCTGGCGCGAGACCTGGCTGCGCCGGCTGGCCGCAGGCGAACTGGTCGGCCCCGGGCGCGGCGAGACCGGCGAGGTGAAGCAGGGCGCGCTGCAGACGCGGCTGTACCAGCGCGACGGCCAGTGGTATCTGGACGGGCGCAAGTTCTATTCCACCGGCCTGCTGTATGCCGACTGGGCCGACGTCGGCGCCACCGGCGAGGACGGCAAGTCCTACGCCGTGCTGGTGCGCCGAAGCGCCGAGGGCGTGCAGCCGATCGACGACTGGAACGGCTTCGGCCAGCGGCTGACGGCCAGCGGCACCACGGTCTACCGCCAGGTCAAGGTCGACGCCAGCGAGATCCGCCCCGACGAGGAGAAATTCCCGTACTCGCAGGCCTTCTTCCAACTGGTGCACCTGGCTACCATCGCCGGCATCGGCCGCGCCGTCAGCGGCGAGACCGCCGAGCTGGTGCGCGAGCGCAAGCGCAGCTTCAGCAACGGCAACGCCGAGCGGGTGCGCCACGACGCGCAGATCCTGGAAGTCGTGGGCCGTCTGCGCGCGGCAGCCTATGGCGCCGGCGCCATCGTGCAGCACACCGCGCGCGCCCTCGAACGCGCCTGGGCCGCCAGCCAGAGCGGCGACGCCGCCGCCACCGAAGCCGCCCGCGCGCTGGCCGACCTGGAGATCGCGCAGTCGCAGTCCTTGGTCATCGAGCTGATCCTGCAGTCGTCCTCGCACCTGTTCGACGCGCTCGGCGCCTCCTCCACGCTCGCGCCCAACGGCCTGGACCGCTTCTGGCGCAACGTGCGCACCCTGGCCACCCACAACCCGCGCATCTACAAGGACCGCATCGCCGGCGACTTCGCCGTCAACGGCACGCCGGCGCCGGCGCAGTGGAAGATTGGTCTGGCGGCCGACGGCGACCCTCAGTAAAGCGGCAGGAGATCCATCTCATGACCCCCTGGAAAAAGATCACCGCCGCCCTGGCCGCGCTGGCGCTGTGCGCCCTGGCCCATGGCCAGATCGTCGTCAAGCTTGGCGTGAGCGGCGGCGTGATGGAGGACGTGGCCGAGGCCGCGCAGCGCGCCGCCGCCCGCGAAGGGCTGATCCGCATCGAGCCGGTCGTCTTCAGCGGCCATCTCAATGCCAATGGTCCGCTCAATGACGGCGACATCGATGCCAATGCCTTCCAGCACGAGCCCTACCTGCGTGGCCAGATCCGCGCCTACGGCTACCAGTTGGTGCCGGTCGCGCGCACGCTGAGCGCGCCGCTGGGCATCTACTCGCGCAAGTACAAGTCGCTGGCCGATCTGCCCGACAAGGCCGTCATCGGCATCCCTGGCGACGACACCAACCGCAACCGCGCGCTGCTGATCCTGCAGCACTACGGCCTGATCCAGCTGCGCGCGGGGCTGGACGTCAAGCGCGGCGACAACGCCACCACGCTGGACATCGTCGGCAACCCGCGCCACCTCGTCATCCGCGAAATCGACTCGCTGGTGCTGGCGCGCGCGCTCGACGACGTGGACGCCGCCGCCATCATCACCGCCCAGGCCGCGCAGGCCGGCCTGCTGCTGGCGCGCGACGCCATCGCCGCCGAAGTGCCCGGCGGCCCCTACGCCAACGTGCTGGTGGTGCAGGAGAAAAACCGCAACCAGCCCTGGGTGGCGCCGCTCACGCGCGCGCTGCAGTCCCCCGAGGTGCGGCAGTTGCTGGAGGGCAAGTACAAGGGGACGCTGTTGCCGGCGTTCTGAAGCCGAGATGAAACGATCACACCCATCCTCCCGCAGCCGCCTGCGTTTCCCCCTCGCCCCTCGCGGGAGAGGGGTCGGGGGAGAGGGGGCCGCGGCATGCGATCGACCTCTGGCGCGGGTGCGGACGTTCCTGCATATCGATGTTCCGATTTCGCGTTAAGCCCGGCGTGCGGCGCTTGCACACTGGGTGCTTTTGAACGACGGGCTGGCCTGGGCCGGACCCGTGTGCGCATGCTGGATGGAATGAGATGAAGACTGAGCAAGGAAAGGGCGCATGAGCCGCCCGGGGGAGCGCGTGCTGCCGCAGGCCGGCCAGCCCGTGCTGGCGATCGAGGGGCTGGAGGTCCACTTCGGGGCCCACGCGGTCGTGCGCTCGCTGGATCTGCAGATCCACGCGGGCGAGACGCTGGCGCTGGTCGGCGAGTCGGGCTGCGGCAAGTCCACCACGGCGCTGGCCATCCTGCGCCTGCTGTCGAGCCAGGCGCGCATTGCCGGGCGCATCCTGTTCGAGGGGCGCGATCTGTTGGCCCTCAAGGAGCCGGCGCTGGCGGGGCTGCGCGGCAATGCCATCTCCATCATCTTCCAGGAGCCGATGACCTCGCTCAACCCGGTGCTCTCCATCGGGCAGCAGGTGGTCGAGGCGATCACGCTGCACGAGAAACTGCCGCGCCACGCGGCGCGCGCGCGTGCGCTGGCGCTGCTGGAGCTGGTCCGGCTGCCGGAGCCCGAGCGGCGCTATGGCGACTATCCGCACCAGCTCTCCGGCGGCCAGCGCCAGCGCGTGATGATCGCCATGGCCGTGGCCAGCAATCCCCGGCTGCTGATCGCCGACGAGCCGACCACGGCGCTGGACGTGACCGTGCAGGCCCAGATCCTGGGCCTGATCGACGACTTGCGCCGCCAGTTGGGCATGGCGGTGCTGCTCATCACCCATGACCTCGGCGTGGTCGCGCAATGGGCCGACCGCGTGGCCGTGATGCACGGCGGCCGCAAGCTGGAGGAGGGCGCGGCGCAGGCCGTCTTCGCGCAGCCGCGCAGTCCTTACACGCGGGGCTTGCTGGGGGCCTCGCTGCACGGCAGCCCCGGCCTGCACTACCGCACGGCCCGCCTGGCCGAAATCCATCCGCGCGAGGACGGCGGTTTCGAGCTGCGGCAGCCGCCCTTGCGCGCGGCGGTCCCAGCCTCCTTGCCAGCCGCCGCCGGCGGGGATGGGCCGCTGCTGCGCGTGGAGGACCTGCGGATCAGCTACCCTTCGGCCGCCACCGTCGTGCATGCGGTGCAGGGCGTGTCCTTCGACATCGCCCGCGGCCAGACGCTGGGGCTGGTGGGCGAGTCGGGCTGCGGCAAGTCCAGCCTGTCGCGAGCCGTCGTGCGGCTGGCGCAGGTGCAGGCAGGGCGTGTGCTGTTCGACGGCCAGGATCTGCTGCCGCTGTCGCGGCGCGCGCTGCTGCCCTGGCGCCGGCGGGTGCAGATGATCTTTCAGGACCCCTACGGCTCGCTCAATCCGCGCCAGCGGGTGGACGACATCCTCGGCTACGCCTTGGCCATCCACGGGGTCAAGGAAAAAGCCGAGCGCGAGCGGCGCATCCGCACCATCCTCGATGACGTGGGCCTGCCCGCGAGCGCCCGCCAGCGTTATCCGCACGAATTCTCCGGCGGCCAGCGCCAGCGCATCGGCATCGCCCGCGCGCTGGTGCTGCGCCCGGAACTGGTGATTTGCGACGAGCCGGTTTCGGCGCTGGACGTCTCGGTGCAGGCGCAGATCCTGAACCTGCTGGTCGACCTCAAGAGCGCCTACGGCCTGTCCTACCTGTTCATCTCGCATGACCTGGCCGTGGTGCGCTACATCGCCGACCGCGTGCTGGTCATGCATGCCGGGCGCATCGTCGAGGAAGGCAGCGTCGACGCCGTCTGGAGCGATCCGCAGCACCCCTACACCCGCACGCTGCTGGCGGCCGTTCCGGGTCGGCGCGCGTTGGCGCAGGCCGCCACGGACCAGGCCCGCGCGGCTTGAGCAGTCGCCAGCCGGGCAGGGCAACGAATCATTGCACTTCAACCCAACAGCATCCCCGAAAGGAAACCAGGGCATGGACCAGCCAGAGCACATCTTCGACAGCGCCTCCGAGAACGACGAGGTCTTGCATGAAATCCGCCGCCGCCACCTGTTCGGCCTGACCGGCGCGCTGCTGGCCGGTGGCCTGCTGGGGCCGCTGGCCGTGTCCGAGGCGCAGGCGCGGACGCAGCCGCTGCCCAACACCGAGGATGGCGCCACGCCGGGCAGCATTCTGGAAGCCGTGGTGCATCCGGAGCCACCCACGCTGGCCTTTTTCATCAACACCTCGACGCCGGGCCGCGCGGTCACCAGCAAGATCTTCGATGGCCTACTGGATTACGGTCCCGACTTCAAGCCGCGCCCGCAACTGGCCGAAAGCGTCGAGGCGTCGGCAGACGGCCTGACCTGGACGCTGAAGTTGCGAAAGAACGTGTTCTGGCACGACGGCAAGCCGTTCAGCTCGGCCGACGTGAAGTTTTCCGCCGAAGTGATCTGGAAGCAATACGCGCCGACCGCGCGCCGCATCTTCCAGTACCTCACCAAGGTCGAGGCGCCGGATGCGCACACCATCGTGCTGACGCTCTCCAAGCCCACCCCCGTCATCATCAACGCGCTGGACGTGGTGGCCGCGCCCGTCTTGCCGCGCCACCTGTACGAGGGCACGGACATCCCCAACAACCCGCACAACAACAACCCCGTGGGCACGGGGCCGTTCGTCTTCAAGGAGTGGCAGCGCGGCAGCTACATCCGGCTGGAGAAGTTCGGCAAGTACTGGCAGCCGGGCCGGCCCTATCTGGAGGGCATCACCTGGAAGATCGTCCCCGACGTATCCGGCCGCGCCAACGCGCTGGAGACGGGCGCGGTGCAATACGGCGAGCGTAATCCGGTGACCTTCGCCGATGCCGACCGGCTGGCGAAATCCGACAAGCTGGTGGTCAGCACCGAGGGCTACAACGGCTTCGCCGGCTGGCTGTGGCTGATTCCGAACCTGCGCCACCCCATCATTGGCAAGCTCAAGGTTCGGCAGGCCATCCTGCATGCCATCAACCGCGACGTGTTGGTCAAGACTGTCTGGGGCGGCTACGCCGTGCCGGCCACCGGGCCGGTGTCATCGTTGCTCAAGACCTTCTACACGCCGGACACGCAGCAATACCCTTTCGACCGCAAGAAGGCCGAGGCGTTGCTGGACGAGGCCGGCTACCCGAAGCAGGCCGACGGCTGGCGCTTCAAGCTCAACCACGATTTCATTCCGTTTGGCGACGACTACCGCCGCACTGGCGAGTTCGTGCGCCAGGCGCTGCGCGCGGTTGGCATCGACGTCACCCTGCGCGCGCTCGATCTCGCCACCTGGACCAAGAACGTCTTTGCCGACTACAACTTCGAGCTGGTCAGCTCCTGGGGCGTCAACTGGCAGGACCCGCAGATCGGCGTGGAGCAGCACTACTGGTCCAAGGCCGAGTCCAAGGGCACGCCCTGGTTCAACGCTTCGGGCTACGCCAGCCCCGAAGCCGACCACCTGCTCGAAGCCGCCCAGACCGAGACCGATCCAGGCCGGCGCGTGGCCATCTACCATGATTTTCAGAAGCTGGTGCAGCGCGACCTGGGGCTGCTCAACCTCTTCGAGTTCCGCTGGTTCGGCGTGTGGGACAAGCGCCTGCGCAACGTCACCGACACCTTCAACCACAGCCAGAACAACTTCGCGCGGATCTGGCTCGACCAGCGAACCTGACGGATGAGAAACGTACTGATCGCGCTGCTGCGCCGCCTGCTGCAACTGCTGGGCATCGTGCTGGCCATCGCGGTGCTGAACTTCGCGCTGCTCAAGGCGCTGCCCGGCGATCTGGTGGACGTGATCGCCAGCGAGAGCGGCAGCGTCACGGCGGACTACGTCACGCAGCTGCGCCAGCTCTACGGACTGGACCGCAGCACGCCCGAGCAACTGGCCGCCTACGTCGGCCGGCTGGCGCAGGGCGACCTGGGGTATTCGTTCCGCTTTGGCGAGCCGGTGCTCGACCTGGTGCTCGATCGCCTGCCCGCCACGCTGCTGCTGGTGGGCAGCGCGTTGCTGCTGTCGGTCGCGGCCGGCATCCTGCTGGGCATCGCCTCGGCGCGGCGCCCGCATGGCGTGGCCGATACGGCGATCTCGGCGCTGGCGACGCTGGGCTACTCGGCGCCGATGTTCTGGACCGCCCTGATGCTGATCGTGCTGTTTGGCGTGCAGCTCGAATGGCTGCCCATCGGCGGCATCCGCGACGTCAGCGCCAACCACGGCGGCTTGCGCGCCGTGGCGGATCTGCTGGCCCACCTGGTGCTTCCGGTGCTGACGCTGGCGATCTATTACGTGGCGGTCTACGCGCGGCTGGCGCGCGCCTCGTTCATCGAGACGCTGGCCGAGGACTACATCCGCACCGCGCGGGCCAAGGGCGCACGCGAGTGGCGCGTGATCTTCGGCCACGCGCTGCGCAATGCCGTGCTGCCGGTGCTGACCATGCTGGGCGTGCAAAGCAGCGCGTTGCTGGGCGGCTCCATCGTGGTCGAGACGGTGTTCGCCTGGCCGGGGCTGGGCCAGCTCTCGTTCGACGCCATCAAGAGCCGCGATATTCCGGTACTGCTGGCGGTGCTGCTGTTCAGCGCCGTGTTGGTGGTGGTCTCCAACATCCTGGTCGATCTGGCCCAGGCCGCGCTGGACCCGCGTGTGCGCAAGCCCCGTTCGCTTGCCACGTCGTCCGCGCCGCCGGCCACCGGCGCTACCACCCGCCCGGGAGAACTGGCATGAAGCGCTGGTACCTGCAACCCTCGATCCTGCTGGGCAGCCTGATCTTGCTGCTGGTGGCCGGGGCCGCGCTGCTGGCCGACTGGCTGTTCCCGGACGATCCGCTGGACATGGTGGCGGCACCCTATGTCTGGCCGGGCAGCGATCCGGCCACGCCGCTGGGCACCGACCTGATGGGGCGCGATCTTCTGGCCGGGCTGGTGCATGGCGCCCGCGTCTCGCTGCTGGTGGGGCTGTCCTCGGCCATCATTTCGCTGCTGATCGGCGTGGCCATCGGGGCGCTGGCCGGTTTTTATGGCGGCCGGATCGACGCGCTGCTCACGCGCGTGACCGAGTTCTTCCAGACCATCCCGGCCTTCCTGCTGGCGATCATCCTGGTGGCCATCCTGAAGCCATCGGTCACGACCATCGTGTTCGCGCTGGGCGTGACGTCGTGGACCAGCATCGCCCGGCTGGTGCGTAGCGAGTTCATCGCGCTGCGCGAACGTGAGTTCGTGCGCGCCGCCGTGGCGCTGGGTGCCAGTGATGCCCATGTGGTGCTGCGCGAGATCTTGCCCAATGCCTGGACGCCGGTGGTCGTCTCGACCGCGCTGCTGGTGGCCAACGCCATCCTGTCGGAGGCCGGGCTGTCCTTCCTGGGGCTGGGCGACCCGAACGTGGTGAGCTGGGGCTCGATGATCGGCCTCGGGCGCGACGCGTTGCGCACCGGCTGGTACATGACTGCCATTCCGGGTCTGGCCATCGTGCTGACCGTGCTCAGTCTCAATCTGCTGAGCGATGCGCTGCACGCGGCGCTGAACCCGCGTCTGCGGCGTCAGCGTTGAAGCGGCCCTGGGTGCGGTGGGCCCTCGAACCCGAACCGATGACGATGGACCGGTGGCGGGCAGAGGTGTCGAATGGGGTGTTGGTCTGCGGTCAGAAAACCAGCATTTTGTTCATAGGGAAACAGCTTTCCTTGCTATTAAAGATACACATAACCTAGACCAGAAATCTTCGATTCCGAGGGGCGGGCTTCTGTCCAGAATGGCAGTCGCCCCCGCCGTTGGGCGGGCTGTTCCAGGAGTGAAGTCCGATGATTGACCAACCCTTCGCCCGCCGCCGGTTCCTGCTGGCTGGCGCGGCCTTGTCCCTGCCGCTGGCCGGCGCGCGCGCGATTGCCGCCGGGGCGGATGCCGGTGCCAGCGTGCCGTCGCTGGCGGGCAAGCGCATCGCCATCAGCGCGACTGGCACCAGCCACTATTTCGACATCAAGGCCTTTCAGGCGCAGATCGACGAGGTCAAGCGCCTGGGCGGTACGCCGATCACGCTGGATGCCGGGCGCAATGACAAGAACCTGGTCACGCAGCTGCAGAACGTGGTCACGCAAAAGCCCGACGCGGTGATTCAGACGCTGGGCACGCTCAGCGTGATCGAGCCCTGGCTCAAGCGCATCCGCGCAGCCGGCATCCCGCTGTTCACCATCGACGTGCCGACCGAGCACAGCCTCAACAACACCACTTCCGACAACCACGCCGCCGGCCGGCAACTGGCCGAGCAACTGGCGCGCGATGCGGGCGGGCAGGGCAACATCCTGGTGTTCAATGGCTTTTACGGCGTGCCGGTCTGCAAGATCCGCTACGACGAGTTGCAGAAGGTGTTGGCGCAGCATCCCGGGCTGAAGATTCTGCAGCCCGAGCTGCGCGACGTGATTCCCAACACCGTGCAGGATGCGCGCGGGCAGATTGCGGCGCTGCTCAACAAATACCCCAAGGGCCAGGTGGCGGCGATCTGGTCGGCCTGGGACATCCCGCAGCTCGGCGCCAGCCAGGCGCTGCTGGAGGCCGGCCGCACCGAGGTCAAGACCTATGGCGTCGATGGCACCCCTGAGGTGCTGGCGCTGCTGCGCCAGCAGCCCTCGCCCATTGGCGCGGTGGTGGCGCAGCAGCCGGCGCTGATCGGCAAGACGGCCGTGCAGAACGTGGCGCGCTACCTGGCCGGCCAGCGTGACCTGCCGGCCGAGACCCACGTCGCCACGCTGCTGACGACGCGCGACAACCTGGCCGAGGTGCAGCAACTGCGGGGAGATGCCTGATGAGCGCCGAACCTTCCAATGCCGGGGCGGGCGTGCAGCGCCGCACGCTGTTTGGCGGCGCCGGCGGGGCGCTGCTGGCGCTGGGCCTGGGGCAGGGCGCCCAGGCACAGGGGCAGGGGCAGGTGCGCCCGGTGGCGCCGGACGCGGGCTCCGACGATGCGAACGTGCCCTCGCTGGCGGGCAAGCGCATCGCCATCAGCACCGTGGGCACCAGCATCTATTTCGACAGCCGCGCCTTCGCGGCGCAGGTCGAGGAGGTCAAGCGCCTGGGCGGCACGCCGATCACGCTGGATGCGGGCCGCAACGACCAGGCGATGGTGCGGCAGTTGCAGAACGTGGTCACGCAAAAGCCCGACGCGGTGATCCACACCCTGGGCACGCTGAGCATCATCGACCCGTGGTTCAAGCGCATCGCGGCGGCGGGCATTCCGCTGTTCACCATCGAGGTGCCTTCGCAGTACAGCGTCAACACCATCTCGGCCGACAACTGGACCACCGGCCTGGTGCTGGCCAAGAAGCTGGTGCAAGACTTGCGCGGGCAGGGCCGCATCCTGGCCTTCAACGGCTTCTACGGCGTGCCCAGCTGCGGCATCCGCTACGACCAGCTTCGGCTGGTGCTCAAGTACTACCCGCGCATCGAGATTCTCCAGCCCGAGCTGCGCGACGTGATTCCCAACACCGTGCAGGACGCGCGCGGGCAGGTTGCCGCGCTGTTGGGCAAATACCCCAAGGGTCAGCTCGACGCGATCTGGACGGCCTGGGACCTGCCGCAGCTCGGCGCCAGCCAGGCGCTGATCGAGGCTGGCCGCACCGAAGTCAAGACCTATGGCGTCGATGGCACGCCCGAGGTGCTGGATCTGCTGAAAAAGCCTGGCACGCCGGTGGCGGCGGTGGTGGCGCAGCAGCCCGCGCTGATCGGCCGCACCGCCGTGCGCAACGTGGCGCGCTACCTGGCCGGGCAGAAAGACCTGCCAAAGGAAACCTTCGTCGACACCCTGCTGACCACCGCCGCCAACGTGGACGAGGTCCGGCGCATCCGGGGCGACGCCTGATGGCCGAGGCGCCTGTTCTGGAGCTGCTGGACGTGCACAAGCGTTTCGGCGCCACCCAGGCCCTGGCCGGCGCCAGCCTGCGCGTGGCGCGCGGCAGCGTGCACGGGTTGGTGGGCGAGAACGGCGCCGGCAAGTCCACCCTCATCAAGGTGCTGGCCGGCATCCACCGGCCCGATGCGGGCGTGATCCGGCTCGACGGCCGCGCCCACAGCCACTTCAGCCCGCGCCAGGCCGAGCGCCTGGGCGTGCAGTTCATCCACCAGGAGCGGCTGCTGCCGGCCCGCTTCACCGTGGGCGAGGCGCTGTTCTTCGGCCACGAGCTGCGTCGCGGGCCGCTGCTCGACCGCCGCGCGCAGGAGCGCGAGGCGCAGCGGCTGCTGCGCGAATATTTCGACGTGGCGCTGCCGCCCGGCGCGCTGATCGGCGAGCTGGGCAGCGCCGAGCAGCAGGTGGTGCAGATCACCCGCGCGCTGCTGGCGCGGCCGCGCGTGCTGGTGTTCGACGAGCCCAGCGTGGCGCTGGTGCGGCGCGAGGTCGAGCAGTTGCTGCGCATCGTGCGGCGCCTGCGCGACGAGGGGCTGGCGATCGTCTATATCTCGCACTACCTGCAGGAGATCGAGCACCTGTGCGACCGCGTGACCGTGCTGCGCAACGGGCGCGACGTGGCCGAGGTCGATCCGCGCACCACGCCGCTGCCGGAGATCGCGCGGCTGATGGTCAACCGCGAGGTCGGCGAGATGTACCCCAAGCCGGCCGTCGCGCGCGGCGCGCCGCTGCTGCAGGTGCGCGGCCTGGGGCGTGAACGGGCCTACGAGGACGTGACGCTGACGGTGCACGCCGGCGAGATCGTCGGGCTGACCGGGCTGGTCGGCTCCGGCGCCAAGGAGCTGGTGCGCGGCCTGTTCGGCCTGCTGCCGCCGCAACGCGGCGAGATCCGGCTCGACGGCCGCCTGCTGCGCCTGCCCACGCCGCAGCAGGCGGTGGCCGCCGGCGTCGCGCTGCTGCCCGAGGAGCGCCGCCGCCAGGGCGTGGCGCTGGACCTGAGCGTGCAGGAGAACGTCACGCTGGCCGACCTGGGGCGCTTCACCCGCTGGGGCCGCCGGGGCCTGTTCGGCCTGCTCTCGCGCCGGCGCGAACAGGCCGAGGCGCGCGCGCTGATCGCGCGGCTGGCCATCAAGGCCGATGGCCCGCAGGCCGCGGTGCGCAACTTGAGCGGCGGCAACCAGCAGAAGGTGGCGTTGGCCAAGTGGCTGGCGCGGCAGTCGCGCCTGTACCTGCTCGACGAGCCCAGCGTGGGCATCGACATCGGCGCCAAGGTCGAGCTCTACCGCGCCATCGGCGAGCTGGCGGCGCAGGGTGCGGGCGTGCTGATCCTGTCGTCCGACCTGCCCGAGCTGCTGGGGCTGGCCGACCGCATCGTCGTGCTGCACCGGGGCCGCGTGGCGGCCGAATTCGCCGCCGGCGAGGCCGACAGCGACGCGCTGCTGGCCGTGGCCACGGGCGCGGCGCGGCAGCCGGCCCGGGCCCTGGAAACGGAGGCTGCGCATGGTTGAACTGGCTGGACGGGCTGAACTGGCTGAACGGGCTCAAGCACCTGAAGCGCTGGCGCGAGGGGCGTCGCCGGCGCAGGTGAAGCCGGCGCCGAGCCTCCCGGTGGCGCGCCCGCTGGCGGTGCGGCTGCTGCGGCACGGCGCCGCGCTGGCCTTCGCCGCCATCTTCCTGTTCTTCGCGCTGGCGGCGCCCAACTTCCTGTCCTGGGTCAACCTGGCCAACGTGCTGGCGCAGTCGGCCATCCTGGGCATCCTGGCCTTCGGGCTGACCCTGGTCATCATCGGGGGCGGCTCCAACGTGGTCTCGGGCGGGCTCGACCTGTCGGTGGCGGCCAACCTGGGGCTGTCGGCGGCGGTCTATGCCAGCCTCAACAACGCGGGCGCCGGGGCCACCGCCAGCATCGGCCTGACGCTGCTGGCGGCGCTGGCGGCCGGGGCGCTCAACGGCGTGGCGGTGGCTTGGTTGCGCCTGCCGCCGCTGCTGGCCACGCTGGCGAGCATGAACCTGCTGGCCGGCCTGGAGCTGGTGCTGACCGAGAACACCGTGCTGCCCACCGACGCGCCGCTGCTGGAATGGCTGAGCTTCGGCCAGTGGCTGGGCCTGCCGGCGTTGGCCTGGCTGCTGCTGGCCGCCGCCGCCGTGCTGGCGTTGGTGGTGCAGCACACTCCGCTCGGCCTGCGCCTGTACGCGGTGGGCGAGTACCCGGAGGCGGCGCGTGCGGCCGGGCTGCCGGTGGCGGCCTATGTGTTCGGCAGCTACGTGGCCAGCGGCCTGTGCGCGGGCGTGGCCGCGTTCGCCTCGGCGGCGTGGTTCAGCGGCAGCACCACTGGGTCGGGCGAGCTGCTGCTGCCGGTGGTGGCGATCGCCTTCCTGGGCGTGGTGTTCTCGCGCCGCCTGCTGCCCAGCATCGTCGGCACGCTGCTGGCGACGCTGCTGGTGGGCTGCCTGGCCAATGGCTTCCAGTTGCTCAATGTTTCGAGCTTCTGGGTCAACGGCGTGCAGGGCGTGCTGATTTTGCTGGTGGTGGCGGTCTCCAGCGTGGCGCGGCAGAAATGACAGGAGGCCCTCCATGACCGCATTTTCCGCCACGCCCGCTTCGGCATCCGCGCGACCTTTGGCCGGGCTGTTGCCCTGGGTGCTGCGGCTGGCGCTGCCGGTGCTGTTCCTGCTGACGGTGCTGTTCTTCGCGCTGGCCGCGCCGGGTTTTCTGAGCGGGGGCAATCTGCGCAGCCTGCTGCTCAACAACTTCGCGCTGCTGGCCATCGTCGCCACCGGCCTGACGCTGGCGGTGGCCGCCGGCGGCATCGACCTGTCGGTGGGCACGGCGCTGGACTTCGCCGCGCTGGCCTTCGTCGTGTTGCTCAATGGCGGCCATGGGCTGGCGCTGGCCGTGCCGCTGGCGCTGCTGGCCGGCGCGGCGGCCGGCGCCTTCAACGCCGCGTTGGTGGCGGGGCTGGGCATCTCGCCCTTCTTGGCCACGCTGGGCACGCTGTTCATCGGCACCAGCGTGCAGCAATTGCTGTCGGACGGCGGCCAGCCGATCTACCTGGCCGCCGCTGCGCGCCCTGCGCTGGACGGCTGGCTGGGTCTGCCGCTGCCGCTGTGGATCGTCGCCGCGCTGGGCCTGGCCTACGGCCTGCTGCTGGCGCGCGCGGTGGCGGGGCGGCAAATTCTGGCGCTGGGCCAGCAGCCACTGCTGGCGCACTACAGCGGCCTGCCGGTGCGGCGCGTGCTGACGCTGGTGTTCATCGCCGGCGCGCTGGCCAGCGCGGTGGCGGGCATCGTGCTGGCCTCGACCGTTCACGCCTACGTGCCGCTGTCGGGCAACGCCTACCTGCTCAACGCCATCGGCGCGGTCTTCATCGGCACCACGCTCAGCCGCCAGGGCCGCGCCAACGTGGCCGGCACGCTGCTGGGCGTGCTGTTCCTCAACGTGGTCGCCAACGGGCTGCTGCTGATTGGTTGGAACTTCTTCTGGCAGCAGGTCGCCACCGGGGTGCTGATCTTCGCCGTGCTGGCCTTCAGCCTCGGCGGGCGGCGCTGGCTGCGCGAGGGCTGAACGCCTGGCCCGTCCCGCGCAGGGGGAGGGGGCTGGCCGGCTGCCGGCGGCTTGTTTGCGGCGCGTGACGGCGCAGTCAATCGGGACGAAGCTGCTGGTCTGTGGGTGCGCCTGAGGCAGCAGCACATCAGCAAATTGCGCAGGCATTGCCATGCCGCCGGGCGGGCGATGAAGGGCCGCCGCGCGAAGAGGCGCCTGAGAGACCCGCGAAATTCGGTGCGGTGACAAAGGATTGGCGGATGGGCGAAAGAACGCATATGGATGGAATGATTTCGATGCAGGGAAAGCGCGGCACTTGCGCAGACTGGATGCCGTTTCGTTGTTCTCCCATGGCTTTCACATCCGCTCACAGAAGGACCTTCATGCACGCACGACTACGCACACCACCCAGCCGCCAGGGCTCGCGCATCCGCACGGTGCTGGCCGCGGCCCTCGTCGCTGCCACGGCCTTCGCGGCCAGCGCGCTGTTGCCCGGCCAGGCCGCGCGCGCGGCGGAGCAGCGCTTCGACGGGCAGACGCTCAACGTGCTGCTCATCACCTCGCACCAGGGTGCGGGCCAGTGGCTCAAGAAGCACTTCGAGGCCGAGACGGGCGCGCGCATCAACCCGGTGATCGTGCCCTACGACGAAATCGGCAACAAACTGGCGCTGGACCAGCAGTCGGGCGCCAACACCATCGACGTGGCCGCGCCCTGGTATGTTTCCATTGGCGACCTGGCCGACGGCGGCGCGCTGCTGGACCTGAGCGACTGGATCAAGGGCGACGCCGGCCTGCAGGTGGGCGACTTCATCCCGTCGATCTACGACCCCTACACCGTGTTCGACGGCAAGCGCTGGGGCCTGCCCTTCGACGGCGACACCCACGTGCTGTTCTACAACAAGGAAATCCTGGCGCGCAACGGCTTCGCCCAGCCGCCGCGTACCTGGGACGAGTACGTGGCGCAGGCGCGCGCCATCACCGCCAAGGAATCGGGCAAAGGCATCTACGGCAACGTGCTGTTCGGCCAGAAATCGCCGCTGATCCTGGGTGCCAGCTTCGCCAACCGGCTGGCGGGCTACGGCGGGCGCTTCCTGGACGACGCCGGCCGGCCCGTCATCAATTCGCCGCAGGCGGTGGCGGCGGCGCAGTCGCTGCTGGAGGCTGCCAAGTCGGCCTACCCGACGCCGGCGACCACCGCCTTCGGCGAGGGCAATGCCGCCTGGTACGCAGGCAAGGCCGCCTTCATCGAGAACTGGACCGACCTGGGCGTGGGCTCGGAGATCGGCAAGGACTCCAAGGTGGCCGGCAAGTGGGGTGTGGTCACGCTGCCGGTGGGCGGCGACCAGAAACAGTCGCGCGCCTCGCTGGTGGCCGGCTTCACCTGGGTGATCGCGCACAACACCAAGAAGGAAGCGCTGGCCAAGGCCTTCATCAAGTGGGCCGCGTCCAGCAAGGTCAACGAGCAACTGCTGAGCGCCGATCCGCAGACCGGCATCGACCCCAACCGGGTTTCCAGCCTGGAGTCGGCCAGCTATGGCAAGGCCTACCCCGATCTGCAGCGCGTCAACCGCGCCACCCTCAACGGCGCGCTGGCCTGGCCCACCGGCAAGAACGCCACGCGCGCCGCCGAGGTGCTGACCGACGAACTCGCCAAGCTGATCGCCGGCACCGGCGGCACGCCCCAGCAGACGCTGGACCGCGTGCAGGCGCAATGGGAGCGGCTGCTGCGCAGCCGGTAGGCGATGGGGGCAGCAGTCGGCGTGAAAGCCGTGACGGCGGCCTCGCGCGCGGGGCAGGGGCGGGCGCGGTGGCGGGCGAACTGGCAGGCGCGTTGGGGCCAGCGCGCGCTGGTGCTGCCCATCGTGCTGACGCTGCTGGTGCTGGGCCTGTACCCGCTGGTGTTCACGGTGCTGGCCTCGCTGTCCGATTCGTCGCTGGGCCGGCCGTTTCGCGGCTGGGTGGGACTGGCCAACTACCAGGACCTGCTGGCCGCGCCCGACCTGCGCGAGGCCTTCGCGCGCACCGCGCTCTACGCCGTGACGGTGGCGCTGCTGAGCGTGGGGCTGGGCCTGCTGAGCGCGCTGGCGCTCTACCACGCCGCGCGCGACCGGGCCTGGGTGCGCGCCGCGCTGCTGCTGCCGCTGATCGTGCCGCCGGTGATCGTGGGCACGCTCTGGAAGCTGATCTTCAATCCCGGCGGCGGCCTGCTGGCGACGCTGCTGGGGTTACTGGGCATCGACGCGGGCGGCCTGGCGCCGCTGGCCTCGCCCGAATGGGCGCTGCCGACGGTGGCGCTGGCCGACATCTGGGAGTGGACGCCGCTGGTCAGCCTGCTGGTGTTCGCCGCGCTGCTGGCGCAGCCCATCGAGATCCTGGAGGCGGCAGCGCTGGACGGCGCGCGCGGCTGGGCACACTTCCGCCACATCACGCTGCCGGCCATCGGCGGGGTGCTGGCGGCGGCCTTTTTCATCCGGCTGGTGCTGGCTTTCAAGGTGTTCGACCTGATCTTCATCACCACCTCAGGCGGGCCGGGGCAGGCCACCACGGTCGCCTCCTACCTGATCTACCAACTGGCGCTGCGCTCCTTCGACATCGGCCAGGCAGCGGCCGTCACGCTGCTGCTGGCCTTGCTGGTCACGCTGGCGACGGTGCCGCTGGCGCGCTGGACGCAACGACTCCACGCGCACTGACATGAGCCATCTCCTCCGCACCCCGCACCCCGGCTGGCGCCTGCTGCTGGCGGCGCTGCTGGTCTTCGCGCTGGCGCCGCTGGCGTGGCTGCTGTCGGTTTCGCTGATGAGCCAGCCCGAGACGGTGGCCGGCATCCTGTTCAGCCCCTCGCCGCAGTGGTCCAACTGGGGCGAGGTGCTGACCCAGTCCAACGTGCCGCGCGGCCTGCTGAACTCGCTGCTGGCGGCGCTGGGCGGGGCCTTGCTGACGCTGGCGCTGGCGCTGCCGGGTGCCTGGGCGATGGCGCGCTGGCGCACGGGCGGCGCGCTGCTGGCCGGGCTGGTGACCGCGCCCTGGCTGCTGCCGCCCATCGTCGCCGTGGTGCCGCTGTTCTACCTGTTGCGCCTGCTTGGCCTCAACGGCACGCTGGGCGGGCTGACGCTGGTGTATGCGCTGGTCAACGTGCCGGTGGCGGTGTGGCTGCTCGACGGTTTTCTGCGCCGCCTGCCGGACGAACTGTACGAGGCCGCGCAGCTCGACGGCGCCGGCCTCTGGCGCACGCTCTGGAGCATCGTGCTGCCGCTGATGGCGCCGGCGCTGGTGGCCGTGGGCATCATCTGCGCCATCCTCAATTACAACGAATTCCTGCTGGCCACCTTCTTCACGCAAAGCGGCCAGTCGCAGACCCTGCCGGTGGTGCTGTCGCTGTTCTATGGCGACCGCACGCCGCATGCCGGCAAGATCGCCGCCGCCTCGGCCATCGGCGTGCTGCCGGTGTTCCTGGCCGCCGTGCTGCTGCAGCGCTGGCTGGTCGGCGGCCTCACGGCCGGCGGCGTCAAATAGCCGCCGCGCCGCGCGTCGGCATCGTTTCCATTCGTTCTCACCCACATTCCCTCCACCTGAAAGGCATACCCATGACCACCTCGCGCGAAGTCCGGTTCGACGACAGCACCCCCGACATCCACCGGCCCTGGCAGGCCGCGCCCGACCGCTACAGCCGCCTGGCCTACCGCCGCGTGGGCAACAGCGGCCTGCTGCTGCCGCCGATCTCACTGGGGCTGTGGTGGAACTTTGGCGACGAGCATCCCTTCGCGCGCCAGCGCGAGATCCTGCGCCACGCCTTCGACCAGGGCATCACCCACTTCGACCTCGCCAACAACTACGGCCCGCCGCACGGCGCGGCCGAGGAGAACTTCGGCCGCCTGCTGCGCGGCGACTTCCGTCCCTACCGCAGCGAGCTGGTGGTCTCCACCAAGGCCGGCTGGCCGCACTGGCCCGGGCCCTATGGCAACTTCGGCTCGCGCAAATACCTGCTCAACAGCCTGGACGAATCGCTGCAGCGCCTGGGCACCGACTATGTGGACCTGTTCTACTCGCACCGCGTCGACCCGGACACGCCGATCGAGGAAACCGTGGGCGCGCTCGACACCGCCGTGCGCCAGGGCAAGGCGCTGTACGTGGGCATTTCCTCCTACTCGCCCGAACGCACCGAGGCCGCCGTGGCCGAGGCACGCCGCCTGGGCACGCCGCTGGTCATCCACCAGCCGGCCTATTCGCTGCTCAACCGCTGGGTGGAGGGTGATGGCGGCAAGGGAGGAAAGGGCAGTCTGCTGCAGACCCTGCGCGAGACCGGCCTGGGCCTGATCGCCTTCACGCCGCTGGCGCAGGGCTTGCTGACCGGACGCTTTCTGCAGGACCGCGCGGCCGGCCATGCCTCGCAGCGCTTTTCCTTCAACGAGAGCCACGTCTCCGACGACAACCTGCGCCGCCTGCGCGCGCTGCAGGCCATCGCCGAGCAGCGCGGCCAGAGCCTGGCGCAACTGGCGATCGCCTGGCTGCTGCGCAACCACGACGTGACCTCGGTGCTGCTGGGCGCGTCCTCGGTGGCGCAGCTCGACGAGAACCTGCGCGCGCTCGACAACCTGACCTTCAGCGAAGCCGAGCTGCAGGCCATCGACCAGGCCGTGGCCGGCGACAGCGGCATCAACATCTGGGCGCTGTCATCGGACCTGTGATGCGTGCGCCATGGCTGCTGCGCTGGAGTCAGCAGCCATTCAGCAGATTGCGCAAGAATCGCCCGGCGCGGCGCCTGCCGCGTGCGGGAAGCTGGCCTACCGCTGTGGCTGGTCGAGATGGAAATCATGAGCAATGACAAGGGTTTGTCGGATTTCCGAAGAACGCATATGGATGGCATGATTTCGATCTAGGCGCGGGGCGCTGTGTTTGCACACTCGGGGTGTTTTCCACTCACGCACCGAGCCATGAGCAAGACCATCCGCTTCAATGCCTTCGAGATGAACTGCGTGGCGCACCAGTCGCCCGGGCTGTGGCGTCATCCGCGCGACCGTTCGTGGCAGTACAAGGACGTCGTCTACTGGACCGACCTGGCCAAGATCCTCGAACGCGGCATCTTCGACGCTGTCTTCATCGCCGACGTGATCGGTTACTACGACGTCTACAAGGGCAGCAACGACCATGCTTTCCTCGGCGGTGTGCAGATCCCGGTCAACGACCCGCTGCAGCTCGCCAACCCGATCGCCTCGGTCACCCGGCACCTGGGCATTGGCATCACTGCCTCGACCTCGTTCGAGCACCCCTACACCTTCGCGCGGCGGCTCTCCACGGCCGACCACCACACCCAGGGCCGGGTCGGCTGGAACATCGTCACCTCCTACCTGGAGAGCGGCGCCAAGAACATCAGCCAGGCCGGCTTGAAGCGCCACGACAACCGCTACGAGGTCGCCAACGAATACGTCGAGGTGCTCTACAAGCTGTTCGAGGGCAGTTGGGAGGAGGGCGCGGTGGTGCGCGACCGCGAGCGCGGTGTGTTCGCCATCCCCGAGAAGATTCACGAGATCGGCCACAAGGGCAAGTACTTCGAGGTGCCGGGCTACCACCTCTCGGAGCCCTCGCCGCAGCGCACGCCGGTGCTGTTCCAGGCCGGCGCCTCGGCCGCCGGCAAGGACTTCGCCGCGCAGAACGCCGAGCTGGTGTTCATCTCGGCGCCCACGCAGGACACCACGCGCGACTACGTGGCCGACATCCGCCGACGCGCCGCCGCCGCCGGGCGCGACCCGAAGAAGCTGCTGATCTACGCGCTCGTCACCCTGGTGGTCGACGAGACCGACGCCAAGGCCCACGCCAAGCTCAAGGAATACCAGTCCTATGCCTCCTACGACGGCGGGCTGGTGCTGACCTCGGGCTGGACCGGCATCGACTTCGGCCGCTACGCGCCGGGCGACAGCGTGCGCAAGGTCGAGACCAACGCCATCGTCTCCGCCGTCGAGCACCTGGCCGAGGGCAGCAAGACCTGGACCATCGAGGAACTGGCCCACTGGGCCAGCATCGGCGGCCTGGGCCCACTGTTCGTCGGCTCGGCCGCCACCGTGGCCGACGAGCTCCAGCGCTGGATCGAAGCCACTGACCTCGACGGCTTCAACCTCGCCTACGCGGTGGCGCACGAGACCTTCGAGGACGTCGTCGAGCACCTGGTGCCTGAACTGCAGCGGCGCGGTGTCTATCCCAAGGAATACCGCGAGGGCACGCTGCGCGAGAAGCTGTTCGGGCAGGGCCCCTACCTGCCCGAGAGCCACCCGGCCGCGC
The DNA here is from genome assembly GCA_047606565.1 of Comamonas sp. Lineage (GTDB taxonomy): Bacteria > Pseudomonadota > Gammaproteobacteria > Burkholderiales > Burkholderiaceae_C > Comamonas_F. Next base: position 52,954 of record JASGEH010000122.1, read on the forward strand.
GCTTTCGCGACATCGAGAAAGTCAAGCGCGAGCAGGCCGCCGCGCTCGCCCAACAGCAAAGGAACGCCGCATGAGCTCGCCCCGCACCATCGCCATCATCGGCGCCGGCCTGGCGGGTGCCAGCGCTGCCCTGGCTTTTCGCAACGCGGGCTTCGCCGTCACGCTGTTCAGCGAAAAATCGCGACTGGCCCTGCGCGACCAGTCGCCGGCCACCGGCACCGCGATCTACTTCGGCCAGCCCTCGCAGGACGCCGACGCGCAGATCATCGAGGACCGCTACGGCGACGACAGCTACGCCGACGGCTTCTCGGTGCGCGCCTACAACGAGGACCGCACGCCGCTGCTGGCCTTTGACACCGACTACCACCATTACCGCGCGCAGTCAGTCGACGTGCGCCTGCGCACGGACGACCGCATCGGCCGCTTCATCGAACGCGGCGGCGACTTTCGCGTCGAGGCGGTGACCGCCGATGCGCTCGACGCCATCGCCGCCCGCCACGACCTGACGCTGGTGGCCACCGGCAAGCAGGGGCTGGCCGAGCTGTTCGCGGTGGATGAAGACCGCACCGTCTACACCACGCCGCAACGGCATCTGCTGACCGTCAACGTCACCGGCCTGGACCACGACGGCAAGGCCTTCGACTACCGCAGCAAGGTGGGCCACAGGCACAACCTGTTCACCGCCCACGCCACCGAAGGCTCGATCTTCACCGGGCCGCTGTTGCACAAGGACGGCGGCAAGAGCTGGGTGCTGCTGGGCTTTGCCAAGCCCGGGGGCGACTGGCAGCGGCGCTTCGCGCAGGCCGTCGATTCGGCCTCGGCGCTGGCGATTTTCAAGCAGCTCTTCCACGATTACTTCCCGGAGGACGCGGCCGAGATCGACAAACTCCAAATCATCGAAAGCGACCCCTACACCTGGCTCAAGGGCGCGGTGACGCCGACCGTGCGCAAGCCCGTCGGCCAGACCCGCGGCGGCCACCTGGTGGCCGCGCTGGGCGACACGGCGATCAGCTTCGACCCGATCGCCGGGCAGGGCGCGCAGAACGTCTCCATCCAGGTCGCGGCGCTGGTGCGCGCAGCACGCCGGCGCCAGGGGCCGTTCGACGCGGCCTGGATCACCGACCAGTTCGACGCCCATTGGGAGCGGCACGGCCATGGCGCCAGCGAGGTGACCCGGCTGTTCCTGGACGACCCCAAGTACGCCGAGCACGCCGCCCTGCTGTATCCGGCCGCGGCGGTGAGCGAAGCCCGGGGCGGCGCCGCCTTCTTCCGCTTGTTGTCGGAGCCCGCGCGGCTGCTGCGCCTGCAGACCCGGGGCGCCTTCGCGCAGTACCTGGAGGAACAGATCGGGGAAAGCCTGGAGAGTCTGCTGGCGCGCTTCGCGCCGGCCTCGTCCTTTGCCGCACGGGAGGCTGCATGAGCACCCAAAACGACCCGCAAGAACAAGGTTCATCGACGTCCGCGCTGCAAGCGCGCTTCGCGCCCCTGTTCGAGCGCATCGCCGCTGGCGCGGTGGCGCGCGAGACCGAGCGCCGGCTCGCCTTCGACGAAGTCCGGGCCCTGCAGCAGGCCGGCTTCGGCGCCCTGCGCCTGCCGGTGGCGCTGGGTGGCGCGAGCATCAGCGTGCGCCAGCAGTTCGAACTGCTGATCGCGCTGGGTGCGGCCGACTCCAACCTCGTGCAGGCCTTCCGCTCGCACCTGATCTTCGTCGAGGACCAGCGCCTGCAGGCGCTGCAGGGCGACGCGCGGGCGCGGCGCTGGCTGGCCCGGGTGGCCGAGGGCAAGTTCTTCGGCAACGGCACCACTGAACGTGGCGAGGGCGCCGCCCAGCGCTACCAGACCACGGTGCGCCAGACGCCGCAGGGCTGGCGGCTCGATGGCGAGAAGTTCTACAGCACCGGCTCGCTCTACGCCGACTACATCGCCGTGGCCGCCGATCGCGACGGCCAGCGCGTGACCGTGCTGGTGCCCGCCGACGCGCCCGGCCTGACGCAGCGCGACGACTGGGACGGCTTCGGCCAGCGCCTGACGGCCAGCGGCCACTCGGCCTATGTCGACGTCGCCGTGCACGAGGACGACATCGCCGAGGGCGGCTACGGCTCGCCGGGCCGCACCTGGGCCACGGCCTACCTGCAACTGGTGCTGCTGGCCGCGCTGGCGGGCATTACCCGGCGCGTCGAGCAGGACGCCATCGCCTGGGTGCGCGAGCGCACCCGCACCTTCAGCCACGCGCCGGCGGCCCTGCCCAAGGACGACCCGCTGGTGCAGGAGACCATCGGCAAGCTTTCCGCCGCCGCCTTCGGCACCCGCGCGGCGGTGCTGGCCGTGGCCGAGGCGCTGGACCTGACCCTGGACGCCGGCGGCACCGACCCCGAGGCCATCGACCGCGTGGAGCGCGCCGCCGCGCAGGCGCAGGACGTGGTGATCGGGCTGGCGCTGGAAGCCAGCACGCGCTTCTTCGAAGTCGGCGGCTCCTCCCTGGCCGGCCGCGCGCACGCGCACGACCGCCACTGGCGCAACGCCCGCACGCTGGCCACGCACAACCCGCTGGCCTACAAGCTGCGCGCGCTGGGCGCCAACCTGCTCAACGGCGACCCGCTGCCTTACCAATGGAGCGCGGGCGTGCGGCCGGCCAACGGGGCGGGCGCATGACGGCGCGGCACGACGGCGGGGCTTGTCCTGTGCAGGAGGCTGCACAGGAAGCCGTGAACCAAGCCGTGACCCCGGCCGTGCCGGGCGCTGGCGCCGTGGCCTTCGCCTCCGACACGCAGGACCGTCTGGCGCATTGGGCCGCGCAGCGGCCCGAGGCCCTGGCCCTGCTGCACAAGCAGCACGGGGAGTGGGGCGCCTGGCGCTGGCGCGACGTGGTGCAGGCGGTGGCGCAGCGGCGCGCGGCGCTGGCGGGTCACGGGCTGGGCCCCGGGGCGCGGCTGGCCGTCAGCGGCGCGCTGGAGCCGCAGCTCATCGTGCTGGCCCTGGCCGCGCACGCGGCCGGTGCCGAGGTCGTCGTGATCGATCGCCACGCCCAGGGCGCGGCCTTGCGCGCGGCGCTGCAGGCCGCCGCGCCCACGCTGGCCTTCGTGCAGTCGCGCCAGACGCTGTCGGCCTGGATCGACAGCGGCGCCACCCATGCCCACACCGTACCGGTGCCGTTGATCGCGGCGCAGCCGGCACGCCACGCGAGCGCGGCCTGGCAGGTGCTGCCGCTGGCCGATCTGCTGGCCACGGACGCACCGGGCCCGGCGCCGGTGGCCGCACCCGCGCGGCCCCGGCCCAGGCTCCATTCCCTGCGGCGCGCGCTGCGCGGGCAGGCGGTGCTGTGGGTGGACGAGGGCACGGAATGGGCCGGCGGGCTGGAGCAGGTGCTGGCCGACTGGCTGCGCGGCGGCCAGCCGCTGGCCGCGCCCGAGTCCAGCGCCGCCGCAGCACGCGACCGCCGCGAGATCCAGCCCGCGCGCCTGCTGGCCTCCGCCGCGCGCCGCCAGCGGCTGGCCGAGGAACACGGCGCGCGCCTGGCGCCGCCCGGCAGTCTCGCGCGCTGGCTGAGCGACCGGGCCAGCGATGCGGGTGGCGGCTGGCTGTCGGCCTGGCTGCGGCGCCGCATCGCCCGGCTCGAAGGCCTGCCGGATCAGCTTCAGCCGGGGGCCGTGCCGACGGTCGGCCACCCGTTCGCGGAGACGGCACGGAGGGTCGCGCCATGAGCACATCCATCCTGGACGTGAACGACATTTCGCTGTCGTTTCGCGGCGTCAAGGCCATCACCGGCCTGTCCTTCTCGGTGGCGCGCGGCGAGATCTGCGCGCTGATCGGGCCCAATGGCGCCGGCAAGAGCTCGTTGCTCAACGTGCTCAACGGCGTCTACACGCCGGACGCCGGCGAGATCCGCTACGAGGGCGAGGCCTTCCACCGCCTGCGCCCCTACGAGGCGGCGCGGCGCGGCATTGGCCGCACCTTCCAGAACAACGCGCTGTTCAAGAAGCTCAGCGTGCGCGACAACGTGCTCACCGGCCTGTCGCGCCATGCGCGCACCGGCTTCGTCGAGCATGCGCTGCGGCTGCCGCGCGCGCGCCGCGAGGCCGCCGATTTCGAGCAGCGCGCCGAGGCCGTGCTGGAGTTCCTGGAGCTGCAGAGCGAGCGCCACCAGCCCGTGGGCAGCCTGCCCTACGGCGTGCAAAAGCGCGTCGAGCTGGGCCGCGCGCTGGTGGCCGCGCCGCGCCTGCTGCTGCTCGACGAGCCGATGGCCGGCATGAACGCCGACGAGAAGCGCGAGATGAGCCGCTTCATCGCCGACATCAACCGCGACCTGGGCGTCACCGTGGTGCTGATCGAGCACGACGTGGGCGTGATCATGAACCTGTCGAGTCACGTCGTGGTGCTGGACTACGGCCGCAAGGTGGGCGACGGCACGCCCGCCGAGGTGCAGTCCCGCCCCGAAGTGATCGCCGCCTATCTGGGCGCGCCGCATTGACATCGACTCCGGCGCGTGGCGCCGCCTTCCTCCCATGATTCCCTTCCTCGAAACCCTCATCGGCGGCCTGCTGGCGGGCACCATGTATTCGCTGGTGGCGATTGGCTTCGTGCTGATCTACAAGGCCAGCGGCGTGTTCAACTTCGCGCAGGGTTCGATCCTGCTGTTTTCGGCGCTGCTGTTCGTCACCCTGCTGGAAGCCGGCCTGCCGTTCGCGCTGGCGCTGGCGCTGACGGTGGCCGCGCTGGTGCTGCTGGCGGTGCTGATCGAGCGGCTGGTGCTGCGGCCACTGACCAACCGCAGCCCGATGACGCTGTTCATGGCCACGCTGGGCCTGTCTTACGTGGTCGAGGGCGTGGCGCAGGGCGTGATGGGCGCCAACGTGCACGCGCTCGACCTGGGCGTGGCCGACCTGCCGATCTTCGTCGGCGAGATGCTGATCAGCCAGTTCGACTTGGTCGCGGCCCTCACCGCCGTGGCGTTGGTGGCGGTGCTGGCGCTGCTGTTCGAGCGCACGCGCATCGGCATCTCGCTGCGCGCAGTGGCCGACGACACGCGCGCGGCGCTGTCCATCGGCATCAACCTCAATCGCATCTGGCAGATCGTCTGGGCGGTGGCCGGCATCACCGGGCTGGTCGCCGGCCTGCTGTGGGGCGCGCGCCAGGGCGTGCAGTTCTCGCTGTCTCTGGTGGTGCTCAAGGCGCTGCCGGTGCTCATCATCGGTGGTTTCACCTCGATCGGCGGGGCCATCGCCGGCGGCCTGATCGTGGGCGCGGCCGAGAACCTGGCCGAGGCCTACATCGGCCCCTACGTGGGCGGCGGCATCACCTCCTGGTTCGCCTACGTCCTGGCGCTGGTGTTCCTGTTCATCCGCCCCGCCGGCCTGTTCGGCGAGCGCGCCATCGAGAGAGTCTGAGATGAGACGCCCCCCGAAGCGCCTGCGGCGCCTCCCCCCACTGGGGGGCGACAGCACCGGTCGGGCAAAGCCCGCCCACGCTGTCACAGGGATCGGCCTGGGGTATTTCATGCGCGATGAGTCTTCTGAGAACCTGATATGAGCGAAAACCTGCTTGCCATCCGTCCCAGCCTCGCGGCGCCCGTGCCGCTGCGCGGCCGCCCGCCCGCGCGCGCGGCGCTGCTGGCGCTGCTCGTGCTGGCCTTTGCCGTCGTGCCCGGGCTGGGCAGCGACTACTGGCTGGATGCCATCCTGCTGCCTTTCCTGGTGCTGTCGCTGGCGGGCATCGGCCTCAATCTGCTGACGGGCTATGCCGGCCAGACCTCGCTGGGCTCGGGCGGCTTCATGGCGGTGGGGGCCTTCGCCACCTATGCCTTCTTGCTGCGCGCGGAGCTGAGTTTTCCCCTGGCGCTGCTGCTCGGCGGCCTGGTGGCGGCGCTGGCCGGGCTGGTGTTTGGACTGCCCAGCGCGCGCATCAAGGGCTTTTACCTGATGGTCACCAGCCTGGCCGCGCAGTTCTTCCTGGAATGGCTGTTCCTGAAGTTTCCCTGGTTCTACAACCACAGCACCTCGGCCACCATTTCGGCGCCCCGGCTGGATGTCTTCGGGCTGGACCTCAACTCGACGCTGGGCCGCTACTACCTGGTGCTGGCCACGGTCGCGCTGCTGACCTGGGTCGCGGTCAACCTGGTGCGCAGCCAGACCGGGCGCGACTGGATGGCGATCCGCGACATGGACACCGCCGCCGCGGTGGCCGGCATCCGCGTCCAGCGCAGCAAGATCCTGGCCTTTGCCGTCAGCTCCTTCTACCTGGGCGTGGCCGGCGCGCTCTGGGCCTTCGCCTACCTGGGCTCGGCGGGGGTGCAGAGCTTCGGGCTGACGCGCTCGTTCCAGATCCTGTTCATCATCATCATCGGCGGACTGGGCAGCATCGGCGGCTGCTTCATCGGCGCGGCCTTCATCAGCCTGCTGCCGCTGGCGCTGGACGTGGTCTCGCAGACCCTGTTCGCCGGCCGGCTCGACGCCGGGCTGCTGCAGAACATCCAGAAGGTGATCTTCGGCGTGCTCATCATCGCCTTCCTGATCAAGGAGCCCGAGGGTCTGGCGCGCTTGCTCGCCAACCTGCGCGCACGGCTGGCGGCTTGGCCGCTGCGTTTCTGACGCCGACGGTGGCGCCACTTCCCCTTTTTCCCCTTTTCTCATCCTTTCCCCCATCCCCGTTCATCGACCTGCAAGGAGTCCTCGACATGAAGCCATCCCTTTTCTCGCGTCCGGCCCTGGCCCTGGCGCTGACCGCCACCCTGGGCCTGGGCCTGGGCCTGGCGCCAGCCAGCCTGTTGGCCGCCGAGCAGTACGTGCCGCTGCCCACCTATCGCGTCGGCCCCTATGCGTCGAGCGGCGCGCTGTGGTGGGCGGGCACGCTCGACTACTTCCGCTACATCAACGAGGTCGAGGGCGGCATCGATGGCGTGAAGATCAAGTACGAGGAGTTCGAGACCGAATGGAGCCCCGACCGCACGGTCGAGGTCTACGAGCGCGTCAAGAAGGGCAAGGACGGCTCGCCGCTGGCCTTCTTCTTCACCCACGGCACGCCGGCCACCTATGCACTGATCGAGAAGGCCGCGGCCGACAAGATCCCGCTGATCGACCCGGCTGGCGGCCGCACCGAATCGATCGACGGCACGGTCTTCCCCTATGCCTTCCCGCTGCTGTTCAGCTACTACAGCCAGGCCTCCACCGGCATCAACTACATCGCGCAGAAGGAGGGCGGCTTCGACAAGCTCAAGGGCAAGAAGATCGTCACCGTCTACCACGACTCGGCCTATGGCCGCGCCACCCAGCCCGCCGTCGAGCTGCTGGCCGCCAAGTACGGTTTCGAGAACATCCAGATCCCGGTGGCCGACCCCGGCAACGAGCAGTCGCCGCAATGGCGCCGCGTGCGCGAGGCCAAGCCCGACTGGGTGTTCCTGCGCACCTGGGGCGTCTCCACCGTGGTGGCGCTCAAGACCGCGCAGCGCTTCGGCATCCCGGCCACGCGCATCATCGGCGACGTCTGGGCCGGCTCCGAGTCCGACGTGATCCCGGCCGGCGACGCGGCCAAGGGCTACAGCGCGCTGGCGCCCTACCCGGGCGGTGCCGACTTCGAGATCCACAAGCGCCTGAAGAAATACATCATCGACCAGGGCAAGAGCGACTTGCGCGACACGCGCTACTTCGGCGCGGTCAACTACAACGTCGGCCTGGTCAACGCCGCGCTGGCGGTGGAGGCGCTGCGCACCGGCTACAAGAAGTTCGGTGCCCGCCCGCTCAATGGCGAGGAGGGCCGCTGGGCCTTCGAGCACCTGAAGATCGACGAGGCGCGGCTCAAGCAGATCGGCTTCGACGGCCTGCTGCAGCCGCTCGACATCACGCCCGCCGACCACGAGGGCGGCGGCGCGGCGCGCATCCAGCAATGGGACGGCCAGAAATGGGTGCTGCAGACCGACTGGATCAAGGCCGACCACGCCTTGCTGCGGCCGCTGATCCAGCAGCAGGCCGCCGCCTACGCCAAGGAAAAAGGCATCACGCCGCGTGATCTTTCGCGCGAAAAGAACTGAAGCCCCCATCCATCGACAGGAGTTCATCCATGATCCCCCTCAACTTCGGTCGCCTGCTGGCCGGCCTGGCACTGGCGGGCAGTCTCGCCGGCAGTGCCGTGGCGCTGGAAACCCGGCCCGGGCCCGATGCCAACAAGCAGTTCTTCCCCATCGCCAGCTACCGCGTCGGCCCCTATGCCTCGGCCGGCGTGCAGATCTGGGCCGGGCGCATCGACTACTACCGCTACATCAACGAGGTCGAGGGCGGCATCAACGGCGTGCCCATCGTCTGGCAGGAGTGCGAGACCGAGTGGACGGCGGAGAAGGGTGTGGAGTGCTACGAGCGCTTCAAGCACGGCCTCAACGGCGCGCCGGTGGCGGCCTATTTCCCCAACGGGGCGCCGGCGGCCTTCGCGCTGGCCGACCGCGCCGCGCGCGACAAGATCCCGCAGGTGACGCTGGCCTACGGCCGCACCGAGGCCACCGACGGCACCGTCTTCCCCTACATCTTTCCGGTGGTGCTGACCTTCTACAGCGAGGCCTCGGCGCTCATCAACTACATTGCGCAGCGCGAGGGCGGGCTCGACAAGCTCAAGGGCAAGAAGATCGTCACGCTCTACCACGACTCGGCCTACGGGCGCGAGACCATCGAGCCGCTCAAGCTGCTGGCCCAGAAGTACGGCTTCGAGGACATCCAGATTCCCTTCGCCGACCCGGGCAGCGAGCAGTCGGCGCAGTGGCGGCAGATCCGCCAGGTGCAGCCGGACTGGGTGTTCATCCGCACCTGGGGCGTCTCCAGCCCGGTGGCCATCCGCACCGCGCAGCGCTTCGGCATTCCGGCCGACCGCATCATCGGCGACGTCTGGGCCAGCTCCGAGGAAGACGTGATCCCGGCCGGCGACGCCGCCAAGGGCTATCTGGCGCTCACACCCTATCCGGCCGGCACCGACTTCGAGATCCACCGGCGCCTGAAGAAATACATCATCGACACCGGCAAGAGCGACCTGCGCGACACCAGCAAGTTCGGCAGCGTCTACTACAACTCGGGCCTGATCGACGCCGTGCTCTCGGTCGAACTGGTGCGCCGCGCCCAGCAGAAGTTCGGCAAGCGCCCGATCACCGGCGAAGAAGGCCAGTGGGGCCTGGAGAACCTGAACATCGACGACGCGCGCCTGAAGGAAAACGGCTTCCAGGGCCTGCTGCAGCCGCTCAAGCTCTCGCCCACCGACCACGAGGGCGGCGGCGCCGTCAAGGTGCAGCAGTGGGACGGCAAGCAGTGGAAGCCGGTGAGCGACTGGATCCAGGCCGACCGCGCGCTGCTGGCGCCACTCATCAAGGCCAAATCCAGCGCTTATGCCAAGGAAAAAGGCATCACGCCGCGCGACCCGGCGCAGGAAAAATGAGCGCCATCGCAGCCATCACCGCCACCCATCCCGGCTCTGAACCGGCCGCCGGGGCCGCCGCGCCGCTGCTGCAGGTCGAGGGCATCGAGGTGGTCTACGGCGGCGCCATCCTGGCGGCCAGCGGCGTCTCGCTGGCCGTGCCCGAAGGCCGCATCGTCGCGCTGCTGGGGGCCAACGGCGCGGGCAAGAGCACCGTGCTCAAGGCCATCTCCGGCCTGCTGGCTGCCGACCGCGCCAGCGTCAGCCAGGGCCGCATCGCCTTCGGTGGCCAGTCCACGCAGGGCGTCGCCGCGCACCAGTTGGTGCGGCGCGGCATCGTGCACGTGCTCGAAGGCCGCCACGTCTTCCCGCACCTGACGGTGGAGGAGAACCTGCGCAGCGGCGGCTTCCTGCGCGGCCCCGGACGCCAGGAACTGCAGCGCGCGCTGGAGCGCGTCTACGCCTGGTTTCCGCGCCTCAAGGACAAGCGCCAGGTCGCCGCCGGCTACACCTCCGGCGGCGAGCAGCAGATGGTGGCGATCGGCCGCGCCCTCATGACGCAGCCGCGCCTGGTGCTGCTCGACGAGCCCTCGATGGGGCTGGCGCCGCTGATCGTGCAGGAGATCTTCGAGATCGTCGCCGAGCTCAACGCGCGCGAGAACGTCGCCTTCCTGGTCGCCGAGCAGAACATCGCCCTGGCCCTGCGCCACGCCCACCACGGCTATGTGCTGGAGACCGGGCGCGTCGTGCTGCAGGGCCCGGCCGAGGCGCTGCGGCGCGATGGCGCGCTGCAGGAGGCCTATCTGGGCAAGAAGCAATGACTGTTTTGACGCTGGGCTGCTGTTGGTGCAATGCGCGCACGCTGGTTTTTGCACGAGATGCGTATCCGCAAAGGTTGTCTTGCGGGCGAAGGAATGCTGCCATCCCGCGAATGGAAGTGGTTGAGAATAAATATGGGAAAAGATATTCAGGTATGAATCAATTGCTACCCTTTTGGAATAAATAAAGAGAAACGAGAGGGATCGTCAATGGATTTTGCAGAGAAATCCGGGATCATTCGATTTCGGCAGGTTGGCAAGAGTTATCCCGGTGGCCGTGTTCAGGCATCGGCGGTGGCGGCATTGTTGGATATTGATCTGGAAGTTCGCGTGGGCGAGATTTTTGGCATCATCGGGCACTCTGGCGCGGGCAAGTCGACTTTGGTGCGGCTCATCAACTTGCTGGAGCGGCCAACAAGTGGTCATATCGAAGTGGCTGGGCAGCGCATTGAACGCGCAAAGGGTCGAGAGTTGCGCCAGTTACGCCGTCGCATAGGCATGGTGTTCCAACACTTCAACTTGCTTTCCTCGAAAACAGTCAAGCAGAACGTCGCATTCCCACTGGCGCTTGAAGGTGGCAACAGCCGAGCCGAAATCGACCAACGGGTGGCCGAGTTGCTGGAACGCGTGGGCCTGAGTGAGCACGCACACAAATATCCGAGCCAACTGTCGGGGGGGCAGAAGCAGCGCGTGGGCATTGCCAGGGCACTGGCCCTGCGCCCTGCGATTTTGCTGTGCGACGAGGCCACCAGCGCGCTCGATCCGGAGACCACCCGCTCGGTACTGAAACTGCTGGCCGACATCAACCGCGAGCTGGGTTTGAGCATTGTGCTCATCACGCACGAAATGGATGTCGTGCGTCAGATTTGTCACCGCGTCGCGGTGCTCGATGGCGGGCGTGTGGTTGAGACTGGATCGGTGGAGGAGGTGTTCCTGTCACCGAGGCAGGCGGCTACGCGGGCGCTGGTGCGCGAGGCCGAGCCTGATGCTGAGTTGGTCACCTCTGCAGAGCATCTGGGGGAAGCCTGGCGGTTGACCTTGGTCGGCGCAGCCACGCACCAGCCCTTGCTGGGGGCATTGGCACGTCGCTACGGGGTGGACTACCGCATTCTGGGTGGTCGCATTGGCACGATCCGTGAGACCCCGTATGCGCAACTGAACATCGATTTGGTGGGGCAGGACGTGGCTGGCGCGCTGGCGCATCTGCGCGGCCTGGGCGTAGGCGTCGAGCGGCTGCGTGACGCTGAATCTGTTCATGCGTCGCGGCTGGATGCAACGCTGCTGCCCGTGCAGCATGCCGTATAGGCAAGAGACGAGAAAGCCATGCTGTCATTTTTTTCGCAAATCGACTGGCTGCAAATCGGCAATGCCGTGCTTGACACGCTAGCCATGCTGGGTGGTGCTTTGTTTTTTACCGTGTTATTGGGCTTGCCTATTGGGATAGGGCTGTTCCTGACCGAGCGTAATCAATTGCTGCAACAGGCGTGGGTCTATAGCGTGCTGTCCTTTGTCATCAATATCTTGCGTTCAGTGCCGTTCATCATTTTGCTGATCGTGCTGATGCCGGTCACGACTTGGATCACTGGCACTTCACTGGGTGTGCGAGGCGTCATCCCGCCGCTGGTGGTCGGCACCACAGCGTTCTTTGCGCGCCTAGTGGAAACCGCGTTGCGTGAAGTGGACCGGGGCGTGACCGAAGCCTCACTGGCAATGGGCGCGTCCATTGGGCAGATCGTGCTTCGGGCGCTGCTGCCCGAAGCCCTACCCGGAATCATCGCCGCCATCACGGTCACGTCCATCGTGCTGGTGGACTACACCGCCATGTCTGGCGCCATTGGTGGTGGTGGTATCGGCGACCTGGCTATCCGCTATGGCTACAACCGGTTCCAGATCGACGTCATGGTCGTGACCGTCATATTACTGATTGTGCTGGTGCAAGTGCTGCAAGCCAGCGGCAATCGGCTGGTCGTTCATTGCACCCGAAAGTAGGTAAATGGGGTATTTTTTCATCACAAGGAGATTTTCATGAAAGTACTAAAATATGTTGCGCTAGGTTTGGTTGCTGTTTCATTGGCATTTGTTGCATCGGCCCAGACTCCGAGGAAACTGATCGTCGGTGCTAGCCCGGTTCCACATGCTGAAATCCTGGAATTCGTCAAGCCCATCGTCGCTAAACAGGGGGTTGATCTGGATATTCGTGTATTCACTGATTTCATTCAGCCCAATGTTCAGCTTGGCACCAAGCAGCTTGATGCCAATTACTATCAGTACAGGCCATTTCTCAATGAGTGGAACCGCGAGCGTGGCACTGATTTTGTGACCATTGTGCCGGTGCACATCGAGCCTTATGTGGCTTATTCCAAAAAGATTACAGATATTTCTCAGCTCAAGGATGGTGCGACCGTAGCGATACCGAATGATCCTGTTAACGGTGGCCGTGGCTTGCTGACCCTGCAGGCGCTGGGACTCATCAAAACGAAGGGTAAGCCCACACTGGATACGCCGGATGACCCGTTACCCACGCTGAAGGATGTCATCGAAAACCCGAAGAAACTCAAGATTATCGAACTGGAGTCGGCCATATTGCCGCGCACGTTGTCGCAGGTCGATCTGGCTGCGCTTAACGGGAATTACGTGCTGGAGGCCAAGCTGCCGTTGGAAAAGTCGCTTTACATCGACAAAGGCCAGGATGGGAAAAATATCTGGGCTGAGTATCTGGTAACCCGCCCCGAGAAGAAGGATGACCCGGCCATTCGTATCCTGGGCGAAGCACTCAACAGCGACGCCACCCGGGAGTTCATCAAGGAGCATTTCAAGGGGGCGATCTATCCGGCGTTCTAACTGCGCCGAACAGACGAGGAAATCCACCATGAGTCAGAACAACGCGCCTGTGGCGGCCCGGCTATTGCCCACCCCGGCACCGCCGTTACCCGCCAGTCCGGCGTACGTCATTCGTGACGATGCCGAGGCCATCGAAGTCGCCACGGCATTGGCCCCGGTTTTCGCCGACGGTGCAGCCGAACGTGATCGGGCTCGCCAACTCCCCTTGGACAAGGTCGATGCCTATTCGCAAAGCGGTTTATGGGGCATCACCATTCCACGCGCATATGGCGGTGCAGGCGTCTCCCATGCCACGCTCGCCAAAGTCTTTGCCACGCTAGCGGCGGCTGATGCTTCGCTGACACAGCTTGCGCAGAACAGTTTTGAGATCATCGAAGTCATCCGCAACACTGGCAGCGAGGTCCAGAAGCAAGAACTGTTCGGCAAGGTGCTGGCAGGCTATCGGCTGGGCAACGCCTTCTCCGAATACGGAGGCAAGAATGTGGAGAGCTTCGAGACTCGCGTCGTCCAGCGTGAAGACGGGCAGTATGCAGTCAATGGGCGAAAGTTCTATTCCACAGGCGCGTTGTTCGCACACCTTGTTCCCATCGTCGCGATCGACGAGCAGGGGCGTGTGATTGTCGCCGTGGCCGACCGGGATGCCAGCGGCCTGAGTGTGCTCGACGACTGGTCAGCGTTTGGCCAACGCACCACTGCCAGTGGCACTGTCGTCCTGGAAGATGTGAGCGTGGCCGCTGCTCGCGTGCTGCCCGCCTACCAGGTCTATGACGTGCCCAGCGCCGTCGGCCCGCAAAGCCAGATCATCCATGCCGCCATCGACGCCGGTATCGGCCGCGGCGCGCTGCAAGCCACGCTAGACTTCGTACGCACCAAGACGCGCCCCTGGATAGACAGCGGGTTGGAAAAAGCCACCGATGACCCGTTCAGTATCGCGACCATTGGTGATCTGCACGTGCGGCAGCATGCCGCCGAGGCCCTGCTGGAGCGTGCTGGATTGCAATTGGATGTGACGGTGGCTCAGCCTACGATCGAGAACATTGCCAGGGCCAAAATCGCTGTGGCGGAAGCTAAGCTGCTGACTACCGAAATCGCTATTTCGGCGGCCAACAAGTTGTTCGAGTTGGCCGGTACCCGCTCCACCCTGCTGGAGCACGGCCTGGACCGTATCTGGCGCGATGCCCGCGTACACACCTTGCACGATCCGGTGCGTTGGAAGCCCTACGTCATCGGTCGGTACTATCTCAGTGGTGTGCATCCGCCGCTGCACTCTTGGATATGACCTCATTTCTTGAACGAGCAGGTGAAGCCATGGAAGCCGCCCAACGACCAAGCTCTGGAAAGCGATTGCAACCAAGCCTGCGGCGCACTGGCACACTGATAAAAAAGCCTGTTGGTTTATCTGCAGCGCGTGGTGAGGCTGCGGCCTAGCGCTGCAGGAGGCTTCTTTTTCCGTCGGGCCGCCCCAAGGAAAAAATTATCTCCCTGTGGGGGTCCGGACCAGTCCGCAGGGCTGGTCCGAGGGGTCTTGTTTGGCCTGGCGCTGGATGGCTGCATCAATGCGTGGCCAGCCACTCGCGCAAGGCTGCATCCACGCGGGTCTGCCAGCCCGTGCCTGCCCTGGCTTGCTGCGGGCAGCGGCCCAGCAAATTGCACGGCAGCGCGCAGCCGCTGCCGCCAGCCTGCGCGGCAGCCGGGGAGGGGAGATTGCCAGGTCTTTCGTGAACTCCTGGAATCTTGTTGAAAAACAATGGGTTGAGTCTATCTTGGTGGCCGCATATGGAAGTGCCGATTTCAAGCAACAGGCGCGCGACCACGTCCGCACACTGGGACGCATCGAACCCTCTCTTTCTCATCTCTTCGAGGAGACCCTGCCATGAGCCTAGCGTCCGATGCCCCCCTGAAATTCGCCTACTGGGTGCCCAATGTGAGCGGCGGGCTGGTGGTCAGCACCATCGAGCAGCGCACCGACTGGAGCCTGGACTACAACCAGCGCCTGGGCCAGGCCGCCGAGCAGGCCGGCTTCGACTACGCGCTCAGCCAGATCCGCTTCACCGCGGGCTATGGCGCCGAGTATCAGCACGAGTCGGTCGCCATCAGCCAGGCCATCCTGCACGCGACGAGCAAGCTGAAGGTGCTGGCAGCCATCCTGCCCGGCCCCTGGCATCCGGCCGTGGTTGCCAAGCAACTGGCCACCATCGACCACCTGACCAACGGCCGCATCGCCATCAACGTGGTCAGCGGCTGGTTCAAGGGCGAGTTCCAGGCCATCGGCGAGCCCTGGCTGGAGCACGACGAGCGCTACCGCCGCTCCGAGGAGTTCATCCGCGCGCTCAAGGGCATCTGGACGCAGGACAACTTCACCTTCAAGGGCGATTTCTACCGCTTCAACAACTACACCCTCAGCCCCAAGCCGCTGCAAAAGCCGCATCCCGAGATCTTCCAGGGCGGCAGCTCGCGCGCCGCGCGCGACATGGCCTCGCGCGTGTCGGACTGGTATTTCACCAACGGCAACACGCCGGCCGAGCTGAAGAAGCAGATCGACGACATCCAGGCCAAGGCGCGCGCCAACGGCCACACGGTGCGCATCGGCGTCAATGCCTTCGTCATCGCCCGCGACACCGAGGAAGAGGCCCGCGCGGTGCTCAAGGAGATCATCGACAAGGCCCACGTCGAGGCCGTGCATGCCTTCGGCGACGCGGTCAAGCAGGCCGGCAAGGCCGCGCCCGAGGGCGAGGGCAACTGGGCCAAGTCCACCTTCGAGGACCTGGTCCAGTACAACGACGGCTTCCGCACCAACCTGATCGGCACGCCCCGGCAGATCGCCGAGCGCATCGTCGCGCTCAAGGCGGTGGGCGTGGACCTGGTGCTGACCGCCTTCCTGCACTTCATCGAGGAAGTCGAGTACTTCGGCCGCGAGGTGCTGCCGCTGGTGCGCGAACTTGAAGCGCGCGGCGCTGGCGCGCGCGAGGCCGAGGCCGTTTCTGAGACCGCGGCCGTCGGCTGACCCCGGGCCTTTCTTCTTCCTTCCTTCCTTTTTTCCTCCGGGACGCTCGCGGGACGCCGCCAGCCAGCTTGCTGGCGCGGCGCGGACCGGCAGTGCCTGGCCCTTTTCTGGAGTGGCGCCATGTCATCGTCCTCGCGCACAACCGGGATCGAAGCTGAATCCGAAGCCAGCGCCGCGCCGCCGGTCCTGCGGCTCGAAGGCGTCAGCCTGGCCTTCGGCGGCATCCAGGCGCTCAGCGGCATCGACCTGTCGGTGGCAGCCGGCGAGATCCGCGCCATCATCGGGCCCAACGGCGCGGGCAAGAGCTCGCTGGTCAACGTCATCACCGGCCTGTACCGGCCCGACGCCGGCCGGGTGGCGGTCGGCGGCCAGGTCTTCGCCCAGGTGCCGACGGCGCGCCTGGCCGCGCTGGGCGTGGCGCGCACCTTCCAGAACCTGGCGCTGTTCAAGGGCTTGAGCGTGCGCGACAACATCGCGCTGGGCCGGGTGCTGCACACGCGGTCGAGCTTCGCCGAGCAACTGATCGGCCTGGGCCGGGCGCGGCGCGAACGGGCCGATGCGCGCGAGCGCGCCGGCGAGGCGATCGCTTTCCTGGACTTGGCTGCCGTGCAGGACCGGCCGGCCGGCACCTTGCCCTACGGCCTGCAAAAGCGTGTCGAGCTGGGCCGCGCGCTGGTGGCGCGGCCGCGCCTGCTGCTGCTCGACGAGCCGCTGGCGGGCATGACAGCCGGCGAAAAGGCCGACATGGCCGCGCTGATCCGCGCCGCACGCGACCAGTGGCAGGCCACGGTGGTGCTGATCGAGCACGACATCGGCATCGTGCTGGGCCTGTCCGACCGGGTGGCGGTGCTGGAATACGGCCGCAAGATCGCCGATGCGACGCCGGCCGAGGTGCGCGACGACCCGGCGGTGATCGACGCATACCTGGGCGTCGATCACGGCGATGGTGATGGCGATGCGGAGGGCGGGGACGCCGCCGCCTGGCAGGAGGCCGCGTGATGGACGGCTTCGACTACGCCTTCTTCGCCGAGGTGGTGCTGGGCGGCCTGCTGTCGGGCGTGATGTATTCGCTGGTGGCGATCGGCTTCGTGCTGATCTACAAGACCTCGGGCGTGCTCAACTTCGCCCAGGGCGCGCAACTGCTGTTCGCGGCGCTGACCTTCGTGAGCCTGGTCGAGCGCGGCGTGCCCTTCGCGCTGGCGCTGGGGCTGACCTTCGCGCTGATGCTGCTGCTGGGCCTGGCCGTCGAGCGCGTGGTACTGCGCCCGCTGGTCAACCAGTCACCCATGACGCTGTTCGTGGCCACGCTGGGTTTGTCCTACGTGATCGAGGGCGTGGCGCAACTGGCCTGGGGCACCCAGGTGCACCACCTGGACCTGGGCATCTCCGACGAGCCGCTGCTGTTCGGCGGCATCCTGGTCTCCAGCTTCGACCTGTTCGCGGCCGGCGCGGCGGCGCTGATGGTGCTGCTGCTGTCGGCCTTCTTCCGCTACACCCACCTGGGCCTGAGCTTTCGCGCGGCGGCCGACGACACCTATGCGGCGCTGGCCGTGGGCCTGCGGCTGCCGCGCATCTGGGCGGCGGTGTGGGCGGCCGCCGGCGTCATCGCCCTGGTCGCCGGGCTGCTGTGGGGCGCGCGCCTGGGCGTGCAGTTCTCGCTGTCGCTGGTGGTGCTCAAGGCGCTGCCGGTGCTGGTGCTGGGCGGCTTCGACTCCATGCTGGGCGCCATCGTCGGCGGCCTGCTGATCGGCGCGCTGGAGAAGGTCGCCGAGGTCTACCTGGGCCCCTACATCGGCAGCGGCATCGAGAGCTGGTTCGCCTACGCGGTGGCGCTGGTGTTCCTGCTGCTGCGCCCGGGCGGGCTGTTTGGCCAGCGCCTCGTGGAAAGGGCCTGAGATGACGACATCTTCACTCGAATCCACGGCCGCAACCGTCCCCGCCGCGCGCGCGGTCGTGCGCTGGCCGGGCTGGGCGACGCCGGCGGCGGTGCTGCTGCTGGCCTATGGCGTGGTGCCGCTGGTGGCCAGCGACTACTGGTTCGACGCCATCCTGATTCCCTTCCTGGCGCTGTCGCTGGCGGCCGTGGGGCTGAACCTGCTGACGGGCTATGCCGGCCAGTTGTCGCTGGGCACGGCGGCCTTCATGGCGGTGGGCGTGTACGCGGCCTACAACTTCAACCTGCGCGTCGAGGGCCTGCCGCTGCCCGTGACGCTGGTGCTGGCCGGGCTGGCCGCGACGGCGGTGGGCGTCGTCTTCGGCCTGCCCAGCCTGCGGCTGCGCGGCTTCTACCTGGCGGTGTCGACGCTGGCGGCGCAGTTCTTCGTGCAGTGGGCGCTCAACAAGTTCGGCTGGTTCAGCAACGACAACGCCTCGGGCGTGATCGACGCGCCGGTGCTGCGCGTGGCCGGCCATGCCTTCGACACGCCGGCCGGGCGCTACCTGTTCGCGCTGAGCGTGGTGGTGGTGCTGACGGCGCTGGTCTGGCGGCTGGTGCACACGCCCACCGGCCACCACTTCATCGCCGTGCGCGACCACGAGCTGGCCGCGCGCGTGACCGGCGTGCCGGTGCTGCGCACCAAGCTGCTGGCCTTCGCCATCTCGTCCTTCGTGATCGGCATCGCCGGCGTGCTGTGGGGCTTCGTCTACCTGCGCACGGTGGAGCCGGCCGGCTTCAACCTCGACCGCTCTTTCCAGATCCTGTTCATCGTCATCCTCGGCGGCCTGGCCACCATCCGCGGCGCCTTTCTGGGCGCGGCGCTGATCGTGGTGTTCCCGCTGCTGCTGGCGCGCCTGGGCAATGCGCTGCTGGGCGGCTGGTTCGACTCCGGCGTGCTGGAGCTGAGCCAGCGCATCGTGCTGGGCGCGCTCATCGTCGCCTGCCTGATCGCCGAGCCGCGCGGGCTGGCGGCGCTCGG
>JASGEH010000123.1:0-4474 GCA_047606565.1 Comamonas sp.
GTTCATGGTCTCGGCGCCCGCGTTCGTGGTCATGATGATGAGCACGTTGCGGAAGTCGGCCTTGCGCCCGTTGTTGTCGGTCAGCGTGCCGTGGTCCATCACCTGCAGCAGCACGTTGAAGATGTCCGGGTGCGCCTTCTCGATCTCGTCGAGCAGCAGCACGGCGTGCGGCTTCTTGGTGATGGCCTCGGTCAGCAGGCCGCCCTGGTCGAAGCCGACGTAGCCGGGGGGCGCGCCGATCAGGCGGCTGACGGCGTGGCGCTCCATGTATTCGGACATGTCGAAGCGCACCAGGTCCACGCCCATGATGTAGGCGAGCTGCTTGGCGGCCTCGGTCTTGCCCACGCCGGTGGGGCCGGAGAACAGGAAGGAGCCGATCGGCTTGTCGACCTTGCCCAGGCCGGAGCGCGCCATCTTGACGGCCGAGGCCAGCACTTCGAGCGCCTTGTCCTGGCCGAAGACGACGTTCTTGAGGTCGCGCTCCAGCGTCTTGAGCTTGCTGCGGTCGTCGTTGGACACGCTCGCGGGCGGGATGCGCGCGATCTTGGCCACGATTTCCTCGACCTCGGTCTTGCTGATGGTCTTCTTCTGCTTGCTCTTGGGCAGGATGCGCTGGGCGGCGCCGGCCTCGTCGATCACGTCGATGGCCTTGTCGGGCAGGTGGCGGTCGTTGATGTACTTGGCGCTCAGTTCGGCGGCGGCCTGCAGCGCGCCGGCCGCGTATTTGACGCTGTGGTGTTCCTCGAAACGGCTCTTGAGGCCCTTGAGGATCTCGATGGTCTGCTCGACCGTGGGCTCGACCACGTCGATCTTCTGGAAGCGCCGCGACAGCGCCGCGTCCTTCTCGAAGATGCCACGGTACTCGGTGAAGGTGGTCGCACCGATGCACTTGAGCTGGCCGCTGGAGAGCGCCGGCTTGAGCAGGTTGGACGCATCGAGCGTGCCGCCCGAGGCCGCGCCCGCGCCGATGAGGGTGTGGATCTCATCGATGAAGAGGACGGCGTTGGGCTTTTCCTTGAGCGTCTTGAGCACGGCCTTGAGGCGCTGCTCGAAGTCGCCCCGGTACTTGGTGCCGGCCAGCAAGGCGCCCATGTCGAGCGAGAAGACCTGCGCCTCGGCCAGGATCTCGGGCACGTCGCCCTGCACGATGCGCCAGGCCAGGCCCTCGGCGATGGCGGTCTTGCCGACGCCGGCCTCGCCCACCAGCAGCGGGTTGTTCTTGCGGCGGCGGCACAGGATCTGGATCACGCGCTCGACCTCGTACTCGCGGCCGATCAGCGGGTCGATCTTGCCGTCCTTGGCCTGCACATTGAGGTTGACGGTGAACTGTTCGAGCGGCGAGGCCTTCTCGGACTTTTCGGCCGCGGCTTCCTCGGGTGCCTCGGGCGCGGCGCCATCGGCGGCCTTGCCGCCTTCGGGCGGATCGCTCTTGCGGATGCCGTGCGCGATGAAGTTGACCACGTCCAGCCGCGTGACGCCCTGCTGGTGCAGGTAGTACACGGCGTGCGAATCCTTCTCGCCGAAGATCGCCACCAGCACATTGGCGCCGTTGACTTCCTTCTTGCCATTGCCCGTGGACTGCACGTGCATGATGGCGCGCTGGATCACGCGCTGGAAGCCCAGCGTGGGCTGGGTGTCGACCTCGTCGCTGCCGGCCACGGTGGGCGTGTTGTCCTTGATGAAGTTGACCAGCGACGCGCGCAGGTCGTCGATGTTGGCCGAGCAGGCACGCAGGACTTCGGCGGCACTGGGATTGTCCAGCAGGGCCAGCAGCAGGTGCTCGACCGTGATGAACTCGTGGCGCTGCTGGCGGGCCTCTACGAAGGCCATGTGCAGGCTGACTTCCAATTCCTGGGCAATCATGATGTTTCCTTTGCCTTGACGTCCAAAAAATCTGACCCTCTGGCCTGGCCGCAGCCAGGCGCCGTCACGAGCCGGTGGGCTCGCTGACGCATTGCAGCGGATGCCCGGCCTTGGCCGCGGCTTCCATGACCTGGTCTACCTTGGTGGCAGCCACATCCTTCGAATACACGCCGCAGACGGCTTTGCCGTCGAGATGGATCTTGAGCATGATCTGCGTGGCCGCTTCGCGGTCCTTGTTGAAGAATTCCTGGATCACCTGGACCACGAATTCCATGGGTGTGTAGTCGTCGTTGAGCATGACGACCTGGAACATGCGCGGGGGTTCTATCTTGTGCGTCAGCCGCTCCAGGACCACGTCCCCCTCGCCACCGGGCACGGGAGAGGCGGGCCTGATCGCAGGCGGCCGGGAGAGCTGAATTGAGAAAGCCATGATGGATTCTATCGAGCAAATATCAAGCCCGCCCCGCCGCTGCCGGCGACCTCGATGGCATCCCGACCTCTCTGATGTGGTCATGATCGCCCGGCATTCAAGAGGCACGCCAGCGCGGTGCTGTTGACACTGCCATTTGAATCCCTCAGACTGGACGCGGATATTCCCGGGTGCTGCGCAGCGATGCGCAATGGATCCGCGGCAGTATCCAGACGGTCAACGAAGTACAGGAGTACAGCCCATGGCATCCGGCACGGTGAAATGGTTCAATGACGCAAAGGGTTTCGGCTTCATCGAACCCGACGAGCAAGGCGGCGACGTGTTCGCGCACTTCTCCGCGATCGCCATGGAAGGCTTCAAGACGCTCAAGGAAGGTGGCCGCGTCGAGTTCGACCTGGTCGAAGGCCCCAAGGGCCGCCTGGCCCAGAACATCCGCCCCACCCAGGAGCCAGCGATCCGCGGCTCGGAGACCGAAACCCCGCCCGCCGACACCTCGGCGTCAGATGGCGGCGCCGACTAGCGCGTGAACGGGGAGCCCCAGGGCCCCCATGGGCAGGGCCGCATGCAGGCTGGATGCATTTATTTTGATATTGGAATATCATTAGCATCTTTTTCCACCCCCCCTCCGTCATGCAAGTCCTCTCCTCCCTCAAAGAAGCCAAGAAGCGCCACCGCGACTGCCAGATCGTTCATCGCCGGGGTCGCGTCTATGTGATCTGCAAGTCCAACCCGCGCTTCAAGGCACGCCAGGGCAGCGCCCGCAACCCCAACAAGCACAAATAAGATCGTCAACACGCTGCTCGATGAAACGGCAAGCCGCCCCCGGCTTGCCGTTTTTCATTGGGGCCGCATTGTTCGCGCCCCCGACCGCCCTCCCCCCCCACAACGGCCACGCACCAAAACGGCCCCGTGGTTGGCGTGCGCGCCTCGCATCACGGATCTGGTGCACAAACTGATCATTTTTGGGTGCGCAAGACTGGATTTTCATTCTTGTATACCAGTCTTGAAGGCATGGCACGCTTCATGCATTCGTGCTGGCCGACATGCCCACCACTTCCACCCTCATCGCCAACCGCATCCTGGAGGCCGTTCTGGCGCGCAAGCTGCAACCCGGCATGCGGCTGGGCGAACAGCCCCTGGCCCTGCTGTTCGATTGCAGCCGAACGCTGGTGCGCGAGGCGCTGGTCAAGCTCTCGACGCGCGGCATCGTCACCGTCAGCGCCCGGCGCGGCTGGTACGTGGTCGAACCCTCGCCAGAGGAAGCCCGCCAGGCTTTCGATGCCCGCCAGATCATCGAGCGGGGCCTGATCCGCCAGAGCGACCGCCTCGGCACGGCCACCATCGGCACACTCAAGAAGCATCTGGCGCAGGAGCGCGCGGCACTCGCCGGCGAGGACGTCGGTGCCCGCAGCTACCTGCTGGGCGACTTCCATGTCTGCCTGGCCGAATGCCTGGGCAACCCCCTGCTGGCCGACACCCTGCGCGACCTGACCGCGCGCACCACGCTGGTGGCCATGCGCTACCAGTCCCGCCACGACGCCGCCCAGTCGTGCGAAGACCACGTGCACATCGTCGCCGCCCTGGAGGCGGGCGACATGGCGCGCGCCGAGACCCTGATGGCCGCCCACATCGGCACCATCCGCGACACCCTGCACCAGCCCAGCGACCACGACCCGCTGGCCCAGTTGCGCCAGGCGCTGCAGCCCATGCCTGCGCCGGCCAGCCCGCCCTCCCCGCCTTCCTCTTCCCAACGCAACGACGACTCGACCTACCTCGGAGCCCTGATATGAGCCTCAGCAAACGCCACTTCTCCCTCGCCCTCGCCACCCTTGCCCTGCTGGGCGCCGGGGCCACCGCGCAGGCCCAGGACGCATGGGCCGGCATCGCCAAGAGCAAGACCATCAAGATCGCCGTGCCGACCGACTACCCGCCCTACGGTTTCGCCGGCCTCGACCTGCAGCCGCAGGGCCTGGACATTGACGTGGCCAAGCTGATCGGCGAGAAGCTCGGCGCCAAGGTCGAGCTGGTCCCGGTGGTCAGCGCCAACCGCATTGCCTATCTGCAGACCGGCAAGGCCGACCTGGTGATCTCGACCCTGGGCAAGAACCCCGAACGCGAGAAGGTGATCGACTTCACGCACGCCTACGCGCCCTTCTTCCAGGGCATCTTCGCCAAGGCCGA